>CAZFSE010000120.1:0-3652 GCA_964521805.1 uncultured Verrucomicrobiota bacterium
GGGCCTTGGCGGCGGTGTGGAGGCTGTGGCCGGTTTGGGTTTTGGCGCCGGCTGAACGGCTGGCTGGGGTGCTGGCGCCTCTTTTTGTTGCAGGACTTTCAGGCGGTTCTCCAGGAAGTCCATTCGTTCCGACAGGCTCCGGATTTTAGTCATGGCGGTGAAGGACAGAATGATCGGCAGGACCAACAGGATAAAACCCAGGACGATTGCGAATAGAACTTCCATCAGGCGCCTCCCAGCAGTTCAACGGCGGATTCAAAAACTTGTTCGGGCGAAATTCCATGCAGGCACGCGAGATCGTTTCGCGAGCACTGGCGTGAGCGGCAGGGCCTGCAAGAAAGGCCGGCGGTTGTGAGCACGCGGTGTTGCGGGCCAAAGGGACCGGTGCGGACAGGATCGGTGGCGCCAAAGATGGCCACAACCGGCTTGCCGAGCGCGGCGGCCATGTGCATGGGGCCCGAGTCCACCGTGACGAGCAGATCCATCTCCTGCAACAGCGAGCCGAGCTCCACCAGGCTGGTCTTTCCGCAGAGGTTGGTGACTGAGGCCGACGGGCAGTTTCTCGCGATGCTAGCGCAAACCGGCGCATCGGCGGGCGCGCCCAGTAGAAAAATATGCGAGTGTTTCCGTGTGATAAGTTCCTGCGCGACGGCGGCGAACGATTCCGGCGGCCAGTTTTTGGTGGGCCAGCGCGAGCAGGCCAGCAGGGCGATGCGGGGATGAGCCGTTTCGAGCGGGCGCGGGGGAAAGCGAACAGGGAACACCCGCCCAAGATCCGGCAGGCCGAGGCCGTGAACGACATCCATGGCCTCCTCAACAGCGTGCCTGTTTTTGTTGAGAGGGCCAGCGAGCCGGGCATAGAGCCAGCGCGAGCCTTCGCGGGCATAGGAGGGGCCGATGCGCTCCGCACCGCGCGCCAGCCGGGCCACGAGCGCACTCTTCAGCAAGCCCTGCAGGTCCACGATGAGATCGTAGTGGGTTCGCCGCAGTTCCTGTAGGAAGGCGCGCCCGTCCTGAACGAGGGACTGGCGGGGAAAGGAAAGGACGCGATCCACGCCTTCAAAACAACGGACGAGGTCCACGTATTCCGGCTGGGTGACCCAGTCCACGCGCGCGCCCAACCCCAGGCGCAGGCTATGCACCGCCGGCAGGGCATGGAAGAGATCGCCCAGCGAGCTGAGCTTGACGACCAACAGCCGCTTCTGGGCAGGCTCGGCTCTTTCCATGCTCAAGGCATCCCCCTCGCCGGCTTACGTTTTCTGGTTTTCGCGCACCAGGATCAGCATGACGGCTTTTTGCGCGTGGAGGCGGTTTTCCGCCTCGTCAAAGACCACGGATTGTGGGCCATCAATCACCTCGGCGGTTTGCTCGTACCCGCGGATGGCGGGGAGGCAATTCATGAAGATGGCAGTGGACTTGGCATTCTTCATGAGGGGCTCGTTGACCTGATAGGGGGTGAAAATCCTGATGCGTTCATTGAGCTTGTGGGCGGGGATGTGGTAGCTCATCCAGGAATCGGTATAGACCACATCGGCATCCCGCACGGCTTCGGCGGGATCGTGGGTGATGAGGACTTCCGCGCCGGTTTTCTTCCCGGCTTTCATGGATTCCTTGAGAACCTCGGGGTTCGGGCTGTATTCCTTGCCTTCGGGACAGCCGACGCGGATGCTCATGCCGACCTTGGGGCAGGCATAGAGGAGCGAGTGGGTGACGTTGTTGTTGCTGTCGCCCAGGTACGCGAGCTTGAGGCCCTTGAAGGCGCCCTTGTGCTCCTGGATGGTCATCAGGTCGGCGAGAATCTGGCAGGGATGCGAGAAGTTCGTCAGGCCGTTAATGACGGGGATGCTGGAGAGCTGGGCCATTTCCTCGAGGCGCGAATGTTCAAAAAGCCGGGCCATGATGATGTCCACGTAGCGGCTGAGGGTCTTGATGGTGTCGCCCACGCTTTCCTTGCCGGCGCCGATGGGGGAGGTGGAGGTGTCGTAGAAGATGGCATGGCCGCCCATCTGGATCATGCCGGTCTCGAAGGAGACGCGGGTGCGCAGGCTGGGCTTCTCAAAGATCATGCACAGGGTTTTCCGGCGCAGGACATTTTCGAATTTTTCCGGATGGGCCTTGATCTCGCGGGCGAGGGCCAGCACCTCTTCGATGCGCGCGGCGGGCCAGTCTCTGAGGGTCAGCAAATGTTGAGGCATGTCATCTTCCTTTCCTTAGCTGGTCAAATCGTGATAGTAGCGGTCCACTTCCTTTTCGCGGTCGAAGATGGAGAGGATCAGGGCCGCGCGAATCCACATGCCGTTGCGGACCTGCCTCCAGTAGATGGCGCGCGGGTCATGATCCACCTCCGTGGCGATTTCCTTGCGGCGGGGCAGGGGATGCAACAGCACGGCGTCCGGCTTCAACCGCTTCAAGTGCTCCGCGGTGAAGTGGAACTTTTCGATCTCCACCTGCCGGCTTTCGTGCGCGGTATCCCATTCGTCCTGGATGCGGGTCATGTAAATCGCGTCCACCTCAGGGATGATCTTTTCGAACTGGCCGGAGATTTCGTATTCCATGCCCGCCTTGTCGAGCGAGGCGAGGATGTCGCCGCCGATCTGCAGGGAATCGGGCGCCACGAAGTACTGTTTGACGCCGGGGTACAGCGCCAGCAGGCAGGCGAGCGAGCGCACGGTGCGCCCGCGGGCGAGGTCGCCGACAAAGGCGATTTTCTTGCCTTCGATGCCGCCGTGGTGCTCAAAACTGCGCTGGAGGGTGTAGATGTCGAGCAGGGCCTGCGTGGGGTGCTGGTCCTTGCCGGAGCCGGCATTGATGACGGGCACGGGTCGGTCGGTGTTGGAGAGGAGCCAGGCGATTTTTTCGGCGAACCCGCCGACGGGGTGGCGCATGATGATGAGGTCGAAGTAGGAGCTGAAGGTGCGGATGGAATCTTCGGGGGATTCGCCCTTGAGTTCGCTGGAGGTGGCGGTATCCCGCACCTCGGCCTGTTGCATGCCGAGGATCTGGCAGGCGGCATAAAAGGAGAGGAAGGTGCGGGTGGAGGGCTGGGCAAAGTACAGCATGGCCCGTTTTTCCGAGAGCAGATCCCGGAGAAAGAGGGTGCCTCCCCGGGTTTTGGCCACGCGGCGGATGCGGGTGGCCAGTTCGCAGAGCCGGTCCAGCATGGGCCGGTTGAATTGCTGGGCCATCAGCGCATGGTAGGGCTGGCCGCCCCGCATGAAAAGCGGGCCTTTTTCTTCGGGGGACAGTTGGAGAAAGTTATCCCAAGAGATCTTGTGAAGCGGATTGTCACGATACATGGCGGTTTTCCTGTTTTGTAAGAAAGCATGGCATTTCGCGCCAGACTACCGGAAAGCCCCGCCCGGTTTCGAGTGTATTTTTTAGGGGGTTATTTGGAGAAGGCGCGAAAGGCCTTTTCCAGCGCGGCCTGGTCTGTGAACTCGTAAATCTCGCAAAGGGCCGGGATGCTGTCGACCCCGCCCAGCAATTTGTTCAGGAAGGGCACAAAGCGTTCGGGCGGGCGGTCGAGCAGAAGGAAGCCCACCATGAATTTGGAGGTTCGGTAGAAGAGCGACACCTTCTTGGTGTCGGAGGGGTAGTCGGTGGCGGTCAGCAATTCCGGCAAGGGATAGGCGTTGGGCAGGAGCTTGAACTG
>CAZFSE010000120.1:3752-13585 GCA_964521805.1 uncultured Verrucomicrobiota bacterium
AAGATGGCCTGCTCATAATGGAAGACAAAGTGATCCGTTTGGGAGTGCTTCCAATTCATGCCCGGGAAGTTTAGCGCCTTCTTTCCGTGCTCGGTCATTGCGGCGGTGTCCATCTCCTCGGCGGTGACGTCGGTCCATGCTTGTTCTTCCGTGGAGGAGGGGCGTCCGGCCTGCAGGCCGGGCGGGGGTGCGATTCGTTCGGCGTGGGATGCCAGAACCGGGGCGAGAAGAGCGAGCGCCAGCAAAGAGAGACCGGGTAGATGTTTCATGCAGGAGAAGGTAGGGGATGAGCAGGGTTGGACAAAAGAAAAAAAGCGGTTAAGGCTAGTGTTTTTTTCCGTGGCGGATCATCCAATCCACCGCCGCGCGTTCCCAGCCGATGTCATGGCCGGCCTTCTCGCTTTCGTACCACTTGTGGAGCAGGATTTCCTGTTTGATATCTTCCCATTGACGAAACAAACGGGTGTTTTTGACCCATTGATCCATCGAATTTTGACCCTGGCCTGTGGAAGATTCGTTATTCATTCAAGTGGCCATAAAAATAACCAAGTGGATGTCATCCTAAATGTTGGAACGTTCCCAGTCAAGCGATCTTTGTAAGGAAAATCTTACAATTTATGTCAATAAAAATATAGCATAACCGCTTCATTTCAGACAACCCAGCAGATAACTCCCTTAAGGTAATCGCTTTCCGGAAAAGCGGCTGGCACAGGATGGTCGGGTGGCTGGCCCAAGGTTTCGATGAAGTTGACTTTTCGTCCGGAATCCAAGGCTGACCAGCCGAGCATGCGTTTGAAATCCTCCATGCCGACCTGCCCGGAGCAGGAGAAGCTGGCCAGCACGCCGCCGGGTGTCAGCAGTTTCATCGCCAGCAGGTTGATGTCCTTGTAGGCGCGCAACCCTTTTTCCTTTTGGGCGCGGCTGGAGACAAAGCGCGGCGGATCCAGAATGATCATGTCGAAGGTGCGCCCCGCATCGCGGAGTTTTCGCAGGGCCTCGGGCACGTCCGCCTTGACGTAGTCGAGGGTGGTTCTGCACCGGTTGATTTCGTGGTGCTCCCGGGCCCGTTCCAGCGCGCGTTCGGAGCGGTCAATTCCGGTGATCTCCGTGGCGCCGGCGGCGCTGGCATACACTTCAAAGGCTCCGGTATAGCAGTAGGCGCTGAGCACGCGCCGGCGCGCGGCATAGGCGGCGACGCGCAGGCGGTTCATGCGCTGGTCCAAAAAGAAGCCGGTCTTCTGGCCCGCACCCAGGTCCACATCAAAGGCATGCCCATTTTCCAGGATGCGCACTTTGTTCAGGGAGGTTCGGGACAGCGCCTCAACCGCGGCGGCATCCAGGCCTTCGCGCTGAACAGACTCGGATTCGGCCCTCACGGCAATATCGGTGATTCCGGTTTCCTGCGCGAGGTGCCGGAGCAAGGCTTCCAAGTG
The DNA here is from genome assembly GCA_964521805.1 of uncultured Verrucomicrobiota bacterium. Classification (GTDB taxonomy): domain Bacteria; phylum Verrucomicrobiota; class Kiritimatiellia; order CAIQIC01; family GWF2-57-35; genus CAZFSE01. The sequence continues at coordinate 5,186 of CAZFSE010000120.1, forward strand.
GGGCAGGAGGGCCCGCGATCCCAGCTCCACCATCAAGGCGGGCCCGTACTTATCCACGATCAGGCCCGACAAGCCGTCTGCTTCGGAGTAGACCAGGCGATAGGCGTTGGTTTCTCCGCGGGCCTCCGCCTCGCCAAAGATCCGCTCGCGGATGGCCATCGCGGCATCCAGGCGCGCGGTGAAGAAATCCGTGTCCAGGGCCCGCTCGGGATTCCACGTATAGAGGCGGATGGCCAGGGTTGCGGATGGATGCAAAAGGCCCCGCGCCAGCCAAGAGCCGTCATGCGCCAGCACGTCCGTGACCGCGCCACAGGCCAGCTCCCCCTGCCACTCCTCCACGGCGCCGGAAAAGACCCAGGGATGCCCGTTCGCCATGAGGCGTTCCCGGCCCGGCCTGAGTCTTGCTATGGCTTGATAAAGCATGATGGCTCTCTACTTGTTGCCGGCTTTTTGTTTCGGAACCGCCGCCGTGACTTGAGGGCGTAGCTTATCCCTGCCCGGCCACCCAAGGCAAAATGATTTTTATGTTTTCCAACAAAAAGATTTTATTTTTGAGCCGGGTGCGATACAACAAACCGAACGTGCCCAGAAACACGAACAAACCGCTGTTGGATTTTCCGTTGAGGCCTGTTTGGGCGGCGAGGCTGGCGGCGGCCTCTTTGCTTGTCCTGTTGTGCTCCTGCGGGGACTCTCTGGAGCCGGTGGCCGTCCTGCCGGAAAATCGGGTGGTTCGTGTGCGGGCGCTGGCCGGCCATCTGCCGGCGGAAACCGTTGATGATTTCTCACAAGCGACGGGTATTCGTGTGGAGTTGGAGGAGTATGTCTCCGGCCAGGAGCTGGTCGAAAAGCTTCAGGAAGATGCCTCCCGCTGGGATGTGGTGATTGCCCGCGAAAGCCAGGTTGGCCTTCTGCGCGAGTTAAGGTTGCTGTCTCCCGTCAATTTAAGCGCGCTTCCCGGCTTAAAGCATATTGACTGGAGCTTCCTGGATCTGCCCTTTGATCCGGGCAACAAGGTTTCGGTGCCCTATCTCTGGGGCCTCACGGTTTTGGCCTTTCGCAAGGACGAGCGCCTTCCTCCCCCCTCCAGCTGGTCCGCCCTGTTCGATTCACCGCCGGGCAAGGTGCTGATGCCCTCCGATTTGCTTGAATCGTTTTTATTGGCCCGGCTTGCGCAAGGCCCTGCGGAAAAGGTGTTGGATGAGGCGGCCATCCAGGAGGCTTGTGGTGCCCTGGTTCAGCAGTCCCCCTTGGTCCTGCGTTATGAATCCTCTGCCCTGCGGGCCGCATCCCTGGTGCGGGGAGAGGCTGGCCTTGCCCCGCTCGACGGGGGCGATGCGCTTAACGCCAGCCGGCAGGATAAATCCATTGCATTGCTGGCGCCGGCGCAGGGCGCCCCCCGCTGGATGGAGCTTTTTGCCATCCCCCGGGATGCTCACAATGTGGAGGAGGCGTATGCCTTTATCAATTATTTCTTTGCTCCCGCCGTGGCGGCCAAGAACGCCTCCGCCTTGAACCTGGCCACCCCCAATAAGAAGGCGGAACCCCTGGTGCCTCAAGACCTGCGAAAGAATCCCCTGATCTATCCCCGCTCCGCCTACCTGTCCCGTTGTCGTTTCTGCCCGGCGTTGACGCCGGAGATCCAACGGGCCCTGGACACCACCTGGACCGCCGTGAGCCAAGCCCGCCCGCCGTCTTTACCCCTTCTTGAGGAGGACCTCCCGCCCACCCCATGAGCGCGCCTTCTTCCATGGCTCCAATCAGCCGCCGCATCTTGGCCTCTCTGCTGGTGGCCAGCCTTTTGCCGGTGGTGTTGATCTCTTCCTATCATCAGCTTTTTACCCGGAAGGCCCTGTTGGATTACGAGTATAACCTGCTCTCCATCACATCGGATGGCGCCGCCCGTGAAGCGCTGGCGCTTCTGGATCTGGCCGCGGGCAGGGCGCGGGCCCTGTCCAGCCCTCTGCGATCCCCCGGGCCGGAGGGGGTGACCACAGACTTTGTGAGATCCCTTCCCGAGATGGCGATGGCGGAGGAGGTGTTTGCCCGCGTGCGCCTGTATGACCCCCTGGGCCGGGCCCTCTATGCCTCGGACGGCGCTCCGCTGGACAGCCTCCCTCCGCCCGCGGGCATCCGCCGGGCCCTGCAGGGAGAGGCCTCCCAGTTGCCGCCGCATTTGATCCTGGGCGCCACCAATCTGTTTGTATCGTTTTATGCGCCCATCAAGGAATGGCCGGGCGGAAAGCCATATGCGTTCAGCGCGGATTTCTCCCTGGAACATCTGCGCGGGGCGCTGGATCGGGCGTCGCTGGGCGCCGGGGGCTTTTTCGTTTTGCTGGATGCGCGGGGCAATATCCTGGCCCATCCGGACGCCACGCGCCTGCTCACCAAGTTTGATCCCGTCCAGCCCGCCCGGCCCTGGGCCCGCCGGGGCGTGTATGATGTGCGCGCGCAAAGCCCCCTGGCCTTTGTATCCGTTGAAATCCCCGCTGAACGGACTTATTCCGGCGGCGGCTGGACCTTGCTGGGCCTCAAGCTCCATGAGGAAATGCTGGTGCTCCCGCGCCGGGAAATGCGGCTTTATGCCGCGGTCACCGGGGTGAGCCTGCTGGCGATTCTGGTGATGGGCCTGCTGGTCAGCCGCAAGATTGCCCGCCCCCTGATCCGGGCCGCCGAGGCCGCCCAGCACGTTAGCCAGGGCAATTTGGAGGCCGTCATTCCAGAAGCCGGACCCCGCGAAATCCGCCAATTGGCCGTGGCCTTCAACCAAATGGTGCAAGAGCTTCGCCAGCACCGCAACCGCATGGAAAACATGGTGCAACAGCGCACCCTCAAGCTCCGGGAATCCCAGCGCCAGCTCGAGCAGTTGACGGCCCATCTCCGCGCCACGTATGAATCCATTGTGGACGGCATCCTGATCATGGAGTGGCCCTCCGGGAGGGTCGTTGCCGCCAACCACCATTTTGCCTCGCTGTTTGGCTTGGACTCCGCATCCCTGACCGGGAAGACGCCCCTGGAGTTGGGGGACCTGGTGCGCGGATTATTCGTGGAACCCCGCGAAGATGCCTTTCGCTGGGAATATTACCAAAAGCATTCCGAGGAAACGGCGATGGAGGAGTGGGAGATGCGCGAGCCCGCCCGCATGACGCTTGCCGTGTATACCGGCCCGGTGGCCGGCGCGCATGGCCAGGTCTTTGCCCGCCTCTGGATGTTTCGTGACTTTTCAAAACAGCGCCTGCTCGAGGCCGAGCTTCTTCAAGCCCAGAAAATGGAGGCCATCGGACGCCTGGCCGGGGGCATTGCCCACGACTTCAACAACCTGCTCACGGGCATTCTGGGCAACCTCACCATGGCGGAGATGGAGGTCAAGGAGGGCGGAGATTCCGCCCAATTCATTCTGCTGGCCCGGCAGGCCGCCAAGCGCGCCGCCGAATTGGTCCAGCAACTGCTGGGCTTCTCCCGCCGAAGCCGCCTGAACCTCACGCGCACCTGCCTTAACAGCATTGCCCGGGAAGTTCAGGACTTGCTCAAGCATACAGTGGACCCCCGCGTTGAGCTGACCTCCGAATTGCAGGAGGATTTGTGGAGCGTTCAGGCGGATGCCACCCAACTGCAACAAGTGTTGATGAACCTCTGTGTCAACGCCGTGGATGCCATGCCGGAGGGCGGACGCCTGACCCTGCGCACACGAAATGTCGAGGTGAGCAAGGAGGAATCCCTGCAGTGGGCGGATGCTCATGCCGGCGAGTACGTCTTGCTCTTGGTGGAGGACCAGGGCCAGGGCATGACCCTGGAGGTGCAGAACCATATGTTCGAGCCCTTCTTCACCACCAAGGGGCCCGGAAAGGGAACCGGCCTTGGGTTGGCCATGTCCTATGGCATTGTCAAACAGCATGGCGGCTGGATGGTCTGCCAGTCGGAGCTGAACAAGGGCACCACCTTTCATATTTACCTGCCGCGCACCATCCAGGCGGCCGAGTCAGAGACCGCCGTTCAACCCCAGGCTCCGGTCACCGGCGGGCAGGAACGGATTCTCGTGGTGGACGACGAGCCCGCTGTTCGCGGCGTGGTGATGATTGTCCTCCGCAAGTATGGCTACCAGGTCTTCAGCGCGGAGGATGGCGAGGAGGCCGTCAACCTCTTCCCTCAAATGAAAGACCAGATTGACCTCGTTCTCCTGGATTTGACCATGCCCAAGCTTTCGGGGCGCGACACCTTCCTGCGCCTGCGGGAGATGCGCCCCGATATTCCCATTGTGCTCTCCAGCGGATACTCGCTGGAAATTGATTCATTTGCCCAGGACGTGGGCTCCAAGCCCAATGGATTTGTGCACAAACCCTTTGATGTCTCTGATTTGGCCCGGTCGGTTCGCTCGGTGCTGGATTCGGTTAAAAAACACGAGCCTCCGCCTTCTTGACTCCGGCGGGGCCTTATGAGAACTTGAGCGCGGTTGCATCTATCTGGGAGGGTGTTATGGACGAAATTGTTTTCTATTGCGCGAAGTGTGATGCCAAGCTTTCCGCCGGCGTGGAAGAAGCCGGGATGGAGTTTCAATGCCCCAAGTGCGAAGTCCTTCAAATTGTGCCGGCCATTGAACGTCCGTTTGAGGACGTCAAAAAGGTCACCACCCGGCTCACCGTGGCGAATACCGTGCCCCCGCCGCCCCCGCCCCAGGGGAAGTCCAAAAAGACCATCATTATTTCTTCGACGGCGGCCACGAAGTCCACGGAGGAGGAGGAGTACGAGGAGCTGGAGGATCTGAATGGCGGCGGGTTGAGGATGTTCGCCGTGGCGCTGGGAACGGTGGGTTTTGTCCTGTGCGCCTTCTCCCTGGTGTGGGCGGTTCTCTCCCTGCAGAAGAGTGCTGATACGGACTGGTGGCTGATGCTGTTGATCTTCACCTCGACCTTCCTTTGTGGAATCATGGGGCTGGTGCTGGCCCAGCTTGCCCGGTTTGTTGTGCGCATCGGCGACCGCCTGGACCAGTTGGAATACGATTAGACCGCGCGCACGATGATGGCTTTGCACGGCCGGGCGGGGCACGCGCTCTCGCAGGCCCCGCATCCCCGGCAGGAAGTTTCCAGGACCACCGGGCAGTTGACCCCGTTATGCTCCACCATCCCGATGGCGTGGTACGGGCAGAACTCCTGGCAGACCATGCAATATTCGGACCGCTCCCACGCGAGGCATTTCTTCCGGCTGATGACGGCGCGCCCAAGGGGCCGGGCGCGTTTTTCATCGAGGCTCAGCCGCCGGATCGCGCCGGTCGGGCAGACCTGCGTGCAGGCATGGCACCATTCATCACAGTAGCGCTCATCGAACGTCAGGGCTGGCGCCAGCAGGCCGGCCAGCCCGCCGGCGCCGAGATCGGGCTGAATGATCTGTGTGGGGCAAGCCTTCATGCAATTTCCACACCGTGCGCACAGCCCGCCCAACACGAGTTCATCCACCGTGCCGGGTGGGCGAATCGGGCGGGAGGGCGGAGTGCCGATCGACGCGCGTGCCACCCAGGCGCCCGCTCCACCGAGGAGGGTGGTGAGAAAAGCCCTCCGTCCGATGCGCGCCTGCCCGTTTTCAGAATGGGCATGGCCGCGCGCTTTCTGGCCCAGCCATCCCAGCAGGTCCTGCGAAGCGCCCAGTGGGCACAGCCGGTGGCACCAGGCCTGGGGCATCAGCAGGCTCAGCAGAAGAATCAGCAGAAAGCCCGTCGCGCATGGAGCCTCCACAAGGTGGGGCGGCCATCTCCAGGCGGAGAAGAAGGCGTTGAAAATCGAAAGAGGGTCCAGCCAGATCACCAGCGGATACCCCGCCAGCGCTCCGCCCAGCAGGAGCAGGGCCAGCGCTGGTCCGGCATGGGGCAGGCGGATGAACCGGAAGCGCGCCGAAGGGTTCAGGCGCCCCAGGCCTTCCGCCACGGCCCCCATGGGGCAGAGGTGTCCGCAAAACCAGCGTCCTCGAAACAAGGCCAGAATCAACAGCGGCACGCCCATCAGCACCCAGAGGCTTGCGTGGCGCCCCGCCAGCGCACCCCCCAGGCTCAAGAGCGGGCTCAGGGCCGGAATCCATAGCCCTGCCGATTCCCAGGGGAGCAGGGGCAGGCAGAGCAGGGCGGCCAAAAAAAAGGCCGCCCATCGGAGCCTCCATCTGCGCGCGGAGCGGGTCATGTCTCGAGGTGGGTGATGTTCAGCTGTTCCAGCAAGCCGCATCCCACGCCCATCTCGTGGGCGATCCGGATGTGAGGGATGTCGAACGGTTTCTTTTTGAAGAGGGTGGCGGCCACCGCATCCACCGCCACTGGGTCGCGCCCGAAAATCAGTTGATGCGGGTACTCCAGATCGCCGGGGCCGCGGGGCCCGTGCGTGGTCATGATGCGCGTGGCATCTACCACGATCAAGTGCGGACGAAGGAGGGTGCTCAAATCGGCAATGCACTGGTGCAGTTGATTGCGGTGCCAGAATCCCCGGTCCTCGACGGAGCCCATCCAGTTCTTCATGCTGAGTGTCAACACGGCGCCCCCGTGAGATTTGGCCACCGGCACGTTGATCAGCACGTCCGTATCCAGCACATCCACGGCCACCCGGGCCGTCTTCAAGGTCTTGGCGCGCGGCAGGCGGACTTCTCGGTAATCATTTTTTCCGGGCCGGTATAGCTTTCCACCAGCGGCTTTTACCGCATCGGCGATTCCGCTCATCGCAAAGGAGCGCTTGAAATCTGCACAGGGGTTTTCCGGCAACACCACCTCGCTTGCGCCTGCCTGTTGGCAGGCCTTCACCAGCGCCCCCACCAGGAGGGGGTCGGTGTTGCCTCCCTCTTCCGGCCGTGAGGCCCAGGCCGCATTGGGTTTTATCGTGACTTTACGGCCCTTGTTTACCCAGGCGCTCCACCCGCCCAGCTTTGCAATTCCGGCTTCCAGCATCTTTTGAACGTCCTGTCCATGAACCACGAGCACTCCCGGACGTTCAGCCGATTCTCCCCAAAGGAACGACGGCGCCAAGGCCATCCCCGCCGCCGCCACGGACGTTGTCTTGATGAATTTTCGACGATTCATGCCGCTGTTCATGTGGTTTCTCCATGGGTTCGTAGTATAGGCCCTTTTTCCCCAAATGTAAAACGCCCGGCTCCGCGCCGGCCAGGCCCTTCACCCTGTCTGCCCGCTTCAACCTTGGCGACGGCCTCCTTGTCTTCCCGCGTGTCATTTTCGCTCACGATCGTGAGTGAAAATGACACGCGGTTACCCCAGCTCAAAGCTGGTGACGCCGTATATATTCTGCACGGGCAGGGCGGGGGCCTGCTGGTTATACATGCGGGCGGTTTTGAAGACCGGCTTCATGTTCCACGACCGGGCCAGGCGTTCGGCGTCCGGGTTGATGCCGGGAATATCGAGGTAGAAGGGGGAGCCCGCCTGCCCATGGCTGGCCAGGGCGGCCAGCAGACGTGTCGCGATTTCCGGGGTGTCGGCAAAAAGCGGCCCGATTTTACAGCCGGTCCGGCAGGGGCGGATCATGCCATACCCGGTGAGCCGCTCTCCCTCCTGGCTGGCAAGCGCGGTCGCGTTGGGCTGGGCCAGCCACGACGCGAGGAAGGAGGGGCGCGCCGCTGGGAAAAAGCGCCGGTCATAGGCCTCCAGATGGCGCAGGGGAATCTGTGAGGCCGGCACAAGGCCTTCTGCACGGCCTTTGACTTGGCAGAGCCCCTCGTACCGGATGTTGTGATAGGCCAGCCGGAACCCGAATGTTTCGTAATTCTTGATTTTTCCCTCGACCCCGTCCACGCCGATATTCCGGTTCCCCAGGTATTCGAGGGCGGCCTTGCCCAGCTCGACGCCGATGCGGTGCCCGCGAAACTGGGGTTTGACAATAAAGAAACCAATGAATCCGAACAGATAATCGTAGGCCACGGCGGAGATACAGCCCACCGGCTGTTGTTCCAAGGTGGCCATGAAAAAGCCATGAGGGTCGGTCTGGAAAAAGCTCTCCGCATCGCCCAGTCCCGGATTCCAGCCTTCCTGCGCGGCCCATTCCACCGCCAGGTCCATTTCCTGGCGCTTCATGCGGCGGACTTCAATGTCGTGTTCTGCGGTCATGGCATCCTCTTCGTTTTGGGTGACCCCGTGGGGGGGCGGCCTGAAGCCGTTCATTCCCCGCCCACGGGCCGGCACTCGCTCATCTGTAGCCAGAGCACGCCGTTTTCCGTCGTGGCCAGTCCGGTGACCTGCACGACCTGGCCTTCATATTTTTCGGCCAGCGCCCGGCTTTCCTCGTCCAGGGCCATCTGGTATTTCTGGCCGTCGCGCGCTTCAAGGAGGAGCCGGGGGCCTTCGCTGGAGTCGTCTTCCTGAAGCACCAGCCGTCCCGTGGCGGTCACCACCTCCCTGACGGGGGCGGGCGGGGTGGCGGTGTGCGG
>CAZFSE010000121.1:0-13536 GCA_964521805.1 uncultured Verrucomicrobiota bacterium
ACGAGCAATTGCTCGAAAAAGTCCAGCGGCAGACCTTCAAGTATTTCTGGGACTTTACCCATCCGGTCAGCGGCATGACACGGGAACGATGCAGTGGACCAGACGATGCGGGGGGCAACACGGTGACCACCGGGGGAACCGGGTTTGGCATCATGTCCATCATCGTGGGCGTGGAGCGCCGCTGGATCACACGGGAAGAAGGGGCCTCGCACGTCTTGAAGATCGCCAGTTTTCTTGAAAAGGCCGACCGGTTTCATGGAGTATATCCCCATTGGTTGCATGGCGAGACGGGCAAGGTACGCCCCTTCAGTGAACGCGATGATGGAAGTGATCTTGTGGAAACCTCTTATCTGTTCATGGGCCTGCTCTGCGCGCGCCAGTATTTCAATGCGGCCAACAAGACCGAAATCCAATTGCGAACCAGCATCAACCGATTATGGGAGGCCGTGGAGTGGGACTGGCACGTGCAGGAGGGACAGGAATGCCTTACCTGGCACTGGTCTCCCAAACAGGGATGGGCCGCTAACATGCGGATTGGCGGCTGGAATGAATGCCTGATCACCTACGTCATGGCGGCTTCCGCACCCCGGCATTTCATTGATCCAAAGATTTATCATAAAGGCTGGGCCGATAATGGGAACATCCGAAACGGAAGAAAATTCTACGGCATCACCCTGCCCCTGGGGCCCGACTACGGGGGCCCGCTCTTCTTTGCGCATTATTCCTTCGTGGGGCTGGACCCCCGGCGGCTCAAGGACCGCTATGCGCACTACTGGGTGCAGAATGTCAACCACACCCTGATCAACCGGGCCTATTGTGTCGAAAACCCCAAGGGATACAAAGGGTACGGCACCAACAGCTGGGGGCTGACCGCCAGCGATAATCCCAGCGGGTATGGCGCCCACTCCCCCACTTACGATCCAGGCGTCATCACCCCGAGTGCCGCTTTATCCTCCTTCCCCTACACGCCCCAATACTCCATGCAGGTCATTCGCCACTTCCATGACGACCGGGGCAAGGAATTGTGGGGGCCGTATGGCTTCTACGACGCCTTCAGCGACGTGGCCCGATGGCGCGCCAAAACGTATCTGGCCATTGACCAGGGGCCCATTTTGCTGATGATCGAAAATCACCGCTCCGGCATGTTGTGGAAAATCTTCATGAGCGTGCCGGAAATAAAGAATGGGTTGCGAAAACTGGGCTTCACCGCCGCACTGCCGCCGCCAAGATAACGCTTGCCGATTCAATGGGCGGCCTCCGATGGCCGAAGAAGGTCCCCAAGACACTTCTTCCCCTCTATTCCGGGTACTCCATGTGCGAAAGCTTTTCCTGGCGCTGGATGGCATCCAGATAGGCGTCCGCTTCCTGGAGGTTGTTGAAGAGGTCGGTCTTGGGCAGGATATCCGCCACATCAAAAACCTTGGCGATCGGCGCCTGCATGTTGGCCACCACCACGCGGCCCTTGCGATCCTCAACCGCTTTCCGCGCGGCCAGAATAACCCGCAAACCCATACTGCTGATGTAATCCAAAGCCGCCAGGTCAAAAATCACCTGCCGGTCCTTGCTCTCCACCACCGGGCGGATCTTCGCGGTGCACTCCGCCGCCGTGGCGGTGTCGAGCCGTCCGGCCAAAGCAATGATGCGCACACCCTTTTTTCCATCCGAGATTGTAACCTTTAGTGACATGAGCAGATTCCTTTCCAACTAAAACCGAATTCCAAACAGGGCAAAGCTGGGCTCGCGGGCCCATTCGTCATGAGTTAAATAGCCGCTTCCATCCGCATCGAGATTCTCGAACAGCTTGCGGCGGGTCATGTCCTCTTTGACGAAATCCGCAAATTCAAGCTGATCAATCCGTCCGTCCTTGTTGGTGTCAATGGAGTCAAAGCGCTCCAAGGCCGTCTTTTCCTGATCGGCGGCCAGCCATTCCTCTTTGCTGACGAACCCATCGCCATCCTGATCCATGCTGGCAAAGGCGATGCGCTTGATCTCCTCGCGGAGTTCCTGCTCATCCACCCGGCCATCCCCATTCACATCCATCCGCAACACATCGTCCTTCTCCGCGGACTGCACCGCGCTGGAGGAAAACAAGAATACGCCCAATAAAACCAGCAAACATCCAAAGACCTTTTTCATGAAGACCTCATTGTACAATCAAAAATTCACAGACACAGGTTTTCTTCTAGCACATCACCCTGCTTTGAGCAAGCCGCCAACCTTCAAACGAAAAGGTTGATTTCATTTGCAGGCTTGCCGTATTGTTACCGCGTCACAGAGGGATGAAAAGAGCCGCAGTTGAACAGCAGGGGGCCTTTAATCCAGCAGGCATGGAGCATGGAACGTACAGCATTTTTTGGGGAGCGGATTTCACATGGAGCAGGCAGACAAGGATGGGATGTTCAATAGACGGCGAAGGCACAAACGGGGCGGGTTGAGGATCTTTGACGTATTGCTTCTGGCCGTGCTGGGCGGCCTCGGTTATTACGGATACGGATTTCTGCATCCACCGGCGCCCCAACCCCCCACCCCCACGGCCGCACCCGTCCAAAACACCCAGCGAATCGTCTGCCCGGTCTGCAAAGGAGAAGGGCAACTGATGTTGCGCTCACAAAAGGACTGTTCCAAAACAATACGATTAAGCAAGGGCAGTCCAGACAAGCCGTATGCCTGCATGGTTTGTGGCGGGCGGGGTTTTCGAGACCTGATCCTGCCCCCCGGATGCCAGGTTTGCCCGGATTGCGGCGGCATGGGGAAGCGCCCCACCACACCCAATGCTTGCAGTACGGTGCGAATCACCGCAAAACCCTGCATGCGGTGCACGTCTGCTGGCTACATCCGACATCTGCCCGCCCAAAAATAAAGGAAAAAAGGGAGCCGATATTATGCCTGACCTCTATCCCGTTCAACCACCCCAGGAAAACAATCCCCAGCTCAAGCTTCGCCGGGACGGCGGAGGCATCAGCGGCGATGTGAGGACCTGTCCGTCCTGCAAGAGCGTCATGGCGGAGGGCGCCATCCTCTGTCTGCAATGTGGCTTTAACATCAGCACAGGCAAAAGAATGCGGGGGGCACGAGAATCTGCTCAACTCCGGCGCGCGGTCAAACTGGCTTTTGTTGGCGCGTTGGTGGCGGCCGGCTGTCTGCTGGCGCCCAAAGGCTGGTCGTGGTACAACGGCCGCTTGGAAACCGCTAAGAACGGGCGAATCACGTACGTCACGAATTTGATCCAGGAAAAGGCCCCGCTCTGTTCTGTCGGGGAAACCGTCACCTTGCGCCGCGTGGACGGCGCCACCTGCTCCGGCCTGCTGTGTGGCCATGGCCCCGGCGGGGTCCTGATGGAGAGCGCGAAGGGCCAGCCCTTTCATGTGGTGTATGACCATCTGGACATCTGGACCAAGATGCGCTTCGACGCCCAGTTGCGGGCCCATATCATTGAGATAAATTCCAGACTGCCCTCCAACGTCATGCGGTTGGTGCCCCTCCTGTTTGCCCTCAAGTCCTATGATTGGGAGCTTGTGCTGGAGGAACCGAAATCCCCGCCCAAAGCCTGCGCACTCTGCCAAGGGATGGGGGTTGTGGACTGCCCGGATTGCGGCGGACGGGGAGTGGTCATGTCAGAGACCAGCAAGCCCTGCACACAATGCGGAGGAACAGGCCTGTATGCCCCCAAGATCGGAACGGGAAAAACAAAATGCCCGTTTTGCCGGGGATCAGGCCAAACCCCCGATTCCAAGGGCGAAACTTGCGCCACCTGCAAGGGAACCGGTCGTTGTCCCTGCCCGCAATGCCGAAAACCAGAAGACACCGCTAAGAAATAAGGCGCCCGCGCAGGCCGGATTCCCGCACCCCGCCACAGCCAGCCACTCATTTCCGATTAGGGCGCCTGTCCGGCAGGCGCCCTAATCGGAAAAAAGGACTTTTCAAAAAAAACGCTTGTCACGGGCACCACTTTCCCCATAATCTGCCCCGTCGAATGTAAAAGAAGCGAGCGTAGCTCAGTGGTAGAGCTCCACCTTGCCAAGGTGGTTGTCGTGGGTTCAAATCCCATCGCTCGCTCCACCTTTTTCCCTAGAAAACAAAAAAGGAGGACGGCCTCCTTGTGCCGTCCTCCAGCGCCCCGCCGCATGTGCGGCAACCTTAAAACTGCTTGAGCAAGGCGTTGACCTTGTCCGTGCGCTCCCATGTGAAGCTCTCCAGCTGGTCCGTCCGGCCAAAATGACCAAACTGCGCGGTTTCCTGATAGATGGGGCGCAGAAGATTCAACTGCTCGATGATCTGCGCCGGTCGCAGGCCAAATACCTTGCGCACGGCGGCCTCAATTTTGGCATCCGGCACGATGGCGGTGCCAAAGGTATGCACGAGGACCGAAACCGGCTCGTGATAACCAATCGCATAGGCCAGCTGCACTTCGCAACGGCGGGCCAGCTTGGCCGCGATGATATTTTTGGCTACATACCGGGCCATGTATGCCGCACTGCGATCCACCTTGGACGGATCCTTGCCCGAGAAGGCGCCGCCGCCATGCCGCCCCATGCCGCCGTAGGTGTCCACGATGATCTTGCGCCCGGTCACCCCACAATCGCCTTGCGGGCCGCCCACCACAAAGCGTCCCGTGGGGTTGACCAGGAAACGGGTCTTCTTGTCCAGCAGGCGGGCTGGAATGCTCTTCTTAATGATCGTCTCAATCACGGCCTCCTGCAGTTTTTTGTGGGAGACCTCCGGCGAATGCTGGGTGGAAATCACCACCGTGTCCACCCGCACCGGCTTGTGATTTTCATAGCAAACCGTCACCTGCGATTTTCCATCGGGCCGGAGGAACGGCAGTTTTCCGGAGCGGCGGTTCTTGGAGAGGGCCCGGGTCAGCTTGTGCGCCAGCATGATGGGGGCCGGCATCAACTCCACGGTTTCATCGCACGCATACCCAAACATCATTCCCTGGTCGCCGGCGCCCTGCTCCTTGAACAGCCCCTGCCCCTTGGTCACTCCCTGCGAAATATCCGGGGACTGCTTGTCCAGCGCCACGAGCACGGCACAGGTGTTTCCATCAAAGCCCATGGCGGAATCCACGTAGCCGATCTGCTTGACCTTCTCACGAACAATATCCGCATAGTTCAGCACGGCGTTGGTGGTAATTTCTCCGGCGATCACGACCATGCCGGTCTTGGCCAGCGTTTCGCAAGCCACGCGGCTCCGCTTGTCCTGCGCCAGGCAGGCGTCCAGGATGGCGTCCGACACGCCATCGCACAGTTTGTCCGGATGACCTTCCGTGACGGATTCAGAAGTGAACATATATGAATGATGCGACATGCTTTCTCCTTTATGGGTTGTTTCTTATAAACAAGAGGTGTTCGGCGGCTCACTCCACCAGTTCTAAAATCTCGGGTGCAACTTCCTCGGTCAACTTGTGGCAAAGCTCCAAAACCTCCTTGGCAGATTCAGAGGCCAGGGCCGCACGCGCCAGCTCCTCGGCCTGCGAATACCGGATGCTTCGGATGGCATCCTTGACCAGCGGCACCATCGTGGGGCTGACGCTGAGCTCATCAATGCCCAGCCCCACCAACAGGGGCGCCATCAAGGGGTTCCCGGCCATTTCTCCACAGATGCCCGTCCAGACATCGTGTTCATGCCCCACGTCAATCGTTTGCTTGATCAGGCGCATGATGGCGGGATGGGTGGGTTCATACAAGTAGGCTATGCGCTCGTTGACCCGATCCACCGCCAGGGTGTACTGGACCAGATCATTGGTTCCCAGGCTGAAGAAGTGGACATGCGGAGCAATCAGATTGGCGGTCAGCGCGGCGGAAGGGACCTCGACCATGATGCCGACCTCGATATTCTCATCAAAGGGGATGCCGCGCGTGCGCAACTCATGCTTGGATTGCTCCAGCAGGCTGTTGGCTTGCAACACCTCGTCCACGTTGCTGATCATGGGATACATGATCTTCACATTGCCGTGGCGGCTGGCTCTCAAGATGGCCCTGAGCTGGGTTTTAAAAATATCCGGCTGGGCCAGGCAAAAACGTATCGCACGCCATCCCATGAACGGATTGAGTTCCTGGGGGGTTTTTAGATGGGACAGGAACTTGTCGCCGCCCAGGTCCAGGGTTCTGATGATGACCGGGGCCGGCGCAAGCCGCTGAGCCGTTTCATCATACGCCTTGAACTGCTCCTCCTCCGTGGGGATTCCATCCTGGGCAAGGAAAAGATACTCACTGCGAAACAACCCCACCCCATGCGCGCCATTGGCAATCACCGTGTCCACATCCGACGGCAGTTCAATGTTGGCGGAGAGCAACATGTTGTACCCATCCAGGGTCACCGCGGATTCGTCCCTCAAGGCCGCCAGGCCGGACTTGATCATCTGCCGGGCTTCCGCAATTTTCCCGTAGCGCTCCAGTCGCTCGCGGGTCGGATGGATGATCACCAGTCCCTTGTTTCCATCAATCAGGATCTGATCCCCGGGCGATACGCGCACGCTGATGTCATGCAATCCCACGATCGCCGGGATCTCCAAAGCACGGGCCATGATGGCGGTATGGGAGGTCGGACTGCCGAGGTCGGTGGCAAACGCAATGACCTTGCTCTTGTTCAGGCTGGCGGTATCCGAAGGCGCCAGATCGTTGGCGATGACAATGCAGGGCTGTTCCAGGGAGGCCAAGAGCTGACTGCTCCGCCCTGACAGATTGCGCAAAATGCGGCGCGTCACATCCCGGATGTCCGCCGCCCGCTCCCGCAGATAGTCGTCCTTCAAATTCTCCAGGGCCTTTGCATACCGGTTGGCCACCGCGCTTAACACCGCCTCGACATTTCTGCGCTGGGCGCTCAAACCCCGGATGACTTCCTCAACAAACGCCCGGTCATCCACCACCAGCAGATGGGCATCAAAAATACTGGCACTCTTCTGCCCAATGGCCTCACCCACCTTTTGCTGTATTTCATGGATTTGGTAGCGGGTGGCAATCAGGGACTCCTCAAACCGCGCAATTTCCCGGGGGATGTCGTCCTCGTTGATATCCCGCTCCACCAAGCGGTCTTCCTCATTGGTCACAAGAAAAACAGGACCCACCGCCACCCCGCTGGAGACGCCAATGCCCTTGATCTCAATCTCTTTGAGTTGTTCCGACATTCCCATCAATCCTCATAAAACTTGCTGGCCACCAACTGCCCCAAGGCGGCCAGCGCTTCCTTGGCATCCGCCCCTTTTGCGGCCACGCGCAACACGGTGCCTTTAGGGCTTTCCAAGGTCAAAAGGCCCATAATACTCTTTCCAGACACGGATGTCCCGTTATTTTCAACCGTGATTTCACAATCAAACTGCCCGGCTGTTTTAACAAATAGCGCCGCCGGGCGGGCATGAATCCCAAACTTGTTGAGAATTTCCATATCCCGCACCAGGACTTGTGGCGCGCCAACCCCTCCACTATGGGAGCCTCGGCTCATGCCTTGTGATTCCTTGACAAAATGCCCATCATCTTCTCATCCAACTCCTTGGCCGCATCATGCCCCAATTGCTTCAGCTTCTGATTCAAAGCCGCCACCTCCACGACATGTGCCATATCCTTTCCCGCGCCAACGGGCAGGGTGATATAGGGGACTTTCACCCCCAAAAACTCCCTCGTCTTGGCCATCAATCCAGTCCGGTCATCCTCTTCCTCCGGACTGGGATGATGAAGGCGGATAACCAAATCCAGCTTCATCTCACTGCGAATGGAGGCCACGCCAAAAAGGCTGGGCACATGAATGATGCCCAAGCCGCGAATTTCCATATGGTACCGCGTAATCTCAACCGCAGATCCCAGAATAACACCGGCATTGTCCCGGCGCAACACCGTGATGTCATCCGCCACCAGGCTGTAGCCCCGCTCCACCAAGGCCAGGGCGGTTTCGCTCTTGCCGATGCCAGGCTCGCCCTCAAGGAGCACCCCAATGCCCAGAATATCCACCATGGTTCCCTGCGCCCGCACGCGCGGACTGCACAAATTCTCAATCAGGATGGTGGCCGCGTTAATAAACGCCCCCGTGATCATGGAGGTCCGCAGGACCGGAACCTTGAAGGCCTCGGCCCGGGCCAGCATGTTCGGAAGCAACTGCCGGTTGCGGGTCACCACCACACAGGGAATCTGCCGTGCAAAGAACTTGTCCAACCGGCGGTTCTGATCCTCCTTGGAGAGGCTCTTCAAATAGGCCAGTTCCGCCAGGCCAATCACCTGGATCCGCCGGTAGGCAAAGTACTGAAAGAAACCGGCCAGGGCCAGCCCCGGCCGGTTCATGGCAATCTCGTGGATCACCCGGCTCATGTTCGCCTCTCCCGCCACCAGCTTCAGGGACAGGCTCTCACATCCGGCATTAAAAAACTCTTTGACCGTTAATTCCACCGCATCCTCCGCCCGGCAGGCTAGTCGTTTCGGCTCTCACGAGCGGCGGCATCCACTTCCACCTGCGCCAAGCTCTCGCGCGCCTTGTGATTCTGCGTGGTGTCACGCTTCTTGCGCATCTGCTTGACCGCCTTTTCCATGGCGGCATCAATCGAGGCATACAAATCGTCCGACTCCTCGCGGGCCTCCACCCTCACATGGTTCGGGGCCTGAATAACCACCTCGGCGATTTGCCGGTATTTCTCCAGGTCCAGGATCACATGCACGTCTTCTGTCCGGGGGAACTCAACCAAGTCATGCTGAAGCTTGTCATGAACGTAATCACGTATGGCGTCTGTGATCTCCATATGGCGGCCGGTTACATGTATCTGCATGATGGTCCTTTCTTCTTGCCTGGTGTTACATGCTGAACCGCGGCCCCAGGTAAAGCTCGCGGCTGACTTCATCGTTTATCAGGAAGGAACTGGTGCCTTCTCTGAGCACCTTCCCTTCACAAATCAAATAGGCCTTGTCCACCACCGCCAGCGTCTCCCGGACGTTGTGGTCGGTGATGAGAATCCCCAGCCCCCGCCCCTTCAGCTCCATGATGATTTGCTGGACATCATACACCGCCAGCGGGTCCACCCCGCTGAACGGCTCATCCAGCAAAATCAACGAGGGATTGGTGACCAGCGCACGGGTGATCTCCAGCCGGCGGCGCTCGCCGCCGCTGAGCGTATACGCCTTCTGCTTGGCCAGATAGCTGATCTTCAGCTCCTCCAGCAGAAACTCCAGCCGCTGGCGACGCTCCTTGCGCGAAATAGGCAGGGTCTCCAAAATCGCCATGACGTTTTCCTCGACCGTCAACCGCCGAAAAACGGACGGCTCCTGGGAAAGGTATCCCATGCCCATGCGCGCGCGCCGGTACATGGGCTCCCGGGTAATATTGCGCCCCTTGAAATAGACATCCCCCTCGGTCGCGCGCACCAGGCCCACAATCATGTAAAAGCTGGTGGTCTTTCCCGCTCCATTGGGGCCAAGCAACCCGACAATCTCCCCGGGGCTGACCGCCAGGTTGACGCCATTGACCACCCTCTTCCGGCGGTATTCCTTGGCCAGGTTTCGGGTCTCGACAAGTAGGGTGCTTTTCTCCACGCTTATTCTCCACCCAAAAAGAGGTCCTTCGAGTTTTCGCGCCCATCCGGATAAATCACCAGCCGGGCCTGGGGCTGGACCACCATCTTATTGTCATCCCGCCAGAACGTAATGATGTCGCCCTCGAGCACATCGCGCCCCCTGCTGACCCGCGGCTTGCCGGCCATCACAATTTTTCCGGACGGCACATCGTAGGTGGCCAGCGCACACTGCCCCACCTTGTCATCCTGCTTCATATTGACATGGCCCTCGGCCTTGATGGAGGTCACCTTGCCCTCTTCGGCAAAATGCACAATCAGCTTGTCGGAGGTCAACTGCATCTCCGGATCACTGACCACCACGTTTTCCTCGAACAGCGCATACTTGTTCTTGTAATCGAAGGTCAGCCTCACCGCCGTAATCACGGTGACATTGTCGGCCACTTCCAGGCTGTCCTTGGTGTCTGCCGCCCAAACCGCGGGGAACAGCGCCAAGAGGGCCAGCAAGACGGCCATCGCCAGTTTCAACATCTTCATTTCTCCACTCCCTTGTCCAAGGACCGAACATCCTTCAAAACCACCTTCACATCCTTAAAGATCTGGATGCGCTCATTTTTGGCGTTCCAATAGAAGCCTTTGCCGGTCACCACCATGTTTTCCCGGGAGATGCGCACATCCCCTTCGGACCCCGCCCGCTGGCCTTCCCGGTCATAGGTACAACTGGGTGCTGTCATGGAGGCCTCGACAACGCCCTCCTTGAACATCAACATCTTTAAATTGGTGATTTCCACCACGCCATTGGGCAGGATCTTTGCGAAGTCCCCATTGAGCTCCGACTTCAAATTTCCCTTGTCATCATACTCCGGCACGCGGAACCCGGTCACGGTCTGCACCCGCGAATCCTCTGCCGCCTGTGCCGCCCATCCCATCGCCAGGGCCGCCACCAGCACCAGCCAGCCTTTAATCTTCGCTTGCTTCCTCATAAACCTGCAACACCTTTTCCCAAAGATTCTTCGCCTTCTAAAACAACGCCCACATCACACACCAACGACTCAACGCAGGCCGCACGCTGTTTAGCGGACAAGGGCATGTATGCTCCGAATTTGCCGCCACAATCCCTTCAACAGGGAAAACGCAATCGCATTGTCCTTGTCGGAAAGAGCCTGGGCGGGATGCAGATGGGTTTCCAGAAAGATGCCGTCACACCCGGCCGCCATCGCCGCGCGCGCCAAGTTGGGCGCCCAGCGGCCATCCCCGGAGGTGCGGTTCCCCGCGCCCCCCGGCAACTGCACGCTGTGCGTCGCATCAAAAACCACTGGATAGCCGTATTCTCGCATGATCAGCAAACTGCGCATGTCGGCCACAAGGTTATTATACCCAAAACTCACGCCGCGTTCTGTTAAAATGATCTTTTTATTTCCGGTGCTTTCCACCTTGGCAATGACGTGCCGAATATCCCAGGGGGCCAGGAACTGCCCCTTCTTGATATTGACCACCTTCCCGCTCTCGCCCAGCGCCAAAACCAAATCCGTCTGGCGGCAAAGAAAGGCAGGTAATTGCAGGACATCCGCTACCCGCGCGGCCAGGGGCACTTCGGCCTCGCTATGCACATCCACCAGGATCGGCAGGCCGTACCGCTCTTTGACCTCCTCCAGAATCGGCAGGCCCCGGGATAGCCCCGGCCCGCGAAAGGAGGTGTGCGAGGTCCGGTTGGCCTTGTCGTAGGAGGCCTTGAAGATCAGCGGAATCTTCTCTTTTTTGGACAATTGGGACAGCTTCCCCGCCAATTCCAGGCACATGGAACGGCTTTCAATGACGCATGGCCCGGCGATCAACACCGGGGAAGAGCGTCCGCCCACCTTAAGCTTCCCAATCTGAATCGTTTTAATCATCCGTCAAACGTACCAGATGTCGGGCAAAGTCGCAAAAGATAAATGAATAACTTACTCGCTCCTCAGCGCCTCGGAGGGCGCCACGGCGGAGGCCAGGCGGGCGGGCCAGTAGGAGAAGGCAATCCCCAGCAGGAAAGCGGAGGCCAGCGGCACCAGAATACTGCGCCATCCCATCAGTGCCGGCAGGCCCATGCGCGCCGCACTGCTCATCAATCCCGCATGGGCCAGCGCCACCCCCAGCAAGGCCGCCCCGGTGGTCACGAGGCAAGCCTCGGCCACAAACAGGACAGCCACCTCCATGCGGGACGCCCCCAGCGCCCGCCGCAATCCAATCTCCAGCATCCGGTCCTTTACGTTGGCCACCATCAAACTCATCAGGGTGGTGCCGCCCAGGATCAAGCTCAAGAACGTCACGCTTCCCGCCGTCAACCGGATGCTACGCTGAAGTTTTCGCACGCTGGCCAGAAGCGTTTCGGGCGTAACCCACTCCAGCCCCTGGCTGTCTTTCCTGCCTTCCAACAGCAAATCTCGCGTGCGGCGCACCACCTGCGGGAGGCTCGCAGACTCCGGTATGCGGACAAACACGGTATCCACGGCGGGGTCCGTCCCAGGCTCGGGGGTTGCCCACACGGGCGGCAGGGTCTTGGGCACAAAGATCTCCCGCCCACCCGCCGGCCTTTCCTCGGCGCGGGTTTCATCCGCTTGCTGGCTTCCATTTTGCACCACCCCCACCACGACCAGGCGAATATCCTTCAGGGACACCACCTCTCCCACCTCCCACCCTTGGGAACGGCGGAGCGCCTCGCTGATGACGGCATGGGGCTCGCGCCGGTTGATGTCGGCAGTATCCAGCCAGCGCCCCGCCACGACCGGCCAACGCCGCACGCCAGCCAACTGCTCATCGGTGGCCACTACTCGTACGGATTGCTCAAGGACCTGCATGCGGGCGGTCTGCTCGCGCACGGTGGATATGGAACAGAGGGGCAACGCCCTCGCCAGCCGCGCGGCCATGCTTTCCCGCAAAGGGGCTACGGCGCCTGGAGAAGGCGCCCGCGCCGCAATCGCAAAGACGTTGAATCCCAATTCGCGCACCAGGCCCTCCGCCCGGTGTTCCAACCCGTCCAGCACCGCCACCAGCACGGTCAGGGATACACTGCCCACCGCAATGGCCAGGAAGGACAGCAGGGTTCTTCCTGGCTGGGCGCGCAGGCCCTCCCAGACATCTTTCCAAAGGCGTCCGCCCGGACGGTTGCTTGGTGCTTTCACGCGCCATCCCTCCCAGGTTCGATGCGCCCGCTCCGGCACACCACATGCCGCGTGCAATACGTCAACAGCTCCTCGTTATGGGTGACAAGCAGAATGGTCAGGCCCTCTTCATTCAGGCGCTTAAAGGCCTCCATGACCACTTGCGTGGCGGCGCGGTCCAGATTGCCGGTAGGCTCATCCGCCACCAGCAGGCGCGGCGGCAGGGCCACGGCGCGGGCAATGGCCACCCGTTGCATTTCGCCACTGGAAAGCAGACGGGCGGACTGTTTTTCTTTTCCCTCCAGACCCAACGATTTCAAGGCCGCCTGCGAACGACACAGGGCATCCTCCGGATCATGATCCAGATAACGAAACCGAAACAGGACATTCTCCAGCACCGTGCGATGTGGCAACAGGCAGAATTTCTGAAACACCATGCCGACCTTGTGCTTCCGTTGCCGGCATAGCCAGGCCTCATCGGTGGAGGATACATCCTCGCCATCAAAGATAATGGAGCCCCGGGTCGGATGGCTTAACAGCGCCGCCAGCATCAGGAGGGTGGTTTTCCCCGATCCGGACGGCCCGGTGATGGCCAGAAACTCGCCCGCGTCCAACCGCAAATCCACGCCTTTCAGCACCGCCGCCTCGCCGGCAGGCGACGGGAAGGATTTCCAGATATCCTTCATGCTCAGCAGGGGGCTTGGGGGCGTGGACATTTCTTTGTTCATCCTAACGCGGGCCTTCCACCCGCAACCCAATGAAAAACATAACAACATCCACATCCAACCACAAGGCGAAGAAGATGGTGCCCCACGGATGGCAAAGCGGTCCCACGGATTTTCAAGGGCAAACAACCCGGTGAAAGAATCATGGCTGGCTTTTTTATTGGACTAAAACGAGGGGACGGCGGGA
>CAZFSE010000122.1:0-1126 GCA_964521805.1 uncultured Verrucomicrobiota bacterium
CCATGGCGGGGGGGGCGCCGGGGGTTCGTTTAGCCGCCGAAATCCTGCGTTCGAGAGGGCTTTGCGGGAAGATTCATGGGGTGGATATTTCTGCTCCGGCTCGTGACGTGGCGCGACGGGCGGCCCGTGAGGAGCACCTTCTGCTGTATGCCTCGGAGGTGGTGCGGCGTCCCTTGCCGCGGAAGTACCAGGTGATTCTGCTGGCCAATGTTCACCGGCATCTGGCCCGTCCCGCGCAGGAACAGCTGTTGGGTCATCTTTTCCAATCCCTGGAAGAGGGGGGGCAACTATTTTTGAACTGGCGGTTTAATGATCGGTCCAGCCCCGTTCTCTGTCTGGAGCGCAAGGATCAGAGGTTCCTGATGGTGGCAGAGGCCAATGCTGTATAAAGGGAAAGAGCCCTCACCGCTGGACATCGGTTTCTTGAGGGCTCTCTCTTTTCTTCCCGCCGCTTCTCAGCCGCGTAAATTGTTTCTGCTTTGTGTATCGTCAGCCTGCCGGGGAACTTAAATCTGTTTTCTTTTGGCTCCGGTGCGGGTATCCTTCCGTCTCATGGAAACGAACTTGCCAGCACAGGAGGCCATTCAAGCCACCCTTCGGAGCCAGGCGCCCCTGGTGGTCCGGTCTGCCCGGATGGAGGAGGAGACCATCGAGGGCCTGGTGAAGGTCTTGTGGACGTTTCTTTCCGCGCTGGGCAAGGAGGGCATTGCGGAGCACCTGGAGTATTGCCTGCGCGAATTGATGGACAACGCGATTCGGGCCAACAACAAACGGTTGTTGTTTGAGGAAGAGGGTCTCGATATCGGGTGTCCGGCGGATTACCAAAAGGGTCTGGTGTCGTTCCACGAAAAGATGACCGAGCAGGCGGGGCATTTCTGTGGCTTGCGCGAGGCGCGGGGCAAGGTGGTCGAGGTGGAGTTTGCGGTGGCGCCGCACTTTTTCAATCTGATGGTGTCCAACAATTCGCGAATGGTGGAGGTGGAGAAGAAGCGGGTTCTTCACAAGATTTCGACGGCCAAGGTGTATGCGTCGCTGGACGAAGTGTTTGAACATATCCAGGACGATTCAGAGAGCGCGGGCCTGGGGTTGGTGATGCTGATCATCATCCTGCGCAAGATCGGGGTGC
>CAZFSE010000122.1:1226-13094 GCA_964521805.1 uncultured Verrucomicrobiota bacterium
AAGATCATCCTGGAGGGGCGGCATCCCCAGACCTACCAGGCGCTCAACGGCATGTGCGCGCACAAGCGCATTTCAGTGAATGTGGTGGAGCAGGTGATTGAGGGGGTCAACCATGCCCTGATCGGGGCCCGCATGGCGGCGCGCTGGAACATTCCGGAGCGGATTGTCTCCATCATCCGGCATTACCGGACGCCGCTTTCGGCGCCGGAGGAGGTGCGGATCAGCACCAAGATTATTTACCTGGCCCACATTCTCTGGTACCGCCTGCGGGGTGAATCAGGCGAGGCGGAGGTCGAGGAGAACATCCTGGATGAATTCCATTTGGGCCGGGCGGAGACGCTGGAGCATTTGATGGAGCTGGTCAAAGCGCGGCTTGATCCAGAAGAGGCCTGAGCGTGTGGCGCGTTCCTCGAACGCGCCCCGACGATGCCTGCCCGCTCAAGGCTTGGCGGTGAAGTCCACCTTGTCCAGATAGAAGGCGCCCACCCCGCCGCCAGCGGGGGCAAAGTAGGTGATCACCACCGCGGCGCTCTCAGCGCCTTTGGGGGCCGTGGCCACATAGGCCATGCGCTCCCATTTTTTGGCGGACACTTCCGTGCTCCACGAGGGCCCGTGATCGCGGGAAATTTCCTTGTTGGAGGCATCTTTCCACTCGATGCTGATCTGGGCGTAGGCGCCGGGTTCAATGGGGGTGGCTGGGTCATTCTGGACATAGCAGGAGGCTTCATACCTGCGTCCCGCGCGGACTTCAAGGACTTGGACAATGCCGACATAGGCATTCGTGGGCTCCGGGGTGCTGAAGTGCAGGGACTGCATGCCACTTTTCTTAACCTGAGTGGTTAGAGCCAGGCAGGGTTGTGGAACGGAGGCGAAATTCAGCCATTCGGCGGGCAGGACGCTGGTTTCTCCGGCCTTGAGGGCCGGGAGTTCAAAGCTGTCGTTGACCAGGTTTTTTTTGGCTTCCGCCTGACTGCAGAACGCCAGACATCCCAGCAAGAACATCCCACCTGAAAGAAACTTTCTCATAAAATCCCCTGTTTAAGTAAACGTATACGCAATATATGTGCATTATTGCAACCGATTGCAATAATTATTTTATAAATTTCTGATGGGCCGTCACTCGAAAGGCATCAACCCTCGGTCTTGTTTGGGACAAAGAGGGTGGATTTCTTGACCAGGTAATACCCCGTGGTCAGGGCGATAATCAGAACCCCCAGGCCGGCCAGCAGGAGGGCATCGGCGGATTTTATGTCGAGGACGATGACCTTGCGGGCCAGGGCGATCATGGCGGCCATGAAGACTTCCTCAACCGGAATTTGTTCGTTGATGGTGTAGGACTTGATGGAATGCAACAGTTCCAAGCCGATAATGACCATCATGAACAGGCCAAAGAGTTCCAGCAGTTTGTTGACATCGAGCATGAAATACGGGGGCTGAAAAAGCTGGCGCACCAAGTGCAAGCCCACTTCAAAGGTGGAAATGGCGACGACAAAGAGCAACATCAACAGCAAGGCATAGACAATGATTTTTTGGACCTGTTTAATGATCTTGAGCATGGCGCGGTCCTGATGGGCTGAAGGGGCAGGTCTGTCTAATTCAGCTTGGCGGTTTTTGTTTTGGAGAACTCCGCAACGAAGCCGGCATAGAAGGCGGAGGCGCGGATGAGGTGCTCGATCTCGATCTGCTCATCGGGGGCGTGGGCATATTTCTCATGGCCGGGGCCGAAGCCGATGGTGGGGATGTTGAAGAGCCCGGCGGTGGCGACGCCGTTGGTGCTGAAGGTCCAGTGTCCGACGTGCGGCTCTTCCTTGAAGGTGTTCCGGTAGGCGGTGACGGCCGTTTGGACGGGGACGGATTTCTCCGGCAGTTCCCAGGTGGGGTAATATTTCTTGGTGGGGTAGACCAGCCCCTTGTAGCTGGGGACGGCATATTCCAGCACGGAGACCTTGGCGCCGGCGGCCTTGGCGGAGGGCAGGGACTGGATCTCCGCGACGGCGCGCGCCTCGGTCTCGTCGAGCGTCAGCCGCCGGTCGAGATGGATGGCGCACCCATCGGCGACAGCGCACAGGCTGGGGGAGGTGGAGCGGATCTGGCTGATGGTGACGGTGCCCTTGCCCAGGGGGGGGCGGGGCATGAGCCGGTTGTTGAGCTGTTCGATATCCTTGATGATGGGCGCCATTTTGTAGATGGCGTTGACGCCGCGCTCGGGGGCGGAGCCGTGGCAGGAGAGGCCGGAGGTGGCGACCTCGATCTCCATGCGCCCGCGGTGCCCGTGGTAAATCTGCAGGCTGGTGGGCTCCGTCAGCACCACCACATCGGGGCGGAGGTGGTCTTCGTTAATGATGTACTGCCAGCAGAGCCCATCGCAATCCTCCTCCTGAACGGAGGCGACCACGTAGAGGCTGATGGCGGAGGGCATGCCCATTTCCTTGAGGATGGCGGCGGAGTAAATGGCGGAGGCGACCCCGCCCTTCTGGTCACTGCATCCGCGCCCGTACATGATTCCGTTTTCGATTTCGGAGCCGAAGGGGTCGCGCGTCCAGAGGCCGGGATCCCCGATCTCGACGGTGTCGCAATGGCCGTCGAGCGCGATTTTGCAGGGGCCATTGCCGAGGCGGCCAATCAGGTTGCCCATGGGATCCACAACGACTTCATCGTACCCCAAGGCATCCATTTCGGCGGCCATGCGTTCGACCACGGCGCCTTCCTGGCCGCTGAAGGAGGGGATGGCAATGATGTTCTGCATGAACCGGGTCAGGCGTTCGGACTGCGCTTGGGCGTAGTAATAAAAATCATGCTTCATTCGGGGCCCCTCCTGTTTGACATGAATGTTCCAAACCTTGGAAAAAAATTATCACTTTTTTCCAAGGATTGGAAACTTTTTTAAACGGGCCCGGCGCTTACAGATCTTTCAGGAGCCCGGTGGACTCGTTGAAGTCTGTGATCAGCCGGTCCCACTCGTCCACCTGTTCCTGGGCAAACAATTCCTTCCAGAAATCCTCGTCCCAGAGTTCGCGGAGTTCATCGGAATTGCGGCCCTGCTGTTCGACCCAGGTGAAATACTTGAAGTTATGGAGGGCCTTGCGGTCCGCCCAATTGAGCTCGCGCAGGTAGTCAATGCCGATGCCTTCGAGGTAGCGGGCGTAGTGGGCGATGGCCAGGGATTCGTTGTAGGCGCCGCCGGCCTCGGTCATCTCCGCCT
This sequence comes from uncultured Verrucomicrobiota bacterium, assembly GCA_964521805.1. Classification (GTDB taxonomy): domain Bacteria; phylum Verrucomicrobiota; class Kiritimatiellia; order CAIQIC01; family GWF2-57-35; genus CAZFSE01. The sequence continues at coordinate 4,429 of CAZFSE010000122.1, forward strand.
GGCGGGAGGCATACAACTCCATGGAATCCGTCAACGGGGTGAAGATCACGTCGCGGGAATCCATCTCGTAGTATTTGGCGGCCTTGATGGCGGCGACGAGGTTGCAGATGCAGGAGATGCCCAGCCAGTTGAGGCGGGCGGTGACCTCGGCGGGGACGCCCTTCTTTTTCAGGAGCGCGCGCCCGGCGTCCTCGTTGAAGAGGCGGAGCAGTTGCATGACCTGTTCATCGTCAATGGCGCAGACGGCGTCGGTGTTGCGGACGTTGTGAATCCAGGGGACGTGCTTGTCGCCAATGCCTTCAATGCGATGGGCGCCAAACCCGAATTGGTAGAGCGTGGGGCATTGAAGCGCCTCGGTGGCGATGACCTTGATGCCGGGGTGCCGGGTGCGGAGGAAGTCGCCGGCGGCGATGGTGCCGGCGGAGCCGGTGGCGCTGACATAGCCGGACATGCGGCTGTTGGCGGCCTTGAAATGCTTTTCGTAGATTTCCTCGATGACGCCGCCGGTCATGTTGTAATGCCAGATGGCGTTGCCGAACTCCTCAAACTGGTTGAAGATGACGATCTTGTTCTTGCGTTCGCGGCGGAGCTCCCAGCATTTGTCGTAGATTTCCTTGACGTTGGACTCGGTGCCGGGGGTGGCGATGATTTCATCGGTGCCGATGGACTTGAGCCATTCGAAGCGTTCGCGGCTCATGCCTTCGGGGAGGATGGCGACGGCGGGACAGCCGAGCAGGGCGCAGTCGTAGGCGCCGCCGCGGCAGTAGTTCCCGGTGGAGGGCCAGACGGCCTTCTGTGTGGTGGGGTCGAAGTTGCCGGAGACCAGGCGGGGGACGAGGCATCCGTACGCGGCGCCGACCTTGTGCGCACCGGTGGGAAAGAACTTTCCGGAGATGCCGACGATGCGGGCCTCCACACCGGTCAGGGCGGACGGGAATTCGATCCAGTTGCCCTCATTAAAGCCGCCGCCCGTGGGCGTGGGCTCGTTCTTCCAGGTGATGCGGAAGAGATTCAGCGGGTTGATGTCCCAGAGGCCCAGCTCCTTGAGCTTTTGAACGATCTTGGCGGGAATCTTGGAGGGATCTTTTTGCTGGGCAAAGGTGGGCAGGATGACCTTGCGCTGGCGGGCTCGTTGAATGGCGCGTTCCAAGACATCCTGATTGATGGTGTCAATGATCTTCCTCATGAATCATCCTCCTGTGGCCCGGTTTTCGGGCGCAATGCTCAAAAGAGTACGCCGCTGGTGGAAGGGCGTCAATAGGCTTTGCGGGGCGCCCATCGGACGCGCGCTTGGTTCGAAGAGAACCCCGCCGTCTGAAAACGGACCGTGAGCCGCCGATGGATGGCCCTCCCGGGCGCTGTCGAGGGATCTCCTGCCGCCCTCTCGCGTTTCAAGCCAAAAACGGCTGAAAAAATCGTTAAAAACGGTTGAAAGCGGCCGAAAATCGCCCTTGCATCCCGCCTCCCGTTCCGGCTAGAGTCACCCGGTTGCGTACACAGACAAAATAATCGGGACCTAAAGGAGTTTTCGACATGGCGGGCATTTTCAAGGCGTACGATATTCGGGGCATTTACGGCGAGACATTGACGGAGGAGATTGCACACAAGATTGGGCGGGCCTTCGCCACCTTTTTGAAGTGCAAGAAGGTGGTGGTGGGCCGTGATATGCGCCCGCATTCCGTGCCGCTGTTTGAGGCCATGGCCCGAGGGTTGACGGAGCAGGGCGCCGATGTCGTGGATATTGGGATGTGCTCCACGCCGATGTCGTATTACGCCAACGGCAAGCTGGGCGCGGACGCCAGCGTGATGATCACGGCCTCGCACAATCCGGGCGAGTGGAACGGCTTCAAGGTGTGCCGCGAGAAGGCCATTCCCATCAGCGGCGCCACCGGCATCCAGGACATTGAACGGATTGCCAACACCGGCGCGTTTGCGCCCCTGGCGGGCAAGCCGGGCAAGGTTTCAACCTATGATATTGTTCCTGAGTACCTGGCCCATATCCGGGCCTTTGCGGACATTAAGCGCCCGCTGAAGGTGGCGGTGGATTTTGCCAATTCCATGGGCATCCTGGAGGGGAAGGTGTTTGATGGGCTCTTCCAGGTGGACCCGTTGTTCAACACGCTGGACGGGACATTCCCCAACCATGAGGCGAATCCGCTGAAGCTCGACACCCTTGAAGCGATTCAGGAAAAGATGCGGGGCGGGAGCTATGACTTTGGCATTGCCTTTGACGGGGATGCTGATCGGGCCGGGTTCCTCGATGAAAAGGGCGGGGTCATTCCGATGGACATGATCACCACCCTGATCGCCGAGGCGATTCTGAAAAAGAACAAGGGCGCGGCCATCTTCTATGATCTGCGGAGCAGTTGGGCGGTCAAGGAGGTGATTCTTGAAAACGGCGGGCGTCCGATGATGTCGCGCGTGGGCCATGCATTCATCAAGCAACAGATGCGCGAGGCCGGGGCCCTGTTTGCCGGGGAGCTTTCCGGCCACTACTATTTCAAGGAGAACTATTTTACGGAGAGCTCCTCGCTGGCGGCGCTGTTGGTGGCGAATCTGGTCAGCCAGTCTGGAAAGCCGCTCTCCGAAATGATCCGCCCCATCCAGCGATATGTTGCCAGCGGCGAGATCAATTCCGAGGTGCATGACATCGAGGGCGTCTTCAAGGCCCTGCGGAAGAAATACGGGACCGGCACGGTCATTGAGCTGGACGGGCTTTCGATTGAGTTTCCAGACTGGTGGTTCAATGTGCGCGCCTCGAACACCGAGCCGCTGGTGCGGCTGAACCTGGAAGCCAAGACCAAGGCCAGGATGGAACAACAGCGTGACGAGGTGCTGGCCATCATTCGCGCGTAGGCTGTGGCATGTCCCAGGAATCTCTCCATAAGAAAATTGCGCGGATTCATCAGGAGCGTTTTGGGGAGGCGCCCCGCCTGATGGCGTATGCGCCGGGGCGGCTGGAGATTTTGGGCAATCACACCGACTATAACGAGGGCATGGCCCTGGCCGCCGCGATGGATGCCGGCATTTGCATCTCCTTTTCCATGCTCAAGCAGGAGGAGGAATCCTGTGTGCTGTTCCTGGAGGGATCGAAGGAGGAGGCGCGGTTTCCCTCTGACGATCTGCGTGCGGACGCGGCCCAGGCCTGGGCGAATCCCATCAAGGGCATTCTCAAGCAACTCTTTGACCGGGCGCATTTCAACAAGTGTCCGGCGTTTCAGATGACGATTGGCGGCAACCTGCCTGCCGGGGCCGGCCTGTCGTGCTCCGCCGCCGTGGATGTGGCCGTCAGCCTGATTCTGCGGAGGTTTTTAAGCCTGGACATTTCTCGGGCCGAATTGGCCCGCCTGTGCCGGGATGCCGAGGCCGAGTTTGCCGGGGTCCGGTGCGGACTGCTGGACCCAATGGCCAGCCTCTTTGGCGTCAATCATGCCTTGATCCTGCTGGACTTCAAGACGCTCTCCATCCAGCCCGTGGCGATTTCTCCCCGTGTGGTCTTCGCGGTCTGCGCCCCGCCGGAGGGACGCCAGCTTTCCGAGACCGGCTACAACGAACGCCGGAACGAGTGCGAAGCGGCCGTGGCGGTTTTCGCCAAGGCTCTGGGGCGTCCTGTGGCGTCTTTGCGGGAGGTGGCCGCGGAGGAATTTGCGGCCCACCGCAAGAGCCTGGACCCTGTACAGGCCCGGCGGGTTCAGCACGTGCTGGACGAAACCCGCCGCGCAACGGAGGCGGTGGACCTGATTCGAAGCGGAGACTACAAGGCCGTGGGCCGGCTGATGTTGGAATCCCATGAAAGCTCGGTGAAGTTGTTTGAGAACTCTTCTCCCGCACAGGATTTCATGGTGGAACAGGCCCGTCGCATCCCCGGCTTCCTGGGCGCCCGGCTTTGCGGGGGAGGCTTTGGAGGCGCCGCCGTGTTGCTGGCGGAGGCGGAGTGCTACGAGGATGCCTCTTCCGCCCTGGCTGAGGCGTGCCGTGTCCAGTTTGGCGCCGACTGCTTCCTGCAGGCCGTTCGGCCCAGTTCTTCCGCCCGGCTCTTTGCTGGAACGTCCCCCGAATCTGAATAGTGTCTTAAGGGGCCAGAATCATCAAAATCTTCATGTGGCTTCCTTCCTGAAACGGGGCCGGTCATCCGGGGGACCGCCTGGGAATGGCGTGCCCGATGAAGCTTTCTCCAAAAGATCTTCAAATCGGGGTTGACGGCGCGGAACTTTTCCTACATAGAACAGGGCTGGGAAACGCCAACGGCCGGCGTTCTTGACGAAGACCGGGGTTGGGCGGTAGATTTCAGAGGAGTGGCGCGGTAGCCAAGTGGTAAGGCACGGGTCTGCAAAACCTGTACTCATCGGTTCGATTCCGATCCGCGCCTCCATTTTTTTCTAAAAATCGTACTTGTGCCATGTGCAAAGGGTGCTATAAACCACGGTTTGTTTTGAATCAACGAAGATACAAGGGGAATTGATGAGCACACCCAAGGAATTTCGCTACACAAAGACACACGAATGGGTTCGGAAAGACGGCAAGTTGCTGACGGTGGGCATCACGGACTTTGCCCAGGAGCAGTTATCCGATCTGACCTATGTGGAACTGCCGGCCGTCAATGACAACGTCAACGCGCTGGACGAGGTGGCGGTGGTCGAGTCCGTCAAGGCGGCCAGCGACATTTACGCTCCGGTTTCCGGCACGATTGTGGAGATTAATGCCGCCCTGGTGGACCAGCCGGAGTTGATCAACCAGGACCCGTTTGGCGCCGGCTGGCTGTTTAAGCTGGAGCCGGACGATGTCTCCGAGTTTGATTCTTTGCTGGATGCTGACGGCTACGAGGCGTTGTTGCCTGAAGATGAGGAATAGGCGGCACGTCCCAGTCCCCGGCGGGAGCGGCTCGTGAAGGCGTGGGCGGTTGCCTTTCAACATCCGGTTGCTTATGTGGACGGCGTCCGCATGCAGACCGCCCTGCTAAATGCCCGCGCGGAGGATCGCATTCCCGACACGGTGCTCTTTCTGGAGCACCGTCCTGTCATCACGCTGGGTGCGCGGGGGCGCACCCGGCACCTGCTGGCCACCCCGGAAGAGCTGGCCCGGCGTGGGATTGACTTTGCCCAGGCCTCGCGTGGGGGCGATGTAACCTATCATGGCCCCGGCCAATGGGTCCTCTATCCCATCCTCAAGCTGGGGAGCCGGGAGGCTGATGCGCATGGCTATCTCCACAATCTGGAAGAGACGGCGATCCGCACGGCCGGGGACTTCGGTGTGGAATCCTTTCGCCGCCCCGGCATGAACGGCGCCTGGACCCCGTCCGGGAAAATTGCCGCCATTGGATTCCGCCTGAAGCGCTGGGTGACCCTGCACGGCATGAGCTTCAACGTCTGCGTGGATCTCTCCGGCTTTCAGTCCATTGTTCCTTGTGGCCTTGTGGGGGAGCCGGTGAGCTCTCTCGAGAACATTTTAGGCGCCGCCTGTCCGTCCATGGAGCAGGTTCGCATGCGGATGGCGCAGAATGTGGAGCAAATATTGGGGCGTGAGCTGGCGGTCTTTACCGGCCTGGAAGCCTGCCCAGAGGCCCTGCGATCCTTGCTGGCCTGTTCCGCAGGCTCTGCTGAATGACTCGCGGAGGTTCCGTGTCCCTCGCTGGGCGCCAGGGCCTCCTTCCTGCGATCCGGAGAAGATTCCGCCCACCCCCCACATCCAGTCCACGTTGACCTGTTGTGGGCATAGACCATGGCACAGGGAGGTTCATCGCCTCCCTGTGCCGGCCTTGTGTGAAGGCTAGAAGTCCTTGAATTCCTTGTCATCCAGCGGAATGACTTCCTCCGGCTTGGCGGGCGCGGCGGCCAGTTTCCTGGCAGGGGCTTTTGCCGGCGCATGATGCACGGCGGTATGGACGCGGTTTGCGGCCGCGGGCTCTTTGCGGGCCGAGATGGCCTTCCGGGTCCCGGTCTGAAGCTTTTCGCCGTTCTTCCCGCCCACGATGCCCATCAACTCCTCCACCATGGCCATCAGCTCTTCCGCCTGGCTGGAGAGTTCCTCGGAGGCGCTGGCGCTCTCCTCGGAGTTGGCGGCGTTCTGCTGGACCACCTTGTCCATTTCGGAGACGGCGGTGTTGACCTGGTCAATCCCCTGCGCCTGCTCCTTGGACGCGGCGGCGATCTCGGCGATCAGCGTGGCCACCTTGCCCGCCACGCTTTGGATGCCCGTGAGGCTCTTGGCCACTTCCGCCGTGACCGCGACGCCCTGCTCGGAGTTTTTCTGCGCGCCTTCGATCAGATCGGCGGTATTCTTGGCGGCTTCGGCGCTCCGGCGGGCCAGGTTGCGGACTTCTTCGGCGACCACGGCGAAGCCCTTGCCCGCCTCGCCGGCCCGCGCCGCTTCCACGGCGGCGTTCAACGCCAGCAGGTTCGTTTGGAAGGCGATCTCGTCAATCGTCTTGATGATCTTGGCGGTTTCATTCGAGGAGTTCTTGATCTTCTCGATGGCCTCGGACATGCGTTGCATGGCGGCGACGCCGGTCTCCGCCATCTGGCTGGCTTCCTTGGCGGCGACATTGGCCTGGTTGGCGTTGTCCGCGTTCTGGCGCGTCATGGAGGACATCTCCTCGAGGCTGGAGGAGGTTTCCTCGAGGCTGGAGGCCTGCTCGCTGGCGCCCTGCGCCAGCGACTGGCTGGCGGAGGAGACCTGCCCGGAGGCGCTGGTGACCTGCTCCGCGCCGGAGGCGAGGCCATCAATGACCCGTTGGATGGGTTTTGTGATGGAGAGGGTGATGAAGATGGCCATGCAAATGCTGACGACCACGGCCGCCAACAGTCCGATAATCATGATGGCGGAAGACGCCGAGAGGGTTTCGGTCGCAGACTGGCCGATTTTAACAGCTTGATCCAAGCCGGCCTTGGCGGTTTCCTGCGCCAGCCCCAGGACTTCATCAGCCGTTTGACCCCGCTTTTGGGCGACCTCTTCACGGGAAAGCCAGTTGGCCAGCAGGCTATTCATGGCCTTCTTGTAGCTTTCAGCGGCGGCACGTGTCGTCTCAATCTCCTTGAGATCGGCTTCCAAATGCGTGATAGGCTTCAACGCATCGAATTTCTTGTTCATCATGTCAAAGCCGGGCATGGCGTCGCGGATGATCGCCGGATCGCGCTGAGCCTGCGAACGCCATACCGCGAGGCGGGCCGCATTGCCCAAGTCAATGATCTCATTGACCAGCGTAATCTTTTCGTGCCGTTGCAACAGCTTGTCGGCGGAGGCGCCCTCGCTGACTTCCTTCTTGAGAGCCTCGTTTTGCCCCTTCAGGAATCCTTCGCAGGCCCCCATGTAGGCCGCGGCGTTCTTATCCAGCTCATGCCGATCCTCTTCCAATTTTTTATTCAGCGCCACTGTTTGTTCCAAGAGTTGTCCATACTCCTGAACCTTTTTATCCGCGGCATCCACCGCCCCTGCGAGCTTGACCAGATGGACGGATTTGGCGGCCAGATCCCGCGCTGAGGCCAGGCTGGCTTTTACATTTTCCAGGCTGGCTTGCCCATCTTTCAGGAAGCGCTCCTCTTCTGTGAATCCGTATCCCCGGATCGAATACATGGTCAGCAGGGAATAACGCTCCACCTCATTGTTTACGGCGACTTCCGGTATATACTCCTGGGACAACATCGTGGACTGTTTGTTGACCCTGGACATGTTGATGATGGCCAGCAGGCCCAAGAGAACCGCGATGATCACCAACGTTGCAAATCCCAACCCAATCTTTGCCGCCAACTTCATATTCTTAAACATAACCCATCTTCCTTTGTGTTTTTGTGTTACAAACTCAACCGGGCCAATTCATCTCCACACAGCACCTTGTCCACATCCAACAGCATGACGACCTTTTTGGCGATCTTGCCCATGCCGAGGATGAAGGCGGTGTCCACCGCCGCGCCGAACTCGGGGGCCGGTTCGATCTGGTCGGGGGTGATGTCCAGCACCTCGGAGACCTCGTCCACCGTGATGCCGGTGATCAGGGTGCTGGATGCCGCCCTGATTTGCACCACAATGACGCAGGTCTTGTCGGTGGTGTCCTTGGGCTCCAGGCCGAACTTCAGCCGAAGGTCCACCACGGAGATGACCTTGCCCCGCAGGTTGATGACGCCCTGCACGAAGTCCGGCGTGCGGGGCACCTTGGTGATTTCCATCATCTTGATGATTTCCTGCACCTTCAGAATCTCCAGGCCGTATTCCTCGGCTCCGAGTTTGAAGGTCAGGTATTTGCCGGCGAGTTGCCGGGTGGTGCCGGGGTTGTCCAGCACGGCGGATTGTTGCGTCATTCTTTGGCCTCCTTTTTTTCTGACTTCACCAGCATCGATGAAATGATCTGCATAGCGAAAAGGATAAGCAGATTCAACGAAGGGCGGTATCGGACAAATTCTGATTCTCTTGTCGGAAATTGGCTGATTTTTGCGTAGGACGGTTTCCTACACGGCGTGGAGACGTTGAATGCGTGGGGTGCGGGTGCCGGGCAGGGAATGTATTTTTTTTAGCCACAAAAAGCACATAAGACACAAAATGTCCCGGGCAAACGTGCAGGGAGCAGGATGCTCCCGCCACCATGGAGACGAACAGGCGGAGACGTGGACGAAAGCTCTACTCTTGCCGGAGCGTCAGCGACTGGCAAGCGGACACCAGGCGGCCTGACTCGGGCT
>CAZFSE010000123.1:0-6894 GCA_964521805.1 uncultured Verrucomicrobiota bacterium
GTTCGCCGCCGCCTGCCTTGAAAATATCCGTAACCTCCCCGCACTTGGGGCAGACAAACCCGCTCATGTTCTCCACCACCCCCAGCACCGGCAGGTTCAACTGCTTGCAAAAATTGATGGACTTGCGGACATCCGCCGTTGCGACATCCTGCGGCGTGGTAACCACCACGGCGCCGTCCAGGGGCGAAGCCAGCTGGCATACGGAGAGCGGCTCATCCCCCGTTCCTGGCGGGGAGTCAATGACCAGATAATCCAAATCCCCCCATTCCACATCCTTCAGGAACTGCTTGATCAAGGTCATCTTCATCGGGCCACGCCAGATCACCGCATCGTCGCGTTCCTTGAGCAGAAATCCGATGGACATGACCTTAAGCCCGGCCCGCTCGGCGGGAAGAATCCTTCCATTTTCCGTGCGCAGGGCCTCCCCCTGCAAACCCATCATGCCGGGTATGCTGGGACCATGAATATCCACATCCAGCAAGCCCACGCTATGCCCTTCCGCCAACAGCGCCACAGCGATATTCACCGCCACCGTGCTCTTTCCCACACCACCTTTTCCGGACAGCACAATGATCTTGTGGCGGATTCGTTTCAACCGCTCCTCCATGGCCTTCTGCTCCAGGAACTCGTCCAGGTTCTCTTCCGTTTCCACCGCCTGCGCCGAAGCGCACCCTTCGCTCTTCGATGAACATCCGCAACTTTCGTTGTGCATTCTTTGTATTCCTTATGCTTTCAGTATTTTCATTAAAACCGCCCAAACCGCTTTCACATCCGCGCCGGCCCCCGAGGGATCGCCCTCCACCACCGTGCGCCCCGCCACTTGGGAAGCGGTCATCTCCGGGCCATAGCGAATCCGCCCCGCCAGAAAAGCGCCCAACTGCTGGGCGCGCTGTTCAATGGCCTCCGTTTGCTCCGCGTTAATATCCCACTTGTTCACGCACACCGCCGCCGGGATCTTGAAATGCCCCGCCAGGCTCAGCACCCGCTCCAAATCATGAAGGCCCGAGAGCGTGGGCTCCGTCACCGCGAGCACCAGCGAAGCGCCGGTGATCGAAGCAATCACCGAGCATCCGATGCCTGGAGGTCCATCCACGAGAACGCCATCCAACCCCTGCTCCGTCGCCAGGTTCCGGGCTTTTTCCCGCACCAAGGCCACCAGCTTTCCCGAGTTTTCACCACCCGGATTCAGCCGGGCATGCACCATCGGGCCACACCGCGTCGCAGAGAGATACCACTCGCCGCTCACCCGCTCTGGGAAGTCAATGGCCTGTACGGGACAAACCTGGACGCACACCCCGCACCCCTCGCATCCGACCGCCTCAACACAGAATACCGCCCCCTCCCTGCGAATGGCTTCAAACCGGCAAGCCTCCAAACACCGCCCACAACCCATGCAGTCCTCCGCCCGAATCACAGCCTCATGCCCGCTCCGGAATTCCATGCGTTGCCGGATGTCCGGTTGCAACAGCAAATGCAAATCCGCCGCGTCCACATCACAATCCGCCATCACGAATTTTCCGGATAACACGGCCAGGGCGGCGGTCACACTGGTCTTGCCCGTGCCGCCCTTCCCGCTAATGACCACCAGCTCCTTCATGCAACCCCCTCCAGCAGTTTCGTGGCCAGTTGCTCCAAGGCCCTCCGGAATACCGGCGAGAACTCCGCCAGCAAGGCGCCGCGCGAGTACGCCTCGGCCATTTTGCGGTCATCCGGGATTTCTGCCAGGAGAAGGATGCCCTCTTCCCGGCAATACACACCCACCGCGTCATCCCCCACGCCCGCGCGATTGATCACCACACCGAACGGACGCGCCAACTGCCGCATCAAGTCCACCGCCAGCCGCAGATCATTCAATCCAAACGGAGTCGGCTCCGTCACCAGCACGACAAAATCGGCATCCCGCACAGTCGCCACCACCGGGCAGGAGGTGCCGGGCGGCGCATCGAGAAGGGCCACCGCCTCCTTGTCCCGCGCGCGCTTGACGGCGCGAATCAACGGCGGCGACATCGGTTCGCCCACGTTCAGCCGGCCCTGGACAAAACCGATCTTGCCGGCCCGGCCCCGCTCGACCACGCCCATGATTCTGGGCTCTTCGTGAATGGCACCCGACGGACACACCCGCAAGCACCCGCCGCACCCATGGCAGAGTTCCGGAAAAACCAGCGCCGTCTTCATGACCGCGATGGCGTTATATTCGCAGGCCTCGCCACACTTTCCGCAGGCGGTGCATTTCGTCTTGTCAATCACCGGCACGGGAATGCCCACCGCCTCGGATTGTTCGATGGAAGGCCGCAAGAAGATATGGCCATTGGGCTCCTCCACGTCGCAGTCCAGGTACTGAACCGGCCGGCCTTGTTCGGCCAGGAGAGCCGCCAGGCTCACCGCCACGGTGGTCTTGCCCGTGCCGCCTTTCCCGCTGGCGATGGCAATCATCCGTCCGCTCATTCCCACACCCCTCCCCGGGCAATCACCAGCGAGCCCACCGGTGCGCCAACGTGACGGGCCACCAGCGCGCATTTGACGGACAGCAAGAAATAGGTGGGTTTCACCGTTTCTGAAAGCGTCTCATAGTTTCCCTGTCCCTTGGCGATCACCAGATCCGCGCGCTCATGCCAGTGTTGGAATTCCTCGGAGCACTCCTCCAGCACCGTTCCCGGCACATCGGACCCGCTGGTGATCACGGGCGCCAGCTCCGGCAAGCCGGCCCACTCGGCATCCTTGAGGGTGGCATCATTGATCACCGCCTGACCGCGCACCGCCACGGTGATTTTTTCCGAGGGAAGCGCCTCGATCAGCAGGCGGTCGAGCATGATTTCCCCCGCATTGTCCGTCACATACAGGATGCACGAGGCCTGCTCCGCCGCGCGAAACAGCGCGTGCGGATCACCCACCAGCGGCATCTCCAAAATGGTGTGCATCCGGCGCGCCAAATCCTCGGGTTCCAAACCCGTTTTGGCCCCGCTATCCAGCAGATTGCCGCCAATCGCCAGCCGCACCACCGCCTCACAAGGATCACTTGAACGGGCGATCGCCTGCCGCCAAACGGGCAACCCCTCCGAGGCCGCGCGATTCATGCGCTCCTTGATACTGCGGTAGGGGTCGGAATCTCCCAGCTCGCGCCGAATGATCCGGTGGAGCCGCTGGGCCATGACCGGTGGAGACCCCGTCCAATCGCCTTGGGCCACCTCCAGCAACAGCCGCCGCAGCAGGGCCTCGCGCTGAGCCGGATCCTCCACGCACAGGCTCACAGCCTCGGCGGCCTGACGCACAAAACAAGGGATGCATTCCAGGCGGGTATTCATTATGCGACAGCCTTCAAAACGCCAGAACCTTCTCACACGCCACGACCCATTCCGCCAGCTCAGCCATCGTGGCCTTGTTGGCGCCCGCGTAGTAAGGCTCATTCTTATGAATGCCACACCGCGCCATGCAGGTGCCGCAGACCTTCACAAGCGCCCCTTTGGCGATCAGCTCCTTGAGCAGAGGCACCAGCGCCTGGTCATAGCCCGCAGGTGCCGTGCAACTTTCGCGCGCCATATCCACGGCATCATTCATCAGGAACAACCGGACGTCCTGCCCGGCTTCCAACAACTTTCCCGCCAGGCGCAATCCGTTCCACGTCACGTCCGTTCCGTCATATGGAGGCCGGTTAAATATGAGCAGAGTCTTCATGTGTTCTTCTTCATCAGGGCGCCAGCAGATAATCCGCGATCGCCCGGTACAAGGTGGTCACCGCCAGGATGGCGCAATGCTTCACCTCCTCCGGCAAACACTCCTGCGCATCAATGATCTCACGCGGGTTAATGCCCAGGGCCTCCATCAGGCTCCGCCCGCTGGCCCGGCGCGCCACCGCAGAGCCGCACAGGCGCGTATGCGCACAGCCGTTGGTGCAATAGCGGACCTCCTCGATCCGCCCGTCCTTGATCCGCAGATAGAACTCCATCTCATCGCCGCAGAGCCCCTTGATCGCGGCCGACGCCGTCGGATCATTCATGCGCCCAAAGAAAGGATCCTCCGCCCCGTTCTTCCCGCTCTGTGGCTCCGCGTCGCTCATGAGAGCCCGCCCTTCTTGATGTGCCGCAGAGCCTGGTCCAGATCCTTCAGCAAGTCATCCACCGGTTCGATCCCCACGGAAAGGCGCACGGTGTAATTCACCGCATTGACGATGGGGGTGACCATCGGGCGGTTGCCGTACGGGGTCAACGGATCGGTCGGTTTCTGCCGTGATTGATTGGCCGGAAGTTTCGGGTTGTCCATAGGCTCCTTTTCCATAGATTGCGCACCTCCCCTTCATCTTGCGCAAAATGGAAACCGCACAAGCTCCAATATGCCGCTGGGCCGCCGCGAGCTATTCCGCGGGCTTCGTTTCCAACTCCTGGATGCGCTGGTGAATCGTCTCCAGCATTTGGCCGGCCTGCTCCGCCTGCTGTTTCAGGCCGGCAAGTTCCTGCTCCGGAGGCATGTCCAGCGGCAGAGCCCCCACTCCGCCCCCTCGTCCGCCGGCGGCAAAGCGATTCCGGGCGCCCAGCCCGGCACCCAGGCCACGGCCCATCCCGCCGCCACGTCCACGGCCAAAGCCCAGGCCACAGCGTCCACCACCGCCCCGGTTCCCAGGCCCCGGAACTTGATTTCCCGCGCACGTTCCCGCCGCGCGGCCCGTCATCGGCCCCATTCCCATCGGTCCTGTTCCATTTCCTCTTGGCATGTCACACCTTCCTTTCAGTTGCCCTTCATGGCCTAACTCAACACCTTGCCCGTCGGCGACATATTATCCGCCGGCGGCTTTCCGGTGGCTTGCCGTATTTTTTTGCGCTCGCACCGTTCAGATTTTGCCTTATCCTCGCAAAACATTTTTATCCATCCCTGTTTGATCGTCTCCGAATTGCCCTTATAGTTGTTGAAGAACCCACACTTGGACAGTAACTCGCATGTCTCCATTGTCTTCTCCTTTGTGTTGACTGCTATACCCAATGACCTTCCTTCGACGCGCTGGAAGCCTCCTCCAGCGAATTTTGTTCAAACGCCTGTATGGCCGCGGCCACGGTGCCCACCGGCGCCAGATAGATCTTTATGCCCGCCTCCTTCAGCGCCATGAAAGCCTTCGGCCCCACGTTGCCGGTGATCAGGGCCTCCGCCCCCAGGCGCGAAATGTTCTGCGCCGACTGAATCCCCGCACCCTGCGCCGCATTCAAGTTCTGTGAATTATCATGCACGGTGAACGTTTTCGTCTCCACCTCGTACACGATGAAGTTCTTCGCCCGCCCAAAATGCGGGTCCAGCTCGCTGTCCAAGGTCTGTTCTTTTGCTGTCAATGCAATTTTCATGCGTCCCTTTCTTTGTTCCATCCATGGCACCCCCGTCCCCGCCCACAACATCCATGACCGGCAGGCCGAGCCGGGCCGGGCTGAACAACCGGACCACCCTCCAGCCGCAGGGCCTTGCCATTGCTCAGGGCGTCGGCCACCTTCTTGCGGGCCGACTCCACCACCCGGGCAAACGTGGGCCGGGAAATCTTCATCTGCTCTGCCGCCTGCTCCTGATACAGCCCCTGCAGGTCCGCCAGCCTCAGCGCCTCCAGTTCATCCAACGCCAGCACCACCTCTTCCAGCTCCCGCAAGGGAACCCCCGCTGGCTTGAAATAGGTTGTTCCGGGCACAAACTGAACATGTCGTGGACAAAAGGGCCTGGGCATAATGCGTTCTCCTGTTATGAACATATGATCATTTCGAGGCCGTGTCAAGGGGGGGCCAAAATCCTCGCCGAAGGCAACGAAGGCCTTTTGCGAACACGCATTTTGCTCATATTCACACGGCGGAAAGAACTGCTTCGACACGCCGAAACGGCTCCGCGAAGGGGGCCATCCATCCCCGTCCGCTCCACCAATTGAGTATAGTCATCCGGAAGAAGAATGCTCCCGCCACCCTGGAGATGAACAGGCGGAGACGTGGACGAAAGCTCTACTCTTGCCGGAGCGATAGCGACAGGCAAGCGGACACCAGGCGGCCTCCTCCATCAGCCGAAGGAAGCGGCAGGAACGGCTTCGACACGCCAGGCGCACAGCGCCCGGCGGCTCAGCGGCGGCGGCCGAAGATGCGCAAGAGCAGAAGGAACAGATTGATGAAGTCCAGATACAGCGCGAGCGCCCCCATGATCGCTTCCTTGCGGTCTTCATCGGTGCCTTCATTGCCAATGATGTTCATGCGCTTGATCTTCTGCATGTCATAGGCGGTCAGGCCTACAAAAACGAAAATGCCGATGTAGGTGGTGATCCAGTAGAGGGCCGTGCTCTTCATCCAGAAGTTCACCAGCGAGGCCAGAATGACGCCGATCAGCCCCATGAAAGCGATGTTCCCAACGCTCGTCAAATCGCTCTTCGTCACATACCCATAAGCCGCCGTGATCCCAAAGGTGCCGGCCGTCACAAAAAATGTGGCCCCGAGTGACCCTGCGGTATAGGCTACAAAGATCACGGAAAACGTCAGTCCGTTCAGCGCGGAATACACAATGAACGCTCCCGTCGCCATTGCCGCCGACATTTTTTGCACCCACGCGGAAAGCCCAATGACAAGACCCAACTCGGCAAGGATCAGCCCCAGGAACAGGATTTGATTGCCGACAATTGCTTTCCACAGATTAGGCGTTCCCGCCACATACGACGCCACCAGCGCGGTAATGGCCAGCGCAAAGGTCATCCAGCCATACACCTTCATGATAAAGCCCCTCTGCTCCCTCGCCACCTGCTCCACCGTCATCTCCCGCATGCTCATCCATATCTCCTTTGTTGAGGTCTGAAAAATCTTCCAACCCTTGGAACTTTTTTTTGCGTTTTTTTCAACCCTTGGAACTTTTTCTATAAATACTTCCAAGGGTTGGAAAAATATAGCGGATTTTTTC
>CAZFSE010000123.1:6994-9619 GCA_964521805.1 uncultured Verrucomicrobiota bacterium
TGGAACTTTTTCTATAAATACTTCCAAGGGTTGGAAAAATATAGCGGATTTTTTCCAAGCATTGGAAACTTTTCCCAGTGGCCCCTGTGGGATTGATCTATACAGTAAAACGTTGTACCTTTTGACAGAGAAGAGGAGTGCGAAAGATGAAGACACGTCAATTGGGCGCGACAGATTTGCGACTGACCACCATTGGCATGGGCAATTGGGCGCATGGTGGAGGCGGCTGGGCCTTTGGCTGGGGCAAGCAGGACGACAACGAATCCATCAAAACCATTCAGGCCGCCCTGGAGGCGGGCATCAACTGGATAGACACCGCCGCCGTCTATGGCCTGGGCCATGCCGAGGAGGTGCTGGGCAAGGCGCTTGAGCCGCTGGCCAGCAAGCCGCTCATCGCCACAAAATGCGGGCTGGTCTGGGACAGCCGGGGGCGCATCTCCGGACGCCTGACCGCCGCCAGCGTGCGCGCGGAATGCGAGGCCAGCCTTCATCGCCTGCGGATCGAACGCATAGATCTTTATCAAATCCACTGGCCCAACCCGCCCGAAGAGATCGAGGAAGGCTGGAGCGCCATCGCCGGCCTGATCAAGGAAGGAAAAGTCCGCCATGGCGGCGTCTCCAATTTCTCCGTGGAACAAATCCAGCGCGTCCAAAAGATTCATCCCGTGGCCTCCCTGCAACCGCCCTACAGCATGTTTGCGCGCGACGTCGAAGAGGAGCTGTTGCCCTTCTGCGCAGAGCAGAAAATCGGCGTGATTGCATACAGCCCCCTGCAAAAAGGCCTCCTGACCGGCAAGGTCACCCCCGGCTATGTGGCGTCGCTCGGCGAAGACGACCACCGCCGCAAGGATCCGATGTTCATCGAACCCCAATTAAACACCCTGCTGGTCAAGGTGGAAAAACTCAAACGCATTGCCGCGCGCAAGAACTGTCTGCTGGCCCAATTGGCACTGGCCTGGCTGTTGCGCCGCCCGGAACTGACGGCGGCCATCGCAGGTGCGCGGGCCCCCCGCCATATCCAGGAAACCGCGCCCGCCATGGACCTCGTGTTGACGCCCGCGGAGCTGGATGAAATCGAGAACATCCTGAAATGAGAGCATGCGGTTGAACTCTCTTCCCTTCCAACCCCAAGGTGTGCGTTGCCTGGCCCTGCTCGCCCTGGCGCTCCTGCTGGGCGCCTCCCTGGCGGCGGCTTCCTCCCCCGCCCCCCCATCCGCACTGTCGGTGGGTGAAACGCTGACCTACCAGATGCACTGGGGGTTCTTCCCTGTCGGCCAGACCCAGATCAGCACCGGCTGGGAACAGCTCGATGGGCGCCGCGTTCTGGCCATCCGTTTCACCGCCAAAAGCAACCGCCTGGTGGAAACGCTCTATCCCGTCAACGACCTGCTGGTCAGCTATGTGGACCCCGCCACCTTCCTGCCCATCCGGCTCGTAAAAAAGACCAGCGAAGGGCGCGTTCTCTGCGACGATGTGCTGGACTTCGACCGCGAGAATCTCACCGCCCGTTGGACGGATTACATCAAGGATAAAACGGTGGAATACCCCATCGAAGGCGACACCCAGGACGTGGTTTCGTTCATGTATTCCATGCGCGCCCTGCCGCTGGAGGTCGGCCAGGAGCGGACGGTTCATGTCGCGGCCGACGAGAAACTGCAAACCTTCAACATCCGGGCGCTGAAATCCGCCAACATCACCCTTCCCAACCTGGGGCGCATTGCCAGCATCCTGGTGAAAGTGACGGTGGCCAGCGAAGGGTTCTTTGTGCGGAAAATACCGGGAGACATCTGGGTGTCACAGGATGACCGCCATATCGTCACACGCCTCTATGTCAAGGTGCCCGTCGGGTGGGTCAGGGTCTCCCTCGCCGCCATCGAATCGGTGCCGGTGGAATAAAACGAACCATTGAGTTTGCGCCATCCCGCCGGTACACTGCCGAAAACGTTGGAGAACCACAAAGATGAAATCTGAATTGATTGTCGCCCTCGATGTGAACACGACGGCCCAGGCCGTGGCCGTGATGAAGTCCCTGCCCGAAAAAATCCTCTGGTACAAAATAGGCCTGGAACTTTTCTGCGCCGAAGGTCCCGGCATTCTGGAAGCGGCCACCTCGTTGGGTAAAAACGTCTTCCTGGATTTGAAACTGCACGATATCCCCCGCACCGTGGAGCGGGCCGTCAAATCGGTTGCGGGGCTTGGCGCCAAGATGCTGACGATCCACGCCTGTGGCGGGCGCGCGATGATTCAAGCCGCCGCCAGCGCGGCGGCGGAATGCCCGGGTGCCCCCCGGATCATTGCCGTCACCCTGCTGACCAGCCTCGACGCCCAAGACTTGCACGATCAGGGGGTCGGACGCACCTCCACGGAACAGGTGCTGGCGATGGCCAGCCTGGCGCTGTCAGCCGGAGCACAAGGCCTTGTCTCCTCGGCCCAGGAGGTCAAGGCCCTCCGGGAAAAATTTGGCCCCAGCCCGCTTTTTGTGACGCCTGGCATCCGCCTGCCCAGCGGAGACACCGGCGACCAGAAGCGCGTGGCCACCCCCGCCAATGCCGTCCGCGACGGTGCCAGCTTTCTGGTGGTGGGCCGGCCGATTCTGGAAGCGCCCGACCCCGCCCAGGCGGCGGA
>CAZFSE010000123.1:9719-13066 GCA_964521805.1 uncultured Verrucomicrobiota bacterium
AGCCGGTAGTAGTAGGCCTCGGTGTGGATGTGGGAATCGTCCACGCCCCGCTCTTTCAAGAGCCCGTGCATCTCAAAGATCATCTCATTCGCGCCACAAAGATGAAAATGACTGCCCGGCGCAAAGGAAAACGCATGGAAGAAATCCGTCACACGGCCATGAAAGCCCGTCCCTTCCTCGCGAGAAACGCAGGGATGATACGTTAGAGCCTCAAAATCCCGGCGGAAGAACAGGTCCTCCGCTTTTCGCACACCATGGATCAGGGTGAGTTTCAAATCGGGATGAGTCCTGCCATACGCCCGGCACGGCGCCACACCGGTACCCGTCGCCACAAACACCAACGGGGCGGCGGGATCATGAACCGTGAATTCCCCATACGCGCCTGAAAAAGATACCTCGTCGCCCGCTTTCAAACGGACCAGTTGAGGCGTCAGCTTCCCTTCAGGAATGTGGCGAAAGAGAATCGAAAGTACCGGATCGTTTTCTCCGCACGCCAGGGTGTAGGTGCGATCCTCCTCGGGTTTGTTCCCATGCAAGGTGATCACCTGCCCGGCGGAAAACGTCAGATCCTGCCGTTCAAAATCCAGCCGCCAGCCGGAGGGGGACAGTTGCTCCAACGCCACCACACGGGCCTTCTGATGATCCACCGAGCTCATGAAGCACACTCCTTCTTTCCCGCCGTGAGGGGAAACAATCGCGATGGCCGCCGGGGATTCCACCGCCGCGCATGGGACAACAGCTTGCTCCAAAGGGCCCACAACAAGACCCGCGCGATATTCGTGCGAAGGCCGGACCGCGCCGTACACACCTCCCAGCAGGCATGGCAGTTGCGCAGTTTGACCTTCAAATCCTGAGCCTTGGGGCCTTGCAGGATCTCCGGCAGGGTCTGCTCTTTTAACCGGCCCGCCTCCAGATAAAGGGGATGGCAGGACATCACGCGCCCGGTCTGCTCAATTACAAAACTCTTGTCCATGGCATCGCAGGCAATGGGCCGCAGGCCCGTCTCCAAAAATCGCAACTGTCCATAAAAGAAAAACGCCCGAGCCCAGTTCATGGGGCTCCAGCTTCGCAAATGATCCTCGATCACCGGCGTCAGATAGGGATACAACTTTTCGGGATCCAGCAGAGGAATCTTCACATTCAGAAACACCGAGCTTTGCGCGAGGGCAATGGAAATCCCCGCGCCCTTGGACTTGGCATGGCGATAGACCTCGGGCAACGCGGCCATGTTCTCCGACGTGATGGTGAAGGCAAAATTGCGCTTGCGGATGCCGGCCTCTCCCAGCAAATCAAACGTGCGGTTCACCTTGTCCCAAGCGCCGGGAATCCCCCGCACCCGGTCATGCACCGCGCCGATCCCATCCAGTGAAATCGTCACCTGCACATGGGGATGAATCTTCGCAATCTCACGGGCTTTCTCCACGATGGCGTCCGTGCGAAAACCGTTGCTGGTGAAGACGATTTTGGCCCGGGGATTGTGCTGGTGAATCACGCGAACCAAGTCCACGACCCCCTTGTGCAAAAAGGGCTCCCCGCCGGCCAGGCTGACGGAGGCCACCGGATGCAAGCTCTGAAGCAATTCCGCCGGCAAAAAGGAATCATGGCGGACCTGATTTTTCCAGATATTGCACATTACACAACGGGCGTCACAGATGTCCGTGATGTTGATCAACACATCATAGCCTTTGTTCCACAGGATTCGCATGGCACGCAACGTACTCCAGCGGCCTGCATTCTGCAAGGAGCCGGCCCGCATTTGTGCGGCTTGCGAAGCGGAACGGTCTGTCTTATCCTGCGCCCATGAATCTTGAACTGTACAAGAACTGCCGCCTCTGCCCACGCTCCTGCGGCGTGGACCGCACCGCCGGGCAAAAAGGCGTCTGCGGGGAAACGGCGGCATGCCGGATCGCCTCCGCCGTCGCGCATTTTGGCGAAGAGCCTCCCTTCAGCGGCACCCGGGGGTCAGGCACCATCTTTTTTAGCGGTTGCTCCAGCCGGTGCGTCTTCTGTCAGAACCATCAGATTTCACTCGGCGCCCAGGGAAATGCGGTCAGCGAGGAGCAACTGCTGGACGCGGCGCGTTCCCTGCTGGAGCAAGGCGTGCACAACCTAAACTTCGTCACGCCCGATCATTTCTGGCCGCACATCGAAGCCCTGTGCATTTCCTTGCGCCAGCGCGGCGTCACCGTTCCCTTTTTATTCAACAGCTCCGGCTACCAGGAACCCTCCCTGGTGGAGCGCTACGCCCAGCACATGGACCTCTTCCTGCCGGATTTCAAATTCTCCGATCCCGCACTGGCTCACCAGTGCATGAACGACTCGCGCTACCCCGAAATCGCGCTCGCATCGCTCCGCAAGATGGTC
This sequence comes from uncultured Verrucomicrobiota bacterium, assembly GCA_964521805.1. Lineage (GTDB taxonomy): Bacteria > Verrucomicrobiota > Kiritimatiellia > CAIQIC01 > GWF2-57-35 > CAZFSE01. Next base: position 12,084 of record CAZFSE010000123.1, read on the forward strand.
GAAGCCAAAGGCTTTTTGTCGCCCTGGGATCCCGAAGGCGCCACCCCCGCGAGGCAAGGTGTGCTGGTGCGGCATTTGGTCCTGCCCGGCCAGGTGGCCAACAGCCTGGGCGTTCTACGCTTGCTGGCTTCCGAATTCGGACGCCACCTGCCCCTGTCCATCATGAGCCAGTTTGAACCCATCCCCAATGGACGATTCTTCACCACCCGGCTGGCGCATGAGGAGTATCAGAGGGTGTGCGAAGAAGTGGAAGCGCTGGGATTTCGGAACGTCTTCATTCAGCCCGAACTAGGTGATCCCCTCTTCATGCCCGACTTCAATCGCGAGGAACCCTTTGCCGGCAATCCGTCCTCAAGACCCAAGCCATCGGAGACAGCAAAATGACTCTGATGAAGACCCCCTGATCCTCGCCTACGGTAACGAAGGCCTTTTGCAAACACGCACTTTGCTCAATATTCGCACGGCGGTCGGGCCGACCGCCCTCCAGAAGAATCGTAAACGACGGCAGAGCCTGCCGCCGCATTAGGGTTTGGCCTTTTGGCGCAAACGAGAAGGATGCTCCCTCCACCATTGAGACGAACAGGTGGAGACGTGGACGAAAGCTCTTATCTTGCCGGAGCATCAGCGACCGGCAAGCGAACACCAGGCGGCCTGACTCGGGCTTCGCGGGGAAATACGAAGCAGGGGCGTGTCAGCTTGGCCGCTCCGCAAGGCAAGACCGGCTTTGCGGTCTGTGCCCTCCTTCGTGAAGCCACTACGGAGGGCAGGCGAGGTCAGGGCTGGACTTTTGTCCGCCCTGGCCGAAGCAACGCCGCGGAGGGGCCAAGATCACGCGCCCCCTGCTTCGCCCCGCGAAAACGAGTCAGGGTGCCTCCGTCCCCCTCCTCCTCCATCAGCCCAAGCACCGGCGAGGGATCTCTGGGGGCGGCAGGAGATGCTTCGACACGCCGGGCGCGCATGCGCCCTAGCGGCTCAGCATGACA
>CAZFSE010000124.1:0-13030 GCA_964521805.1 uncultured Verrucomicrobiota bacterium
CAATGCCGTCAAACCCCATCAGGGCGACATCCTCCGGCACGCGGATGTGCTGTTTTCGCAACCAGAAAAGAAGGGCGATCGCCATGTCATCGTTGTAGCAGAAAATGGCCTCGGGCATGGGGTGTCCTGTCCGCATGAATTCTTCCATGGCCTTGATGGCCAGATCGCCGTTGTTATGCCCGTTGAGGATATAATCGGGAGAAATCTCGACGCCGGTCTCCTTCAAGGCGGCACTGACACCCTGGGTTTTTTGCCGGCTGGCGAGGTCATTTTCTCCGCCGGTGACCAGCAGGAGGCGGCGGTAGCCAACGGAGAGTAGATGCCGGATGGCCAGCACGGCGCCATGCGTGTTTTCAATGGATACAGTGTTGATCTGGGAGCCTTCGCTGTCGTACTGAAGCATGACCAGGGGATGCCCCAGTTTTTTGATGGCCTCGACCGTTTTGGGTGACGCGCGAGGATCCAGCCAGATCAACCCATCCACGCGCTGGCCCGACAAGAGGCGGTGGGGGACATCGTATTCGTCGCCGGGGCGTTCGGAGACGGCTGTCAGCAGGTGGAAATTCGTGCAGGCGCCCCGGTTGAGGATGCCGCGATAGATGTCTAGGAACCATCCCGTGTTGATGTCTTGAAAGACCACGCCCAAGGTGTCAGTTTTCGAACGGCTGAGATTCTTGGCGGCGACGCTGGGGGCGTACTTCAGCCGCTTCACCTCGGCCATGACCTTCTTGCGAAGCTCCGGACCGACCCCCGGCTTGTTGTTGACCACGCGGGAGATGGTTGCCACGGATACATTCAGCGCCTTCGCCACGTCAATAATCGTCAGATGCTCAATCTTGTTCATGCCTCTGGGTTAACCGTTTACCTGAATAAAAACAAGGAAAATGAGAAAATACGAAAGTAATCGTTTACTTTTTTGATGGGCTTTTGTATGTGGTTTGTAAGCGTTTTATTGGGCATCACGGTGGCGCGGCAGGGTGGGGTGCGGGTTTTGGCTTGGTTTTTGAGCAAGGAGGTATCTGTCATGAATCGTTTCAGGTTGTTGGCGATGGCGTTGATGATGACGAGTTCTTTGGCGTGCGGGTCGCTGGTGGGAAGCGATCATGCCGGGAACTACAGCGCATGGACCAATTTGTCCAGCGGAGGAACCGGGTTCCAGCCGTGGAGTTTTTCCAGCGTAGGTTTAGGCGCGCAATCACTGGCCGATTCCTCTCTGGGCCTGAATGGGAACTCCGATTTGAACACCGGTGGCCAGGCCTTCACACTTTCATCCGGATCAGCAGGAGGCGATCGTGCTGTGGCTTCCCGTCTTTTTGACGGCGGCGCGCTGGCCTTTAATCAGACCTTTGAGATCCAGCTTGGGGCCAATTATGTGAACGCAGGCTCGAAATATTGTGAACTGACCGATGCTTCAGGAACTCCGTTGTACTACTTCTCGTTCACGTACGAGCCCTTTATGGGAGAGCCGATGTATGTCAACAACGGCAATCTGCTGATGTGGAACTGGCAGGCGGATTCCATCGTGACGCTGAGTTTAACTCGCACCCATGATCTCGACTACTGGGTGACCCTTGATCGCAACGGGGGAGACAGTTGGAGTGGCAGTGTGACGCTGGCCGCCGAGGTCGCGGGAGTCCAGCTCTCCGCCAACCGGACGGGCGCCGGTGCGACTCACGATTTTTACGTCAACAACATGAGCCTTTCCGCGATTCCTGAGCCCGCCACGCTGGCGCTTGCCGGCGCGGGCCTGTTGGTCATGTGGCGGAAGGGTCGCCGACAGATTTCCAAATCCAAAGCAACATAAACGGGATGTCAAACAAGGGTCTATTGAAGGAGTTGTACAATGAAGAATAGACAATCAGCAGGATGGCTTCTACTGGCGGCGGCGTGTTGGCTTTCTGCGCCTGCGTTGGGTGCGGGGATCGCCGGTATCCACGAGACGATGATACCGACACCCAACGCACAGCCGCTGGGCATCACGGTGGACCAGCAGGGGCGTGTATGGTTTGCGGAGTTCGGTGGCAAGAAAATCGGATGTCTGGACCCGTCCGATGGCTCGATTCGTGAGTTTCCCGTATCGCATCCGCCGCGCGATCAGCAGGTCCTTCCCGATGGCCGGGTTCTCTTCACGGCAGACGATGCCGGTGCCGGATATTATGGTGTGCTTGATCCTGCCACGAATACACTTGCAGAGTATCCCACAGGAGTCTCTGATGCTTCTGCGGTGGACTGCACCTTGGCCCCGTCCGGCGCGTTCTGGTTCAACTGCTGGGTGGCCAAGGGGGTCTTTCGGGTGGACGGCAACGGATTGAGCCGCTTCATCCCACCTACCTTCGGTTATATGTCGGGCGCTTCAGAAGATGAGGAGGGGAATCTTTGGTTTACCGTGGTGAATGCGTATGAGCAATCGCCGCGCCTGTTGAAGCTCGATCCCCGCTCCGCTCAGCCCGGCTCCTCTGTCGGATTTACAGAAATCTCGCTTCCGTATGCCTCTGTCACCCTGCGTGCTCCGCTCGCGGCGAATGGGAAAATTTGGTACACGCTTCAAGACCTTTCCAAAATCGGGTGCTACGACCCGGACACGGGCGTCTTTTCCGATTATCCAACCCCTACCTCCAACTCCGCGCCGCATCGCCTGGCGGCGGATCGATGGGGGCGCATCTGGTACACGGGGCACCTCACGGATACCATTGGGGTCCTTGATCCCCGCACAGGCGCCATCACAGAATTCAAGATCCCGACTTCCAATTGCTTGCCCGCCAGCATTGCGGTTGATCTCACCGCTGACGTGGTCTGGTTCACGGAACGCGCCGGCAACAAAATCGGTGCGCTGAAGATTCAGCCGCCTGACATTAGGTACCATCCGAATCCTCCCACACTCATCCACTATGTCTCCCTGTCCGGTGGGCATGTGCCGCCCTTCGCCTCCTGGGCGACGGCGGCGACGAATATTCAAGCCGCCGTGGATGCGGCCAGTAATGGCGATACCGTGCTGGTGGAGGAGGGGGTGTATGACTCGTCAAGCCGCTACACCAAAGGCCTTCATAATCGGATTGTCATCGACAAGCCGATTACAGTCGCAAGCGTCAATGGTCCCGAGTTGACGATCATTCGCGGCTGTTCCAACAACGTGCGCTGTGCATATCTCGGGGCGGGGGCACAGCTCATCGGTTTCACGCTGACGGAAGGGCGGACGATGCTGAATCCGTTTGGGAACGAGGCCCTGACCAATCAGGCCTGCCATGGGGGGGGCGTGTTTGGAAAAAGCACGGCTATTCTTTCGAACTGCGTGATTCGTGGTAACTGGGCTTCGTTTGGTGGAGGTGCTTATGACTGTATCCTGCGGAATTGCCAGGTGGACAAGAATGTCGCAACGATCGAAGGAGGGGGTGTCTACGGCGGTGCCGTGCGGAACTGCCGGATCAGCGGAAACTTCGCTTACATAGGTGGCGGAGCCGCCGAATCGGAGGTCGATGGGTCTTGGCTCACCGGGAACGAAGCGGGCCAAAGTGGAGGGGCGTCCAAGGCGTGTGCGCTCCGCAACTGTTTTATTGCCGGCAACCGCGCGTCCTCGTACGGAGTCGCCTACGGGGGAAGCCTGGCTACCTGTACCGCCATCGGCAACACGACGTATGACCGTGGCAGTGCGGCGATCGGCTACGTCTCCGCAAAGAACAGCATCCTCTACTACAACGGCAACAATTACATGGAAAACGCATATACCGGGGACATTCTGGATCAATGCTGCACCACACCGAGGCCGACCTACGGCACGGGAAACTTCACCAATGAACCAGGCCTGGCCAGCCTGGAGAATCCCCATCTGCTGGCGGGATCGGCTTGCATCGACCGGGGATCCAATACATGGGGAATCGGAGATGCCGATATCGACGGCGAAGCCCGCTGTGTCGGGGCCGCGGTGGATGTTGGATGTGACGAATTCGTGGCCGACGGCATGACAGGAGCCTTGATCGTGGCCATCTCGGCCAGTGTGCCCTCGGTCGTATTGGCGGACAGCGTGGACGTTCAACTCTCCTCACGGATCGACGGCAAGGTGATGACCTGCTCGTGGTCGGTGAACGGAGTTGAAACGGCGGCAAACAAGGCGGTTATTGTCGAAACTCTGCACGGGCCGGGCGAGTACGAAGTGACCTTGTCGGCTTCAAACTTGGACTGCACCATCACCACGGCGATCACGTTCAGCGTAATAGCGGGCTGTTCGACAAACTACGTCTCGCTTGCCGGGGCACATATCCCGCCCTACACAAACTGGGCGTGCGCGGCGACGACCATCCAGGCAGCCGCTGATGCCATGTATGTGTCGAATGGCTGCGTGCTGGTCAACGACGGAGTCTACGAGAGCGGCACGCGGTGGAACCGGGGAGTGCTCGCACGGGTCGCGGTGGAGCGGCCCATCACAGTGAAGAGCGTGCATGGCGCGGAGGCCACGGTTATTCGGGGCCAGGGCCCGCTGGGCTTTGATGCCGTTCGATGTCTCTATGCGGTCAACGGGGCCGTCATTTCCGGGTTCACACTGACTAACGGAGCCACGCCTCCTTACAGCCTCTACGACGAGTACAGCAGGATAACGAGCGGCGGCGGCGCCTGGTGCGGCGGATGGAACGCCCTGCTCGAAGATTGCATCCTCACCGGCAATGAGGCCGGGCTTGCGGGCGGTGGTGCTTACCACGGACGACTCCGGCGTTGCCGATTCGTGGGGAACAGCGCTTTGGCGTACGGTGGAGCCGCAATGTATAGCAAGTTGGAGGAGTGCGTGGTCGAAGGTAATTCGGCCCGCTATGGAAGCCTGGCTTATGGGACTGCGGAGAAATGCGTGTTCAGAAAAAACCATGGGATAGACTGTGCCGGAATATTCAGGGGGCAGGCAAGAAATTGCCTAGTGGTCGGGAACACGAAACAGGCCGCCATGGAGTCGCACCTCTACAACTGTACCGTGGTCAGCAACCAAGGGGGTGCTACATATTGTTGGCTCGTGAACTGCATTCTCTGGCGAAACACCGTGTCGTCTCCGGGTTCCGCGGGGAATTCCAACTTTGACCCGAGCTGTTCGATCAGCTACTCCTGCAGTAGTCCTCTTCCTGCCGGCAACGGGAACATCGCGCTTGATCCCCAATTTGCTGGTGACAGCGACTATCACCTGGTCGCCGACTCCCCATGCATAGACGGCGGAACCAATCTTTTAGCCCTGGGCATTACCGACGATCTCGATGGCGTGCCCCGTCCGTTGGCTGGGGATAACAATGGCACGGCGGCCTGGGACATGGGCGCCTACAAGTTTGTCAATGCGCTGGCCGATACCGATGGCGACGGCTTCTCCGACGCAGATGAGCTGGCCGCGGGCACGGATCCACGGGATCCCACCAGCCATCCGGCGGCCACGATTCACTATGTTTCCCTGTCCGGTGGGCATGTGCCGCCATTCTCGTCCTGGGCGACGGCGGCGACGAATATTCAGGATGCGGTGGATGTGGCCCGTGATGGCGATACGGTATGGGTGACGAATGGTGTCTACAGCACTGGCTCGCGCATTTCAGTGTGTGCTGGAAGCACACAAAGCAATCGGCTGGTGATTGCCAAGCCCATCACAGTGCGGAGCGTAAATGGAGCGGAATTCACAAGCATCGTTGGCGATGCCTTGAACCGTTGCGTGCAGGTGTTGGAGGGTGCGACTTTGACCGGATTTACAGTGCGAGATGGCAGAACCGGATGGGCCGGCCCTTCTGCGAGAATCGGCACGGCGGACGATAGTGCGGGGGCTGGCGTTTATTCAAGCGGTGGACGCGTTCAGGATTGCATTATCAAGAATAACCACGGCGGCTATACAACGGACACAAGTGACATTCGCGGTGGAGGGGTATATCTCAAGAATGGCGGAGTCGTGGAGCGTTGTGTTGTCGTCTCCAATCTTGCCTATGTGGGGGGCAACATCTATGTGGATGACGGTCTTGTTCAGAACTGTTTAATTCGCGGTGGACATGCGTGTGGAAGTGGTGGCGGGCTGTATCTGAATTCGACTTCCGCCGTGCTCCAGCAATGCACGCTTGTGAGCAACCTTTGTTGCAGTGGTCCGGGTGGCGGTGTTTATGCGACCAGGGGATTCGTCAAAAATTGTATTATTAGCGGCAACGCCGGGCATTATAATTGGACCAACGCTGCTCCAAGAAATTGGTGCGGAACGAATGCGGTCTATCTATACACCTGCACTGAGCCATTGCCTCCGGGCGAAGGGAATATTGCGGATGAGCCCGGCTTCAACCATCCCGAGTCAGGGGATTATCGGCTAAGCTATGGATCGCCCTGCGTGGATACCGGCCTTCGCATTTCCAGCATCACGAATGACCTGCTGGGTGTTGCGCGTCCTCTGGATGGCAATCAGGATGGCGACGCCCGATGGGACATCGGCGCCTATGAGTATGATTCGCGCACGATTGATTCCGATGGGGACAGGATGCTGGATGCCCATGAACTGCGAGCCGGATACTCGCCCTTGAATAGCGCTGAGTTTTTCCAGCTCCGGGTAGGCTCGGAGCAGGCACAAGAGGGGGACCGCTCGTTGTTCAACACGAGCAGTTCACAGGGTTTTTCTCTGCAATGGAATTCGGTGGAAGGCCGCCGCTACAACATCCTGCGCTCCACCAATCTGCTGTCGGGCTTCACGTTGTTGCAGGGGCCGATCGTCGCCCAGCCGCCGGTAAACACCTTCCCCTCTATGATCGAACAGAATCGCGACAGCCTCTTCTACCGCATCGAGTTGGCGGAGTGATTTGACTGGATGGCAGACGGCCACGGTAGAAAAGGCGCGGGCGGTATGCCTGCAGAATAGCTTTTGCACGGGGGAGGCGTGGGCATGGTTTGTGTGGATGGCCAGGGCGGCCCATCCTGCGCCTTACCACTAGCGCAAGGCGGCGGTCAAAAACCGTACCCGGCGCCCAGCAGAATGACATCGGTGTCCCGGTTGTAGTCGTAGGCGGTCGCCACGCGATGCCACGTCGCCCTCAAAAGAACCCCGTGATCAAAGTGGTAGGCGGCGGTGTAGGAGGCCAGCAGGGAGACGTCAAAATTGCTTTGGTCCGACAAGTGGGGCTGGCTGGACCGCTGGCGATCGTAGGCAAAATACGGACCAGCGCCAAAGCCCATGGAAAGGTGTCCCTTGCAGAAGAAACGACCCCAATACAGCTGTGGCGCCACACCGTGGCGCTCGACATAGTCGGGGGTGTTCTCAGCCAGATAAACGACGGTGGCATTCAGCCACGAGAACATATAGCGCCGGTATTCAAAGCTGAAGGCCGAGCCGGTCTCCGAACCAAAGCTGTTGACAATATTGGCGCCGCCCAGGAGGGTGACCTCATTGACATGGACATTCACCTCGCGCGCGTGGCCGCCTGACCAGGCGGGTTCAAGGGTGCAGGCGGCGCCCAACATGATGGATCCTGTGTTGATTTTATCCCGATTGCGGGCGGTGTTGAAGCGTGATTCCAGCCACCAGTTATCCGTGAGCCGGTAGCGTGCCATGGCGGAAAGAACAAGGCCGGGGCCATGGTCATTTTCATACCCCTGCTCATAATCTTCTGAGGTCAGGGTGTCACAGTAAAAATGCGGCCCCAATCCGAGCCCCAGAATGAGCCGGTCGCCGGACAGGAGGCCCATTCGTTTCCAGAGCTGGAGGGTGGTCCCATCCCGGTGATGGTCCTCATCATGCCCTTCGTTGAGCTTGCTGAGGCTCCAGGCCCATCCGTCGCCGAAGCCCTCCATGTAGGAAAACGACCAGCTATAGGTTTCCGCCCGGGAACCGTATCCGGTGAGGGGGCCGACGAGAAAGGACACGACATGGTCATTGGTTACAGAGTAGGCGGGTGCAACGCTGAAGCACAAAGCGAACACGAGGATTGTTGGAAGGAGGCTCCCCCCGCCACTCTGTTTTCTGACATCGGCATATCGGTTCATGATAGTCCTTCCGGCTGTTTTCATATGAGAAAGTTGTGGCGGAAAATACCTCATGTCCAGACGGTTCACAACCCACAGGATGCCCAAAATGGGCAGTCGGACGGACCGGGGAGAACTTGCACTTCCGGGGGGCTCAAACAGCCCGCAAAGGGCTTCCTGCCGGTTTCGCTCAAGGGTGCCAGACCCGGATTCGGTAGACTCCGCCGGTGGTGCCGGTATTGGTGATGGTCACGGCTTCGCCGGGGCCATAGAACGTGCCCGGCGGGAAGAGCGTTTGCCATTCCTGTCCGGGTTCCAGGCCCGGGGACCAGTCTACTTCATAGACGCGGGCGGTGGAGCAGGGGAAGGTGATCTCCGCGCGGTCGTTCCATTGTGCGCCAGAAATATGGATGAACGAGGCAGGGTCTTTGGGCCAGGTGTCGGCCAGAAATTCATCCAGATTGCTGAAGGTGTCTTCATCCGGATCATTCTCCGCGCCCTCGTCTTCGGCATTGGTCAGCGGGTCCAGATCCTTCTGGATTTCCCAGCGGTCCGTCATGCCGTCGCCATCGGTGTCCGCGGATTGCGGGTTGGTTCCCTGTCCATATTCCTCCAGGTTTGTGAGTCCGTCGCCGTCGGAATCTTCATCCGCGTCCTCTACGTTCAGGGGGTTCAGGTTGTGCGTAAGTTCCCAGCCATCGCTCAGGCCGTCGCCGTCCGTGTCCCAGTTGCCGGGAGCCGTTCCGGCGTCATACTCGTCCCAGGTGGTGAGGCCGTCGCCATCCGCATCATCGCCCGCTTCCATGGGCATCTCGCGCCCGAGATTGACCGAGGCCATCCAGTCGTCGGGGATACCGTCGCCATCGGAATCCGTCATGCCGGCGCGTGCGGCGGCAGAGCTGGTGATGGCGCCCGCGTTCCCGGCCTCATCCAGCGCGCGCAGGGCGAAATAGTAGACCGCATCTGGAACCGCCATGCGGACGGTATAGGCCTGTGGGGTTCCGAAGGGCAGGGGGGATGCAAAGGGGAGCACTCGGGAGGCGGTGTCCCAGCTGGATTCGGTGATGTCCTGCGTGGAATACCGCAGATCGTAAACGGCGGCGGTGCCCGTGGTGTCGTCATTGCCGGGGGCGGTCCATGAGAGCGTGACCTTGCCGGGCTGGCTTCCCACAACGGCCACGAGGTCCGTAACGGGCGAGGGCGGAATGACATCGGTGGTGGAGTGGGCCAGCAACACGTAGGCGCCGAGGTTGGTGAGGATCGCGTAGACCGTCCCATCCTCCATGGAAAGGAGGGAGGGAGTTTCGTGCCAGGCCTGTTCGTTCCAATGGTAGAGGCGGAGAGACGATTCATCCAGCCCCGCAATATCTTCCGCGCTGTATTGAATCCTTAGCGAGGCTTCCTCGCCACCGGCAAAGACCGTGGGGTCAGACAGGGCGAGGTACAGCATGGCGCCGGCCTGGTTGGTGGCAGGCAGAGCGGGCGAGAGGATGACGGGGCCAGCCCCATGAACCATGAGCAAGGTCTCCGGGTTGGTGGCCACCTTCGGTGTGAAGGAAATGGACGCCCGGCCATCGCGGCTCCAGTATTCGTGCTGGTCGGCATCCAGGGTGTGCAGGGCATAGGAATCCAGCGTGCTGAAGAAGAGATCATTGGAAGGCTGGGCATTGAACAGGAGGAGCCCGCTTCTGCTATGGGCAAAGGGCACGCGGCCGGTAAAGGTGAGCCCACCGCTTGAGGTGAGCACCAGGAGGTTCGTCAGCTCCGCGTCTGGATATACCTGAACAACAGGATTGGAGGCCAGGGGCAGGGAAACATGAAGCTGGAGATCCCACTCGTTGCTGGCGACCAACAAGCCGGTGGCCACGATGCCCAGCCGGTTTGTGGAGAGCGGATGCGTGCCATCCAGGGTCCGATCCTGGGGGCCGGGCAATTCAATGTGCAGGATGGCTTTGCCCGCATCCTCCGCCGTGAGGGTGAGGGCGGCGGTGTAGCCGTTGTGATAGGCGGCCAGCATATCTCCCTCCCAGGCATCCGGCATGGACATGCGTCCGCCGAAACGCGTCCGCCCAAGAATGCGGGGGCGGGAGTGGCCGGCGGGTGTAATCGTCACCTGTGCGCCGCGGACCGGCTGGCCGCCTTGCGTGACGAGCAGGGTGGGGGCGTGGATCCTTGGGACGGAGGCCATTCGCGCATGCACGCCCAGGGTGGCGCTGGTGAAGACCACGCAATCCACGTAAGGCGAGGGAACAAAGAAGGGGCCTTCGCGGTCTTGCGATGTGGGCAGGCCATTCACGAACGTCCCGTATTGCGGGACGGTAATTCCCACCCGGTAGCCACTGTAGCTTTTCTCGTAGGCCCTCTCCAGCCATTGCCAGCAGGGATAAAACGTCCGGCTGGAATCCAGGTTGTTCTTCCAGATTTGGGCCGTTACGTTTGTTCCTTCGATGGAGGAGGGATAGGACGCCAGGTAGTCATTGTAGGAGGACAATTCCGAAGAATTGGCCTGCATGAGCCCATAATCGCGCGGATAAATGTTGGTATGGGCGGCGCGATGGGCCTTGAAATTCGTGGAGGCTACACCGCTTAAATACTCGTCGTAGTAGTTGAAGATGTAGTGCCCCAGCTCATGAGTGACAACCCTAATGAACTCCGGTGAATCAGCCTCAAACACAGTGACCCTGTCTTTCTGTGTCCAGCGCCGCCCGAGATGAACATACCCATCGCCTTCCTGGTAGATTCCGTTCACCCGTGCCTTGGGCCACTGGGTATCGTTGTCGTAGACATGCACGTCCGCGTTCTTCCATTCCGTGCTTCCGGTCCCAATGTTGCTCCGGATGCGGACCTTGCCCAGTTTCATTTGGCCGTCCGTGACATCATACATGTGCATGGAAACCCCTCGGAAGGTGTTTCGAAGGCGGTACACCGTATCGGTGCTGGAGCCCTCGAAGGCAACCAGGAGATTCCATTCGAATACGGGGTGCTTCAAGCGAATATAAACCGGCAGACCTCTTTCGACCTGATCCAATATGCCACGGGTGATGACCGAGCCCCGCCAGGTTCCATCCCAGAGATCTTCGTCCTCTCCTCCGATATCGTTGTCCAGGAACAGGGTGTACATGCGCCCATCCACGGAGGAATGGCCTTCCTTCACCGCCGAACGCTCATAAATCTTGCCGCGCACAAACAGGTTCCGCCCCAGGACCGCCTCGCCGGGCACGGTGGCATATCCGCTGGAATCCGTGAGCGCGCTGACGGTGTTGGTCCGGACGAATCCATAATACACCCCAGCGCCTTCGATTTCCTCGCCCGCATTGTAGGCGTTATCCCCATTCTTATCGGCCCATGCGCGCACACGCCAGTTGGGCGTGCCCCGGGTATCGACGGTGAAATTACCGGATTCAAACCCGCGGCCCGCCACAAGGAGCCTCACGCGCATTTGCTCTGACCGGCGGCCATCCCAGCAGGCGCCCGCATTCCAGGAGATTTGCTTCTCCATCACGGAGGGGCGGATGCCGGGCCCATGGTCGCCTGCCTGTGAGCAGGCGGGCACCGTCCAGGTCCGTCCGCCATCCTGCGACAGGCTCAGGGAGACGTTGTGCCGGTCCGCAAAAAGTCCCGAAAGCGTGTAGAAGATATCCACCAGCTTGGTGCCTGGGCGCTGGAGCGCGCGCACGCCGCTGACCATGTTGGGCATGAGCCCGATGTCCTGCCGGGTGTCGGTATAGAGAGGCGCGAGGATGCCCCGGACATACGACGGGTATCCGGTGCGCACGGCGGTGAGGATGCCCCAGCCATTGGGCGGGTTGAGGGAATAGTAGCCCGATCCATTCGTGCGATTGGTGGTGCCGCCCATGCGGATGACGCCATTAGAAATCGGCGCACCGGTGAGCAGGTTGGTCAGATAGCCCCAGATGCGCGTGGCATTGGTAAAGTTGGCCCGGACGTTTTTCCCGCCATCCATCCGGACGGTGGCCTGCGTCACGGATCCCGCCGCGTCTCCGCGCCACGAGACAAATTGGTATTGATTGCTTGGGCGAGCCGTCAGGAGAACCGAGGCGCCTTCGGTATACAGCGCGTGATCCGGCGTCTTGGTGACCCAGCCGCCGGGGCTGGTGGTGACGGTCAGTGCGTATTGGAGCGGCGCGAGCACCTCCAGCGCCACGTAGACGGTCTGTGTGCCGCCATTGCTGTGAATGAAGAAATTGGTCTCGTGCAACCCTTGTCCCAGGCTTTGATTGGTGTAGTGGACGGTGAACACATCCCGTTCGCCGCGACTGCTGGCGGGGAACGCGGCACTGGTAATGGGCAGAATCTTCAGCCAGGAGATTTTTTCCGACAGGTAATACTCCAGCGTCTTGCCGCCGCTGTTCCAGACGGCAAACGACTGGCTGGGGGCATTGCGGTATTGCGTGGTGGTGTTGGTGAGTTCCAGCGGGAAAACAGTCAGAATGGGGTTGTTGGTGTTCTTGGCCTGCACGGTCATCTGCACGGGAATCTCCTGAGTGGAGGTGGCGGAGGTGAGGGTCAGCAGGCCGTTGTAGGTGCCGACGGAGTACAGTCCGGCATCAAACTCAATCGTGATCGTGTCTTCCTCGCCCGTGCTGGAGCCCGATGCGGGCAGGGCGGAGAGCCAGGACCGGTTGGTGGCGATTTGGTAGGCGAGCGTGCCCCCTCCGCTGTTCCAAATGACGATGCGCTTGCTGGTGTTACTGCCCTGGTTGACGTGGCACGCGAGATTGGTGGTATCGCAGGAGAGCGCGGGCGGGGTGTCCTCCACGACGGCAACCACCAGAAGGTCCACCGGCGCATTTGATGCGTTGGCCGTGAAGGTCAGCTTTCCGGTGTGCGTGCCCACGTCCAGCCCTTCCGTGTGGAGTCCGATCTCGACCGGGTCGAGGTTGCCGGTGCTGGTGCCGGAGGAAACGGAGGTCCAGACCCAGCCGGTCTCGTTGGAGATGGACCAGGACAGCCAGCCCCGGCCCGCATTGCCGGCGATCACCGATTGCACGGCGCCGGTCCCCCCGACCGTGAAGGTGTTGGTCAGCCCCAGGGGATGGACCATCAGCACATTGCTGACCGGGGG
>CAZFSE010000125.1:0-12948 GCA_964521805.1 uncultured Verrucomicrobiota bacterium
CCAGCGCGTCAGCGATGGCAAGCGGGAATCAGGCGGCCTGACTCGGGCTTCGTGGAGGAATACGAAGCAGGGGCGACAGGAGACGCTTCGGCACGCCGGGCGCGAATGCGCCCGGCGGCTCAGCATGACCAGCGGGTCTGACTGGGAACAAGAGGCTCCGCCGTGCAGAAGCTACTTCAACTGCATCTCGATCATCTTTTCCGCGATCTGGATGGCGTTGAGCGCGGCGCCCTTCCACAGGTTGTCGCCCGCCACAAACAACGCCAGGCCATTGTCGGCGCTGACATCCTTGCGGATGCGTCCAACCAGCACTTCGTACTTGCCGGAGCATTCGAGGGGCGTCGGGAACTCGGATTTCTTGAGATCATCCACCACGCGGACGCCTTCCGCCTTGGACAGCAGTTCGCGGGCGCGCTCGGGCGTGATGGGTCGCTCAAATTCCACATGCAGGGCCTCGCTGTGCCCATTGACCACCGGCACGCGGACACAGGTGGACGCCACGCGGATGGAATCGTCGCCCAGAATCTTGTGGGTCTCCCGGCGCAACTTGACTTCTTCGGTCGTGGAGCCCGGCTCATCGTCTTTGGCACTGCCAATCTGGGCGATGACGTTGAACGCGATCTGGCAGGGATACACTTCCCGCTTCAGTTCGCGGCCTTCCGCCCACGCCTTGACCTGCTCCTGCAGTTCCTTCACGGCGGCGCTTCCGGTGCCGGAAACCGCCTGGTAGGTGCAGGCCACAATCCTCTTGAGCTTCGCCTCCTTGTGCAGGGGCGCCAGCGGCATCAGCGCAATCGCAGTACTGCAATTCGGATTGGAAATGAACCCCTGATGGCCGCGCAAGGCCTCGGCATTGATCTCCGGGATGACCAGCGGAACCTTGGGGTCCATGCGAAAATCATCGCCGTTGTCAATCACCACGCACCCGCGCTTGACCGCCTCCACCCCCAGGGTCTTTGACGCGCCTTTGGCGCCTTCGGTCCCCGCAAAAAAGGCGAAGTCCATCCCGTCAAACGCCTCGGGTGAGGCGGTCTTGACGGTGTAAGGCTGGCCATCAATCATTTCGGTGCGGTCACTCCGCGCCAAAATGGTCATCTGCCCCACCGGAAAATTACGCTGGCGCAACAGGCGGACCATCTCAGTCCCGACCGCGCCAATGCCCACGACACATACGTTGTACTTCTTCATCTCCACATCCTGTTTGGCTTGCTTGATTCTACTATACACGTTCCGCGACGAGGTCGCCGACCTCGGTGGTGGAATACCCCATCCGCCCAGCCGCCAGGCTCTTGAGCTTGTTGGCGGTGATGTCCATGACGGCCGCTTCAATCGCGTCCGCCGCCTTCTGTTCGCCCAGCGTCGCCAGCATCATCCCGCCCGCGCAGATGGCCGCCAGCGGGTTGATGACGTTCTTTCCGGTATACTTCGGGGCCGAGCCGCCAATGGGCTCGAACATGCTGACGCCCTCCGGATTGATGTTGCCGCCGGCGGCGATGCCCATGCCGCCCTGCGTGATCGCGCCGAGGTCTGTGATGATGTCGCCAAACATATTGCCGGTGACAATCACATCGAACCATTCGGGATTCTTGACCATCCACATGCAGGTCGCATCCACGTGATAGTACTCGCGCTTGATGTCGCTGAAATCCTTCTGGCCCATCTCGTGGAAGGCGCGCTCCCACAAGTCGTAGATGTAGGTCAGCACATTGGTCTTGCCGCACAAGGCCAGGGTCTTTTTCTTGTTGCGCTTGCGGGTGTACTCAAAGGCGTACCGCAGACACCGGTCCACCTGGAAGCGGGAATAGACCGCACTCTGCACCGCGACTTCGTGCGGGGTGTTCTTCATCGTGATGCCGCCGGTTCCGGTATAGGCATCGCCGCTGTTTTCGCGCACGACCACATAGTCAATGTGCTCAGGGCCCTTGCCCTTCAGCGGGCATTCCACGCCGGGAAACAGCTTGACCGGGCGCAGGTTGATGTACTGGTCCAGCTCAAAACGCAGGCGCAGGAGAATCCCCTTCTCCAGCACGCCAGGCTTCACATCCGGATGCCCGATCGCGCCCAGAAAAATCGCGTTGTACTTGCGCATCTCGTCCGAAGCGGAGTCCGGAAGGATCTCGCCCGTCTTGAGATAGCGGTCGCCGCCAAAATCGTAGTCCTGCAAATTGAGTTTGAAGCCATACTTGGCCGCCGCCGCCTGGAGAACCTTGACGCCCTCGCGCACCACTTCGGGGCCCGTGCCATCGCCCGGCAATACCGCAATATTATATGTTTTGCTCATGTTCCTCTTCCTTTTGAATGTGCCATACCGCAGTCTTCATACGTCCAGGGGTAATGGCGAAAAGCGTGTCGTCCGTCTGCTCGCATTACGTGGCGGCCCCGCCTGCAGTACAGCCGGGCCGAATTGACGGTCATACATACCCCAAACAGCCGCCCCAAAGCAAGCGATTTAAGGAGGCCAAAATCCCCGGTGTCTCGCGTTCATCGTCCTTGTTGTCCACGGCGGATGCCTCCCCCTCCGGCCGTCACCACCCGGTACAGGACAGAAACTCGGAGGCCGACTGAACGATTTCGGGTGCGGCATTGGTTCCCGCGGCATCATAAAACCGGGTCCAGAAGGATTGAATCAGGCTGGCTCGCGAGGCTTGATATTGCTCATCGTTCAAACGTTTCGCCTCAAACAGGGTCTTCAGCCGGCGGGCCTGTTCGTCCATCATGCGGACCGAGTCGCGCAAGGAGGCGGGGAGGGCCGCTTCCAATGCCTCTCTTCGGCCCTGTTCGCTCCCCTCGTGCTCCGCCATCCAAAGCCGGTCCGCCGGGGAAAGACGTTGTGTGGCCAGCGTCATGCGCCCGCCCCCTTCGCGCCGAAGCACCACCACGTGTTCATGAGCTTCCACAAAAGCCCCGGTGACCGAGGTGCCATCATCCAGCGTCCACCGCCGGGCCTCCTCCTCCGCGCCAGCCGCAAAGGGAATCAGCAGGAGCAATACGGCCACTCGGTGCGCTTGGATGGATGATTTCTTCACCAGAAAAGCTCCTGCCCGGCATGGGCGCACGGCGAACGCTCAGGGGTCTATGCGCACACGGTAGGACCGGAGCATCTCCGCGTCCGGTGCGACGGTCCAGTTGGTGGCCGCCCCGGTGCCAACAAACGAATGAAGGGGCGTCCATGTGCCGGAGGCCAGTTGGGTGGAGGCCTCCACGTAATGCGTCAGGCCGGTCATGGACAGCGCCATGGCCAGATCGAGACCCGCTGGGGTCAGGGCCAGCGAGGTCACCTGCGGAGGGCTGTAGGAAATAACTCCGTTGACCGTAATGTTATCCAGCCACCAAAAGGCTTCCACATGGCTGGCGCCCTGCCCATGAATGCGAACAGCCACCGCGCCGGTCATGAAAGGCGTCAAGGCGCCGCTCTGCTGGGAGGGGGGAGCAGAGTGCCAGGCCTGGTCCCGCACCAAGGACTGCCAGCCGCCGGAAAGAGAACTCCCCAAAACAAACCGCGGCCCTACCAACACATTAAAGTGTGTTGGCCCCTGCCATTCGTCATCGAATTCGCTCATGTAATCAAAGGTGACTTCCTCGACCGTCAACGCATAGCCAGGCTCAAGAGTTAGAATCAACTCCACACAATTCACCCCATTGACCCAGGCATCGGCCAGGTACGAAGGAAGAGGGTTGCCTGTCGTGGTTGAGCGGCCTTTCAAGGGGCTGAAGACCGCGGAAAACTGTGAGGCGGTGGATATATGGGAGGCCACCTGGCTGGGGTTGCTGTCGTGGGTAAAGTCGTAGAGCGCCACCTGCTCCGCGTTCGCGGAAAGCATCAGCGCCAAGCTCACCAAGACCATGCATTTTTTCATGCCCAATTCCCTTTCATTGCGGACCTCCGCGCACCGGCCAGACATAGAGCGTGGACATCTTACTGCGATTGCGGTCGTCGCCATCGCCGACATAGAGGGCCCACGCCTCGTCCGTATTCATCTCATAGGTCGTACTGGTCCAATAATAGGCGGACACCACCAGGTTGCTGAACGGATGGCCCGACGGCAACGCCGGGTCTGCCTGTCCGCGATCCACCAGGGTCTGAAGCTCATGGATATTGGGCAAACGCCAGTCATGATCGCCGCCCGCATCCAGCGCATTGCAAAAATCAACAGCATCATTCCAGATGAGGGCGCCTGCCGCGTTGGCATCCTGCAACCACATCAGGCCGGTATTTTGATCCGTCAGGGTTCCATTCCCATGCTCGACAAAGCGGGGAACCGCCCAGGGCGCGCCCTTCTGCAAGTCTCCATCGTCCCCCGGACGATAGGACTCGGACTGCCCGGTCCGTTGAAGCACGACCGGATACGCCGGATTGGTGGCGGCGCTCCCCGGTATGCCAAAGATGACACGGCCCACCGCGATATTGCCGGATGCCAGATTCGGGTCCACCTGCGAGAGATTGGTGGCGGTGTAATAGCCCGCCACCACCAGGGTCGAGGTCGGAGACAAAGCCTGGGTGGGAACCTGGCCCGTCTGCGTCCCCCACCCCGGCGTGGCCAGCGACCAATAGATACGGCCCGCCAGAACCTCTTCCGGCTGAGCCGCGGAGACGCTGGGCGCGGGCGCAAGACTCATCAACTGGTTCAAATCCGTTCCTTCATCGGCGGGCGCCGATGCCGGCGGCACAAATCCTTGAGCCGCCAGAGGCGCATTGGTGCCGACGGCCAACCGCGAGGCCAAATCATCCAGACGATACATCATCCCGGTGGGGGCCATAGGCGCTCCGGGCGGGATCAGCTCCCCGGCCCAGGAGCCCTGTCCAGCGAGCGCCAGCCAAAGAACGGCCCCGGCCATCCGGCGGAAGAGGCTGAAAACGTTGGAAGCACACGGCCGCATCAGTGGAGGTCCTTCACGAGGCTGATGCGGCGCAGGCTCAGCGGCCCGGAGACAATCAAGGGCGTCTTATGAATGCCGCTGATCACTTCCCGGTAGGTCCCCTGGGCCACATCCATGCCCCAGATGGCCCGCTGTGAGGGGCTGGCCAAAGGCTCCAATTGGATCGTAACGGTGCGTGCGATGTCAAACGTTTCCACCGCATTGGTGTACGCCGCCCAATCCCCATTCTTGTTGTCGTGCTTGGGGTGATACCGATGCAAAAAGGGATTGCGGCTGTCATTGCATCCCACCGCCACCAGGCCGGTAAATGTGCCCTCCTGCATGGTAACGACCGTGCCCAGCGGGATGGGGTCCATCATGGGAAAGGCCGTCGAGCTGAGCCGCGCCACATCCGTAGCCGTGCCGGGAACATCATCCGCCGAGGTAAAGAGCTGATACGCGAAATTCGTGGTGACGCCCACCGGTGCGCGCGCCATCACGACGCTTTGCAGAAGCTTCGCGGCGCCATCGCCATCCACATGCACGATGACGCGCAGATTAAAGGTGGCCGGCGTTGCGTACAAGTTGGTGCCGCTGAAATAGGGCGCACTGACCTGGTCCAGGGCCACATCCCCCATCCATAACCCCTGGGCGGGATGATCCGCCGCCAAGCCATTTTGCGCCGAAGACGCACGACGGCGGGCAACACCCAGGGCCGGATTATCGGCCAGCACCGGCACGCGAACCCGGTACTGCTGGGCGCTGTCGCTGATTTCCAGGATGGATTGATAGGCCGCTCCCTCATCGCCTTCGGGTACAAAGGCGGCCAGATCGCCCCGCCGGACAAACCACGTAATGACCCAGCTCTCGCCCGGCCCCACGAACCGGCTGATCCCCTCCCCGCCCAAGGCGTTCAAACTCCCATCTTCCACGGCAGGCGCACCCGCATAATCATAGGACAGCGGCACATCACCGGCCCATTCCGGCTGGCCCGCTGGCGCGGGCACGGAGGAGCGGGGCGTGATGGTGATCGTCAGCCCATTACTGGGAGAGACATTGCGCAGGATCATTTCCTGGCGCACGGAGGAACCTCCAAAATCCAGAGAGCCTCCGCGAACCACCTCAAGGGGACCGGCATAGGTTCCTGGGTTGCCCGCCAATATCCAATAGGCCTTGCCGGGAACAATCTTCATGCGGGAGGTTTGACGAATCTCCACCCCGGCGCCCGAAGCTCCAATCTCATAAAACTTGCCGCTCCCGCCGGGCAGGCCGTCCACCTCATCGGTATGCCGGAAGAACTCGGAAAAGACCGGCGGATTGCCCGGATGCACCGGCAAGCCCACGAAGTTCAGCTTGTACGGGAACCATTCGAGCGCCGGGAGCTGGGCCTTGCCCACATAATTCCAAACAAACGGGGCGGCATTGCTGGCCACCCGAATCAAATAGGCCCCACCCGCCTTGAAGGCAAAAAGCGTATTGAGGAACGCCTGCGGGTGCGAGGCCGGACGCCAAATCAGCCAGCGCTGGTCACCGGGCAGGGGCAGAGACGGATCGGTCTCAAATTGTGTCGTGCGAAACGAGTGATTCCATTGCCAGACACTCTCCACCGGCAGGCCGGCGAACTGCTCCTCGCACAAGGAGGGATAGGGCCGGGCCTCCAGCCAAACCGCATTCCAGCCGGGCCGCAGGGCAATCTGTTCATTCAGCCACTGGGCCCGCGCGGCCCCGGCCGCCAGCAGGGTCAACAGCACAACAAGAAGTTTCATCATTTTCATGGGCATTTCCCTTTAATAATCAACACCCAGGCGCACCGATTCCGGATGCTGGGTGGGCGTGAGGCAAACGGGCATCAAATAACCGTCTCCACTGAACGGGCCCGGCGCGGAAGCGCCGGCGCGCACCCGTTCGGACCAGGCGAGGCTCATCAAATCCGGCGTGGAAAATACACGATAGGCCTTCCCGGGAACGCTCAAGAATTTCAGTTGAACAGCCTCGCCATCCCTCGCGAACTGCTCCACAAAGAAAAAGTCAAAATCCCAAAACGCCATGGTCCCGGCGCGGTACTCATCCAGATCGGAAAATCCATCTCCATCCAAATCGCCATCGCCGGTGATTTGGGAGATGTTGGTATAGACGCCTCCGGAGTTCGCCATCAATTCCAGCTTCCAGGCATCCGGAATGCCGGATCCGGTGCTGTCGCTTCCCGCCGTCACATGGATGCACACCGCCTCGCCAGGCGCGGGAACAGGTGGAATCGTTGAGGTGAACAGCACCGGTTTCTCCACTCCGCCGGCGCGCACGGAAATCGTCACCGGCTCACCGCTCAACACCGTCTCCTCATCAAACCGCTCACCCACCCCATCATCCAGAAACAGCGTCAGCGCGAAGTTCACACCCGGGCTGATGGGGCCCTGGATGGCCTGTGTCGCGCGCACCTGGCCATTCACCCGCAGGATCACCTCGGCATTTTGTGCATACGGCCAGCCATACTCATTCAACGCCTGTCCATAATAGATCACGGACGGCTGGGGCAGAGCCGCCAGCGAAAACGTGGCCTGCAGGCAACAGCAGAACAACAGAATCGCCCGAACACGAAGGGACCCGGCAGGCGGGCGGCCGGTCCGTATGAAATCATGATTTTTCATGGTGTTTCCTCTTCTCAACGATGGCCTCGAAAAAAACATTTTGTTTGCTGTGGTTTGCAACTCCTCATATTCCCGGCGCCGAATACGTATGAAACAGAATGCGAATATCCTTGATGCCATTGCCATCCCGCAGGGCGGGTCCGGAGCCTGTTCCGGCGCCAAAGATAAAGCGCTCGAGCCCTTCGTCCGGATTGGCCAGCAGGGTGCTTCCGGGAATAATCAGGAGCCAGCGGGTATTCCAAACCGACCGGCCCACCAGGCGGGCATTGCTGATCATCAGCGACGGATCAATATAGCCGTCGTCCTGGGTATACTTGTTGGCATCATTTTCAAAATACGCGCGCAGGGGCGCATGGCGGCGGATATCGGCCAGACTGCCGCCGAGCGAATCATGAATGGCAATCCATTGGGGATCCGCAAGGTCAGCCGGGCTCAACGGATAGGGCATCGGCAACACCTGGTCCACCACCGAATAGACGCGCAGGGACTCGACATCGGTGGGCGACCGCTGAACATCCTCGCCGACCGGCACCAAATAAACATGGGGTGCGCTGGCGAGCCCGCCGCCGGTGCTGTTGGTATTGTAGCTATTGTTGTAGTTGAAGAACCACACCCCCATGCTTCGGATCTTGGTGGCGGCATACGCCGCATCATACGCGCCATCGCCGCCCGCCAGCTCCTTCCCAAATAGATTCTTGCGCGACATGATCACGCTTTCAAACGGGATGACCAGGGCTGGCTCACGGTTCGTCGTGGCCGAGAACGGCTTGCAGTACTTGCGGAACTCAGGCAGGTCATAGAGATTGTCCACGCGGTAGAGGCTGTTCAGCGCGTTTCGCCAGGTGGTGTCGCTGGAAGAGCCCAGACCAATGCGCATCAGTTCCGTCCTCAAGGAGAAGCGGCTGATGTCGGTTTCCGGATTGTTGAATCCATAGGCGGACTCCAGCACATCCCAGTTGCCCTTCATGCGTGCCAGAATATCAGAAAGGCCGGGATCTCCGGTGGACCCGCCCACCTGCGGCACGCCCTGCTGTACTCGCCCCAGAGTGCGCGCCCGCACGACCGATGAGAGGAAGCGACTGCCATCCGCCCGCGAGATATCCGAGCTGAGGAGCCCCGTTTCATAGTCATACGCCTTCGCCGCCAGGTACGTGTAGCGGGCGGCCAAATCGAAGGCCGATGTGTACTTCTGCAACTGCTCGTTGCGGAACAGGCGGAAGGCCATGTCGAAATAGCGCGCATACTGAATCTGCTTGCCGGCGCGCGCACGGGTCTGCGACCGCTTGGTGATCAGGCGCTGGCCCTGCGCAATCAAGGCCCGGTAACTTTCCTCCATCTGGGACAGATTCTGGATCTGCTGGAAGATTTGGGCCTGCAAGACCTGCTGTTGCAACAGGGATTGCTCGAAGTCGCGCGCCGCCCAGGTGATGGTGGAATTGTAGGCGTTGGTGGCCAGCAAATTGGCAAACTCCGCGCTCTTCCATTCCTCGGCCACCTTCATCGCCGACATGGTCGAGTTGACGGCCCAGTTGCCCAGAATCTTGGCCCACTTCAACACCCGGATGCCATAGCCGACAATCTTGCCCGGCTCCACGGAACTCAGGACCACGGGCGACGAAATGCCGGCCCCGCCGGTGATGATGCCGGGAATGGACTGCGCGGCATGTTCGGCAATATCCGTCCCGCTTTCCACAATCACGTTGCCCAGCTCCTTGAACTCCTCCAGGCCCGCCAGGCCGGCCGCCGTGTTTTTGAGCTCCGTGGAGTGCTCATCCGTGGCCTCCCACTCACGGTCGGTTCGACTCACGGTACTGCGCAGATGATCAAAGTCCTTCTGCAACCCGGCCTGCAACGACTCGTACTGGGCAACGGACTGCTTGAGCTGGTAGTACGCCTGAATATAGGCGGACAGAGCAATCTGAATGGACCCTTGCGCCTGCCGGTTTCCGGTCCAGGTGGGCGGTTTGACCTGCAAGCCATTTTGCGCGATGTACACCGTGACCGTACAGCCCTTGGCGATGTAGTCGGCATACGCATATTCATTGGTACTGCCCGGCAACGGCTCGCTGTTCAAGATGTAATCCGTGTATTCGCGGGCCGCATGGGTGCCGGACTCGGGTGCGACAAATTCCAGGTTCTTCATCACAATCTGCACCGGCTGGCCGGTGGGCGCACTGCCAATGAGGGCCTGCAGGTCCAGGATGTTGTAGTTGATCAAATCCGGCCCGTCATACCCCTGGGGATAGGCGCCGCTCGGACCGATGTCGTCGGAATACGGATACCCAAAGATGGAGATCAACTGGTCATGGAAATCCAGCTCCGATTCGGCGATGGCCGTGGCGAGTTCATACATCGAATCGGCTTGCGCCCTCAGCTTGAGGGAGGCGCCCTGCGCGTAGTCGAATGCCGTCACGGCATTGTTCAAGGCCACGCGGGCGCGCTCATAGATCTGTTCAAAATGGGTCTTGCCCTGGTCAATCTCCGTGGGGGTGATGTCAAAGGGGATGGTGTCACGCGCCAGCCCCAGCGGATTCAACCCCTGGTCCACCCCATCCAGCTCCGTCTGCACGGCGCGCGCATTGGCGGCGATCTCGTACAACTCCGGCACGGTGGTGCGGTCAATCTCCAGGATGCCGGGGTACGCGGCGCCCCCGGCGGATGTGGAGGGAACAGGCGGCACGGGGCTCGCAAAGTCCAGCACGTCCACATCGCCGCCCAGGAGCGCATCCAGCCGGTTGGTGCTGAGGTCCACCAGCAGATTGGTGGTTGCGGCGGAGGCGTTATACAAGGCGACCAAGCCGCTTTCGGCCCCGGAAAGTGCGGCCCGGAAATCGCGGGCAATCTCCACCGCACTGCGCGGGTAATTCCAGATGCGCAGGTCATTGAGCAGGCCCGTCCAGCCATGCCCCAACAGCAAGCCGCTGATGACGTTGGTGGTCTTGCCGCTCACCGTGCCAGCCCCCTCCAGCAGGCCATTCACATACAGCGCCTGCGTGGTGAGGTTGTTGCTGGGCGAATACGACACCGACAAGGCCACATGCACCCAGCGATGGCTCGGCAGGGGGCGCGAGGAGATGGGGGCCAGGCTGGCGCCGCCCTGGTTTCCGCACGCGCCTTGCATCACATTGGAAACAGACTGGAGCCTCATCTGGTACTGCGACAGTCCGTTGGTGGTCTTGTCAAAGACGCTGGCATTCGTGGCGCCGGCGGCGGGTTGCACCCAGGCCTCCAGGCAATAGGCTCCATCATGCTGGAGCTTATTGGTGGTGGCGAGGCTGGCCAGCAGGCCATTGCCCGACAAGCCATTCGTGAACGGCAGGAGCTGGGCGGGCGTGACCCAGCCCACGCTGATCATGTCGCCTTGATTGGCGCCCGAACGGTCGTGCAAAACCGTGCCGGTGCCATCCAGGGCGGGATAGTAGGAAACCAGGCCCGGCTCGCTTCCGCTCAAAACAAGGTCCATCTTCTCCTGCATTTCCGACTGCGACAAGGCCCGGTTCCAGATGCGAATCTCGTCGAGATTGCCGTTGAAGAATCCGCTCAAGGCGCCCCCCTGCTGGGATTGAAACGCGCCCAGCGTCCATACCCAGTTGTGCCAGTACGTATCGCGGGACGGGGTCTGCGCCTCCAGAATGCCATCCACATGAAGCCGCCGCTCCGGTTCTCCGGACGCATTCGCATACACAAACCCCACTTGATGCCAGCGCCCATCGCCAACCACCGTTGTCGAGTACAGGGTCTGCCGGTCTTGCTGGGAGTACCAGGCCACGCGCCCATCCGCCAGCAGGGCAAACAAATTGGTGCGGGGCGTTCCATCCCAGTCGGTGGTGGAGCCTCCAAACAGCACGCTGTTGGACAAGGTGATGGACTGCACCCACAGCTCCAAGGTCATCTCACTGCCATTCTCGAAGCTGTGCGTGCCCAGGCTGGCATACGCGCCGGGATTGGTGAAGCTCAGCGCCCAATTCTGCGAGGGGGGCGGAGCGATGGCGGGCAACAGGGCGTTGGCCATGGCCCAATCTATGTAGGCCGCCTGCCCCACGCGCGTGGCCCAGTCCGCAACTCCCCAGGAGCGGGAGGCATCCGTGTCGGCATACCCTTGAAATGCCGAGTCCGGATCGGCACTGTAGAACTTGCGATACGTCTTGTTGACGATATCCGCCCCCGTGCGGGCGCGGGCCGCGGCGGCCTCCGCGAACTTGCGTTCGTCGCAATAGTCCACACTCATGATCAGGTCGCCACTGCCGCCCAAGATCATCGAGCCGATGCCGGGCACCCAGTCAAAGAACGGATTGCGCAGAAGCTGATAATAGCCCTGGATGGCGCTGAGGTAGTGGCCCCAGGCGTCGCCATGCCCCTGCGGATATGCCGCCTTGGCGTCCGCCGGATCGGTCAGGGGATCTTCCGTGTCCGGGTCGCCATACAAGTTGTAATTCAGGGCATAGGCCACCTCGCCGCCGGTCTGATCGCGGGTCAAATTCCACGGCAGGCGGTTATACACCGGCCCCTGGGTGGGCGGCGGCAGGATGGTGCTGTCGCGCCCGCGCAGAAGCGCCAGCTCCTCATCCAACAGAGTGGGCATTTGATTTTGGAAACAGAACAGGGAGGTCGCAAACGAGCCATACTGCGCCTGTTCCGTGCCAAAGGCGATGGTGGGATCCTGGGCGTCCGCATACGCCTCATTGCCCAGCACCATGTACAGGTCACGCAGGCGCCCGGCGGCCAGCATGAGGGTGCTGTCGGCGGCGTCATAGCTGATGCCCGCATCAAGACTCAACATGCGCGCGCGATTCAGGATGGTCTCGTAAATCTCAATCAAGCCATAGTCATTGATGTTGGCCATGTTCAGCGACACCGGCCCGTTATAGGGCCCGCCGGCCTGCGAAATCATGTCCGCCGAGGTGTCCACCGCATATTCGGTCATGTCGTGGAGGCGCTGTTCAAATGGCGTGATGCCATTCATGGCGCGCTGGACCCAACCAGGTCCAAAGCCCAGCACCCACTGGCTCCAGGTGTTGGTGCCGGCGGGGGAATCGGCGTTCAAGGGGCGGTGGCGTGTGATGAAAAAGTTGTCCACCAGCGTCTGCACCCCGGCCCCCTCGATGGTGATGCCCACCTTGGCCTGCCCTTCGTCCCAGGCCAGCCACTGATCGGGCGGCGTATTCGTGGGGGGCAGGCCCTGGGCGGTTGGAGGCAGGGTGCGCCACTGGAAGAAGAACTGGTCGCCGCGCCCGCCAAAATCCGCCTTCTGGCGCAAGGTCAACTTTTCATCCAGCGGATCGTCAGAGGCCACCACCTCAACCGCGCCATCATAGAGGTTGGTGACCACGCGGAAGATGGAAAGGCTGATCGGCAAGGCGGAGGGCACCATGGCGGGATTGGTCGCGTTGTTGAACGCCACCGTCACATACCCCACCCCCGTCCCCTGCCCCGCGGAAAGCGCGGG
>CAZFSE010000126.1:0-12893 GCA_964521805.1 uncultured Verrucomicrobiota bacterium
TGGGGGCCGTGGTCATGCCCACCCTGTCGGTCTGGATGGCCTATTGGATGTTTGGCGCATTTCTGATGGCCATCAAAAGGTTTGCGGAACTGCGGCACATCGGCAATGCGGACGTCTCCGGCCATTACCGGCAATCCTTCAAGTATTACAATGAGGAGCGGCTGTTGGTCAGCATTCTGTTTTACGCCGCGCTGTTCGGAATGTTTTCCGGAGTTTTCATCGCCCGGTATCGGATGGAGCTGGTGCTGGCCATGCCTTTCGTGGCCTTTGCCGCCGCCGGCTATTTTCGGATGGGCTTCAAGCCCGACAGTCCGACCGCAAGTCCGGAAAGGCTCTGGCGCTATCCGGGCATCATGGTTCCCGCCACGGTGGCCTTCGCCGTCTGTGCGCTCCTGCTCTTTTTGGACCTTTCCGCCCTGGACGCATTTTTTGCGCCACAGTTCAAGCCCTGGGCGGTCCCATGATCCCCGCGGACGTTGCCTGCCGGTTAAAATGGCGCCTGCTGTTTTCCCTGCTGGCCGCCGCTCTTTCGATGTGGTCCTCGTGGATCATCTACCAGTCGGAGACCACGGGCTCCGATGAGAACAGCTATATTTTTCAGGCGCACAATTTTAGCCAGGGATGCATTTCCAGGCCTGCGCCGGTCCTGAAGCAATCGTTCGATCAGGACATGATCATCCTCGACAATGGTGCGGGGTGGCTCTCCCGCTATCCGCCGGGCCATCCGCTATGGCTTGTCCCGGGCGTCTGGCTGGGCCGTCTTCACCTGATGATCGCCTTGGCGGCAGGCCTGGGCATGTGGTTTGTGTGTGCGGCCGCCAGCGAGTCAAAGATTTCGGAAGTCTTTGTCGCCCTTCCGCTTCTCTGCTCCCCTTTCTTTGGTTTCATGTATGGGACCTTGCTAAGCCACACCAGCGGGTTCATGGCGGCCGCCTGCCTGCTGTGGGCGTATTTGCGCTGGCGTCATTCAAAGGCGTGGATCTTTGCCGTGATCGCCGGCCTGGCCTGGAGCCTGTTCTTCTTGAACCGCACCTATACGGCGCTTCTGGTGGCGATTCCCTTTGGATGCGATGCCGTGCTGTTGGGCGCCTTCGACCGCTCCAGGCCGCGCTGGAAGGGCATTCTTTTGTTTGCGCTAGCCTCCGGGGCCGGCGTGCTGGCCTATCTGTTCTACAACCGCCTGACAACGGGAGATTTTTTCACCGCGACCTATCTCTATTACGCCCCCAGCGAAAATCTCGGTTTTGGACTCCGCCGAACGCAGGGCATCGTGGTTCATCACACCCTCAGAAGAGGGATCTGGAACTTGCTGGTGGATGTTCAACTGCTGAACAGCTGGTTGCTGGGCTTCAAAGGCTCGCTGATCGTCTGGCTGGTGCTGGTGCTGGCCGGCTGGAAAAACAAAATCTCCTGGCTGTTGGCCGCCGCCACCTTGTCGGTCTGGCTGGGGTATGTCTATTTCTGGTACCCGGGCGTGCAGGATGCCGGCGGCCCGGCCTATTTCTTTGAGACGATCCCCCTGCTGATGATCCTGGGCGGCCTTGGGCTTCAACGAATATGGAATAGAGCGGCCCGCACGCCTCGCTTGCGCGGCACGGTCTTTTCTGCAGCCGCCGTCCTCCTGGTCATCGTCTCCGCCGGGTTTTCCGCGCAGAATGCGAAGCCCCGGATAAAGAAGCAATCCTTGAAGAGGGCTATTCGGGACGTGATTCGTTCGGCCCCCCCCCAATCACTGGTTTTCATCGAGAATCTGAAGAAGCCGTACATGGGGGGCATGGTAGAGAATGCTCGCGGGCTGGACAGCGACCCGTTGCTGATGAGATCCATGTACCAATGCAATGTAACGGCGATGAGGCTGTACTCCAATCGGACTCCATTTATCCTCTATGGCCATCAGCCAGACCGCCTGGTCCCCCTTGAGCGGGATGGGAAAATTGTACTCGGACGCCATGCAAAAAACACCCATCATCAGACCGGACGGGATCAACAACCCGGCTCCAGCGACAGCAACAAGAAGAAATTCAGGATTGCAGAACCCGGCGATCCGGCAGGGGGTCTTGTCTTTGGGCAAACCATTCCACTTCCGCGGGGACACTATGACTTCGTCATGACCGGCGATTACAAAGGCATCCGCGAGGACTGCCCAACGAGAATCGAAATCTATTCTTCCGTTGCTCGAGCCGTCATTGGGAAGGCCGATCTGATCGGATCTTCAACGAGCGCCGCCATAACGCTGAGAGTCATGGTGACCAACGCCGTAACGCAACTGGAGCCACGGGTTCATTATGGAGGCAGTGGGACGGTCATTGTCGAACGGGTGAGCTTTGAAGAAATCCCGTGAAGACGTCTCGACCGCGAGACGGCTGAACGGACTCCTTATCCCAAGGCTGGTTTCGCCAAGACGCCGATGCCGGGCCCTCCCGAATGAAGTTGAGGGATCTCTTGCGCCCCCCCCGTCGCTTTATACGGGAAGGAAAAGTTCTGTTGCGCATGCAGGTTGCAACGGGCGAGATTCCAACGGTCATGGGATCGGGGTAGCCAGGACCGTGGCGTTGTGGTAAAAGGGGCTCGTTTGAGGGTGCACAAGCCTATGTCTTCGATACGAAAAGTCAGGGTATTCATCAGTCCCCGGTCCGGCTTGGCTCGGATGATGGGCACTCTTCACCGGGAGCTGGAGGCGTATTGGGATATTCCGGGCGTGGACTTGACGTTTCAGTCCAGCCGAAATGCCGAGGACGGGAAATTCAAGGCGCGCAACGCGGTGGAGGATGGGGTGGATACGGTGCTGGTGGCCGGGGGGGACGGCATGGTCAGCACGATCGGAAGCGCCCTGGTTGGCAGTCCGGTGGCCTTGGGCGTGATTCCCGCCGGGAGCGGAAACGGCTTTGCCCGGCATTTTGGAATACCCCTGTCCCCCCAGCGCGCCGTGCGCGCATTGGCCGGCGCCGCCCGCCAGTCCATTGATGTGGGGACGGTCAATGGCCGCCCGTTTTTTGTCACGTGCAGTATGGCTTGGGATGCGGCCCTGGTGAAATCGTTTGAGCGTTCTCCCGTCCGGGGCATTTTGCCGTACGTGGTATCGGCCGCTTATGAGTTCCTGAGCTTTGAACCCCAGCCGTTGACGGTCATCTTTGACGGGGTGGAAAAGAAGAAATTTGCGGATCCCATGGTGTTCACCCTGGCGAACCTGACCCAGTATGGCGGAGGGGCTCGCATTGCGCCCCAAGCCTGCCCGGACGATGGCTTTCTGGAGCTGGTGGCCATGTCGCATCAGAAGGCGGCCTTGCTGTTTGGTAATTTGCTGAAGCTGTTTGATGGCACGATTGACCAGCTTCCCTCTGTGTTTACCCGCCGCTTCCAACGATTGGAAGTGCGGCGAACGCTGGCCACGCCCATTCAGGTGGATGGCGAGCTGGTTGACGCGCCCCCGGTGGTTACAGTACAAGTCTTGCCCAAGGCGCTGGTGGTCCTGGTGCCGGGCGAGGAAGGATGAAACTCTCCAGCATATGAAAAAAGCAAAAATGGGCTCCTTGGTGGTGGGCGCAACGCCCTGGATTGTTGGCAGTGTGACGGCCTTGAAGACGGCCGCCCGCCTGGCCTCCCTGCACAGCCGGCCCTTCCAGATTGTGGAATTTCGCGTGGACCTGATGGACGCGCCCGTGGACGAGATTTTACACGTGGCCAAGGATTCCGAGAAGGCGGGCATCCCGGTGTTGTGGACGGTTCGATCGAAGATGGAAGGCGGGCAATGGGCGGGGGACGACGAGTCCCGGCTGGAGGCGTATCGACGGGCTCTGCCGGTGGTTTCCGCCGTGGACGTGGAGATGTGTTCGGCCATTTTCCCCGAGGTGGTCCGGAGCGCAAAGCGCGCCCGGAAGACGGTGGTGGGTTCCTTTCATGATTTTCGGGAGACGCCGCCCCTGGCGGCCTTGCAGGACTTGGTGAAGCTGGCCCGTTCCGCCGGCGCCCAGATCCCGAAGCTGGCCACCCAGTTGCGGCATCCGGCGGATGCCATTGTGCTGTATGAACTGTTGCGCGACTGCCAGCAGGGGCCGCTTTGCGTCATTGGTCTGGGGCCCTGGGGCGCGGCGACGCGCATCGGCCTGCCCTGTGCCGGCTCGTGCCTGGCGTATGGCTTTGTGGACCGGTCGGCCGCCCCCGGCCAGTTTTCGTGCTATGAGCTGAAGCGGCTCCTCGGCCGTTGGCATCCGGGTTTTGAAAAAGAACAAGCTGAGGGCTGAGAGGAGCGACCCATGGAGTTTCAATTAAATGCCGATGAGGCCCGCGTGCTGGGCGCGTTGATGGAAAAGGAAATGGCCACGCCGGAGTATTATCCGCTTTCCCTTCATGCCCTGACGGCGGCCTGCAACCAGAAATC
This sequence comes from uncultured Verrucomicrobiota bacterium, assembly GCA_964521805.1. Lineage (GTDB taxonomy): Bacteria > Verrucomicrobiota > Kiritimatiellia > CAIQIC01 > GWF2-57-35 > CAZFSE01. The sequence continues at coordinate 4,379 of CAZFSE010000126.1, forward strand.
CAACCGGTTTCCCGTGGTGAACTATGACGAGAGAACGGTGGTGCGCGCCCTGGAAGGACTGCGGGAGAAGAAGCTGGCCAGCGCCATCAGCGAGGCTGGGAGCCGTGTGCCCAAGTATGTGCAACGCTTCACCGAGACCGTGGGCATGGATGCCCAGGATGCCGCCGTCCTGTGCGAACTGCTGGTGCGCGGCCCTCAGACCGCCGGTGAATTGCGCACCCGCGGCCAGCGGCTTGCCCCTTTTGAGGGCGTCGAGCAGGTGGAAAAGGTGATGGAAGGCCTGATGGCCAAACAGCAGTTCAATCTGCTGGTCAAACTGCCGCGGCAGGCCGGGTGCAAGGAATGCCGCTATGCACACCTGCTATGTGGCGCGCCGGTCCTGCCGGACGAAGCGGCCACCGCGCCCGCGGAGCCCGCTCGAATGGCGGTGCTGGCCGAGAACGAGCGAATCGCCCGCCTGGAAAGCTCCGTGGAAGCCCTGCAAGCCGAGATGGCCATGCTCAAGCAGGAGGTCCAGGCCTTCCGCAAGCAGTTTGAATAAAGATTAGAACTGCACCTGCGGCGCCTCGCGGGCCGCCGCGCCTGCTTCAAACGGTGTGCGGCGCTCAAACCCAAACATGCCCGCAAAAATCGAGTTGGGGAATTTTCGCATGGCCGTGTTATAGGCGCGAACCGCCTCGTTATAGCGGCGGCGTTCAACGGAGATTCGGTTTTCGGTTCCGGCCAGCTCATCCTGCAGGGCCAGAAAGTTCTGGTTTGACTTCAGGTCCGGGTAGCTCTCCACCACTACCATCAGGCGGCTCAAGGCGCTTTCCATGGCCGTGGCGGTCTCCGCTTTTTGCTCAACCGACTTTGCCTCGCCCCACTGGCTTCGCAGGCGTGTGACTTCTTCCAGGACGCCCTTTTCCTGTGCGGCAAAGCCCTTGACCGTGTTCACCAGGTTGGGGATCAAATCGTAACGGCGCTGGAGGACGGTGTCCACGTTGGCCCAGGCCGCAATCGCGTCTTCATCCAGTTGAACCAACTGGTTCCTGACCCCCCAGGCCATCATCAGGGGAATGCCGATTAACAAGGCCAGAACAACGACAATAACGAGCGCAACTTTCATCCTGTGGGTCTCCTTTTTTATGGGCGGACGGCGGGTTGCCCCAACGCATCCACCGCCTTGATTACTAGCTCAATGTTTTCCATATAGCGATTAAAAAGCGATGCCGCTTCCACCGAGCGCCGGTTCATCGTCCCGGCTTTTAACCCGCGGATGGTTTCAAAGACGGAGACATCCAGGTCCACCTGCGTGGCCAGCGCTTTCAAGGCGTCCACTTTGGCGCGGGGCACTTCTTGATGGTAGAGGCGCAGGGCCGCCCGAAACAGGACCAGAAACGACGAAAGCGAGCCCGTCATCAGGGAGATCATGGCGGATGCCTTGGAGCCGGTCAGCAGAAATTGTCGCTGCAACTGGATGAACTGCCCCTTCAGTTCGTGCTCCACCTGCAACCGCAAATGGTCCCGTGCCACGGCCAGTTCCGCCACGACATCCTCGCCATACAGCACCTTGCGGCTGTCCTGAATGTCCAGCAGTTCGATGGGAAAGACATCCGCGGAACGCCGGAGATAGTCCGGCGTAAACAGCAGGGGCGCCGGATGCCCGCTCCCGTGCCAAGCCGCCGCCACCGGCGAAAGCGCCTGAAGTTCGGGGAGCCCGAGCGAACGAAGAACCAGCAGGATGTTGTAATCCGATTTCCCCGCCAGATGATCGCCCCCCACGGCCGAGCCATACAAGAGGACGGATAGGAGATTGTCCGCGCAGGCCTTTTTCAGTTGTTCAACCAGCTGATCCAGCGTCATTTTTCTCATGCCCATTTTCCTCCGAAGTGTCACCAGCTTCTCCCGGCGCCCCCGCCGCCGGAGAGTCCTCCTCCAAACCCTCCACCCCCGCCGCCAAAGCCCCCGGAGCGCCCGCCCCCGCCCCGGCCTCCGCTCAACAGCATCATGGCCAGAAAAGGGTGGCGGATGGCAAAAATGATGAAGGCCAGCAATAGCAAGGCCTGCAGGATGATGGAAAAGAGGCTCTCTTCTTCGGCTGGCGGCGCCGTGGAGGCTCCCGGCGTTCCGCTCAACGACACCTTGTATTCCGCGGCCACGATCTGTGCGACCGCCAGGGCGCCGTTGCGCAATCCGCTGGAATACCGGCCTTGCTTGAAGTCCGGAATGACGGAGTCATCCAGCAACCGTCCCACCCTGCCGTCCGGGAGCGCGCCTTCAAGCCCGTAGCCGACTTCAATCCAGATCTTGCGTTCTTCTTTGGCCATCAGCAGAAGCACGCCATTATCCTTGCCTTTCTGTCCGATGCCCCAGCCGGCGAACAGCCGGTTGGCAAAATCCCGGATCTCGCCGCCCTCCAGCGAAACCAGCGTGACCACTTTGACCTGAGCGCTGGTCAGCCGCTCCAGTTCGTTCAGGGTGTTGAGGATGACGGCTCGATCGCTCCCCTGAATGACGTTGGCATAGTCAAAGACCACGCCGAGTTGTTTTTCGCGGATCAGCTTGTCTAGCAGGGCCTCGGAGGGGGAGGGGCCAAAACAGCCCGCGGCCAGGAGCAAAAGGACCAGGCCGGCAAGCCGTGACAGGCTGGAAAAAACTTGGCGCATGGAATGAAGGATCAAATGGAACGGTTATCGGATTCGTTTTTCGTGGAATAGCCGGAATCCTGCCGCTGATGGTTGACCTTGTGCTTCTTCAGATAGGTCTCGAACAACTCTTCCGCGGACATGCCCAGAACTTGCGCCAGGGAGATGAGAAAATGGAAAAGGTCCACCACCTCAATGCGGGCATTCTGTTTGTCGAACTTTTGATAGTTGGCCCACCATTTCCAGGGGACGCTGTCCGTCAATTCCGCCAATTCTTGCGACATCGCCCGGCAATAGTTCAGGATCCACTTCTGCTGGTCTTCTTCCGTCAGCTTGGAGCAGTCCACCCCAATGCGCAGATTCAGCTCTTCCTGCTTCTGAAAGATCTCCCTCAACATGTCTTGTTCCGGCATTGAACCCTCTCCGCTTTCGATGGTTGTGTGAACGCCACAAGAGCATAGCCCCGTGCCTGTCCTGCGTCAATGCGACAGCACCGGTCCCCTTTCAGCGCTTCATGAATACGCTCGGCAAAAAATGGCCCCCGTCTGGTTTCTTGACATTTATTACGCTCCGCTTATAGTGGGCCTTCATTTTAAGCCAACGTAGCTCAGCTGGCAGAGCAGGTCATTCGTAATGATCAGGTCGGTGGTTCGAATCCACTCGTTGGCTCCATTCAGGCCTCCCTCAAGTTTCGGTGAAAGGCCAGGAAGAACAGGCTGGACTGCAGGACCGTCCGCAACCCGAGGGACTCGGCCTCGTCCAGGACGATCTGTCCCTTGAAAAGCTGATCCCCCCCTTTGGCCTTTTTTGAAATGCCCAGGCAGTACCCGTTTTGCTTGGCACTGCGGTCGAGGCTGATGATGGTGCTGGCGCCCGCCGCTTCTTGATGGAGCCCGGAATGGTTGTCGCTGATGCGTTCACGGTGGCCCTCCAGCACCAACAGCATCTTGCACAAGTCAAAAAAGTCCAGCTTGACGCTGACCTTGCTGGCCCAGTCGAACGTGGCGGGCTTTCGCGGTTGTGCGCCGCAAGGTTGGATCGCAGGTCAGGTTGCCCATTAAGAATACGCTGTTGACTGAGCCCATGTTTCTCTCTTTATGTGTTGTTGGCTCCATTTCCCGTCCGACTGTCGTCCGTGTCCACTATAAGAAAGAAACGAGCACTGACTTTTTCCGGCAAAAAATAAAAAAAACTTCAAAAATCATTTTTTGGAAAAGGACTGGCGGGTGGGTGATTTTGACAAAAGCCGTTGCCTGTCAACAACAAGCGACAGAATGGGGGGAGGTGGGGCTGTTGGGGCCCGTATTTGCACGATCGCCGTGTCTCACCACGTTTGGCTCGCCCGGAGGCCTCGCCCCACCTAAAAACCGAAAATGAGGAGGGGGGCGGGTGGCCGTTATGCGTGGGTCGACAGAAGGCCGCCAAGCTGGCGGTGGTACTCCTTCGTCCATTTTTGGGCGAGGATGACGTTGCCCGTCAGCGAATAGGCATTGCTCAATTCGTCGGAACTCTCCAGCAGGGCCTGCTTGTCGCCCCGGGTCAGCGCACGGGCGTATTGCTTCTGTTTGTCTTCGATAAAGTAATCAATGTAGCAAATATCTTCACAGGTCATGGCCAGCTCCCCATGGGGTGTTTCGCCGTCCTTGGCAATTCCGTGGTCCGTCAGGCTGTTTTAAGCAGGCTGGATGCCACAGGGGGGGAGCCCGGAGTGTCGAAGCCTCTCCTGCCGCTTCTACGCATTCTTCAAAAGGCCGCCTGGTTCCAGCTTGCCCGTCGCTGACGCGCTGGCAAGATACGAGCTTTCGTCCTCGTCTCCTCCTGTTCGTATTCATCGTGGCGGGGGGCGGTTTTCCAACCCTTGGAAAAAGTTCAAAAAAAAGTTCCAAGGGTTGGAAAAAATCAGTCGGCATTAAAGCCGATGGACTTGCTGGCGCAAGCGATCATTATTGCTTCAACACCGCGCTGAGGAATTGGACGGAGGGAGAGGGTTCCCGGGCGCCTTGTTTGACGATCTCCTGCGTCTTCGGGTTTTCCGGGAATCGCATGGCCGCCAGTCGAACCACATGCGCCCAGATTTCCGGATTGCGGGACCGTTGGTTCACCAGGCCGAAGTCGGTGTTCATCGCCTGGCTCAAACCGTCCAGCGCTTCCGGTCGCGTTAGCTCCGTCAGCGCAAGGGCCGCTGTCGCACGCACGTAGTCATTTTCATCGCTCAGTAGCCGGGTCAGGAGAGGGGCGCATTCTGGACGGTTCATTCTGGCCAGCCCGTTGGCAATCTGGATGCGCAGATTCGCCAGACGGCGGTTCTCATCCGGGGTTTTGTCCTGTTCTCCGGCCAGCGCGGAGAGCACGTGCATGCCGGCGCTTTTCGTTGGCGGCCGTTTCTCGATCAGATCCTGCAAGGCCGGAATGCCCGAGTAGTCGCCGTGTTTGGCCAAGGCTTCCGCAATGCGCACGGCGGTATAATCCCACGAGGGGTTGTTCAAGCTGGCGCGCACGAGTTGAATCTCGGCTTTGTCACCCAATTCCAACATCCCGGTGGCGATCCAGGTCTGAAGCCAGTCGCCGTTTTTATATTTCGGAAAGGCCGCCTTCAAGACCTTCAAGCCTTTGTCGCCGCCATGCTCCACCAAAATGCGCACGATGTCGGGCCGGAAGTCCGGTTCGTCCTTGGAGTCGAAGAATCCCTTCGTGGTTTTCTCCAGCTTGGTTTGCGCCCACTGGAACCCTGTGTCGTTGCCGGCCTCGATCAAAAGACGCGCGGCGTAAAACTGGTCATATGGATTGTTCAGGCTGACGAACCCGCCTTTGGTCATGCCCTCCAGAATCGCCACCACGCTCTCATCGTGATACGTCAGCAACAGACTGCGCAACGCAGGACGGCGATCCTCCGAAGAGATGCCCAAGCCCTTCTTGAAACGGCTCAGCGCTTCGATGGCTCGAGGATCCCGGGCCACATCCAGGCCAAAGATGGCCGCACGATAGTAGATGGTGTGCAGCATGCCTTTGGAGAATTCGATCAGCTTGTCCATGACGGCGTCCTGCTTCTCCTTGGACAACGTTCCGCTGGCAGTGAGATAGCCCAACAGGCGCAGGGCCGTGTTGACTTCCTCTTCCGTGGATTTGGCCGTGGCGGCCATCAGAAAATCGTACGCTTCGTCCGGGCGAGCTTTGGCCAGGCCCTTGACGCATTCCGCCTTTAATTCCGGATAGGGGATGTACTGGAGTCCGAATTGGAAGAAATCCGCGGCCTCCTCCGCATAGCCGGCATGAATCAGGTTGAACGCAGCATCCACCCAGGTGGCCCATTCGCTGGCGTAGGAACTCTCCACGCTGGAGCCCGCGTCGGAGACTACGTCGTCATTCGCCGCGCCCATGCCGATCCCGACCAAGGTGCCCAGCGCCATGGTGAGCTGTTCATCCTTCGATACCTGAGTCTTCTCCTTCAAGGCCGCGACCAGTTGGTCCAACGCCTGCTTGCGCTGTTCCGGCGCGAGCTTGTTCTTGCCTTCGTTGACGAGGAAATCCACCACGATGCCGTTGTAGTCGCCCATCAGCACCTTCGAATCCAGCATCGCCTGAATCGTCGCGTCTGCTTCACGCGGCGGTTCCCGCGGAGTAGACGAGGCTGGGGGCGGTTCGATATCTTTCGCGACGGCAACCGCGGGCACGGGCGGTTCTTCAGCCCGCGCTGGCTCGGGCTTCACTTCTTCGATGGGAACCGGCGGTGGTGCGGTGGGTTCCTTGGCGGGTGCTGAAACCACCGGTGGTGGCGGTTGAGCGGGAGCTGGCGCTATGGATTTCGCTTTCAACAGCTCAACGGTTTTGGAGAGTCCCTTTTTCTCGGCCAGGCCCAGGGCGGTTTCTCCGTTGAGCATGCGGGCCTGGGGATTGGCGCCATTCTTCAAGGCCTTCGCCGCGGCAGTTTCGTCGCCGTGCATCAAGGCGGAGAGCAGGGCGTTGTCTTCATTGCGACCTGCGCGGGTTTCCAGGGTGAGCAGTCCGATCAGGATACTCGTTACGGCGACGGTATGGGCAAGGCGATGGGGTATCATGCTTTATTTTCCTCCAAGGTTGATATTAAGAGTACCTGTAATCGGTCGGGTGTTCAACGGAAACTCTAGCGGCGGTAGGGACAGAGCATGGCCTCACAATAGATGACACCGAAAGAATGGAGTCCTGAAAATGTGGTTGGCGGGGACACAAAAAGTGACTGTAAGCGCCTCTAGCAGGATGTGAAATGCGGTTAGCCGCACGCAGGAAAGCAAGGTAGCGGGGGACGCCCCGGCCCCCCAAAAAAATCGCAATCGCTGCGCTCAGACATATCCCGGCATCCCTCTCATCATTTCTCCATCGGCACGGTATCCTTTGTACAGTAGCATGGGTCTCTATTGCAGAAGCTGCGATGGAGAATGATAGGTCATGCAAGAACTGAAGATACTGATTGAGCAGGCGCAGGCCGGGGAAATGGACGCGTTCGAGCAAGTAGTCCGGCGTTTCCAGGACATGGCCTACGGCTACGCGTATTCGATCCTGGGCGATTTCCACTTAGCCGAAGACGCGGCGCAGGAAGCCTTCGTGGAGGCATATCGCCACCTGAAGGATCTGCGCGAACCGGAGGCTTTTCCCGGTTGGTTCCGCCGCTTGGTGTTCAAACAGTGCGATCGGCTCTTCCGCCGCCGCAGAGTGGAAACCGTTCCGCTCGACGAGGCCGTTGCGGTGGCCGCCGGCGAAGGCAGCCCTGCGCATGCAACGGAAAAGCGCGAGATGGAACAGCAGGTGCGGAACGCTGTCTTCACGTTGCCCGAACCGCAGCGCGCGGTGACGACCCTTTTCTATATCGACGGCTATTCGCAGGCCGAGGTCGCGGAATTCCTCGAGGTCCCTGTGACCACGGTGAAGAAGCGACTGCACGATTCGCGTAGAAAACTGAAGGAAAGGATGATGGCGATGGTTACCGAAACACTGAAAGAGCATATGCCTGACGAGCGTTTCTCGCAGGCGGTTATCGACAAGCTGCTGGCCCGACCCGAGCCGCTGAAGATTCCCGGACACCCGGTCCGGCAGATCTGGGATCTGATTCAAGAGGCCCTGCCGGCTTACGACGTGGTCACCGGCGAGGAGATCGAGGACAAACGGACGGCCTTGCTCCTGGAAGAGGACATGAACCGAACGTACCGGATCGGCGAGGATGCCGTCTTGCGGACGCAGACAGCCATTACGGCGATCAAGGCCATCCGCGGGCGGACACCGCCGGTTCGACTGTTGACGGCTGGACGCGTGTTCCGTTCCGAACTAGAGGACGCAACCCGGCTGAAGGTCTTCCATCAGGCCGACGGCATCTGCATCGACCGCGGATTGGATCCGGCGGCGCTCAAAGCGCTCTGCGAGGAACTGATCAGGAAGCTGTTGGGCGCCGTCGAATCAAAATGGGATACGGTCCACTACGCTGCCATCGAACATGGGTTGGAGCTGGCCGTGAAATGGCGGGGCACATGGATGGATGTTCTGGGTTGTGGGATGTGGACGCCGATCATACTCCGGGAAAGCGGGTTCGATCCGAAAACGGTCACGGGTTTCGGTTTCGGCTTGGGCTTGGAGCGCATCGCCATGATGAAGCTTGGTCTCGACGACATCCGCAAGCTCTGGCAACCGCCGTACGTGCCGTAGTCGGAGACGTGGCGAGCGCAAGAAGACGGGTTCCCGAGCTGAGCCGATAGAGCCGACAGGTAGCAGCCCTCAAGATAGAATATAGCAGAGTGGCGGGAGTGGATTTGATGCGGAAAGACAGGGCGCCTGTCCCCATCTGAACGAACTAGGGACGAACGAACTAGGGACAGGCATCCTTTCGGCATGTTTTCGAAGGGACAGGCAAAATATTTTCACTT
>CAZFSE010000127.1:0-12742 GCA_964521805.1 uncultured Verrucomicrobiota bacterium
GCAGTTTCGGGTTCGCCTATATTTTGTGGACGCTCCGGAGACCTCCACCTCCTGGGATTCGGATCTGGTGCGCATCCGGGAGCAGAGGCGGTATTTTGGTCTGGCCAGCGAGCGGGAGGTGGTGGAATTCGGGATGAAGGCCGCGGAATTTACCCGTGAACGGCTGGCGGAACCCTTTGAAGTGCATACAGCCTTTGCCTCGGCCCTCGGGCGGTCTCCGGAGGGGCGGGTGTATGGGTTTGTGCGGACGGCCGACGGTGAAGACCTGGGGCGCCTGCTGGTCAAGAATGGCCTGGCGCGCGCGTATGGTGTGGGACGCGAAACACCCGAAGGGGTTTCGCGTGATGAGATGAAGGCCCAATTTGCGGACTTGGAAATGGCGGCCATGCTTCGCAATGCCGGGATTTGGGAGTCGGCTGATCCCGAGAGGATTGTTGAACTGCGCGCTGAACAGCGGCGGGATGGCCGGGCGCTTCAGACGATCCGCTCGGGGCTTCGGGAAGAGCGTGAAATAGCGTATCCCCTGGATGTGAACGCGTGTTCACGGGAAGAGTTGCAGGCCATCAAGGGCATTGGGCCGGCGCTGGCGGGAAAAATCACCGATGGGCGCCCTTATCAGCGGCTGGAGGAGCTTTTGCAGATACGAGGCATCAGCCAGGACAAGCTGGAGGCGTGGCGCCCTTATCTCGCGATACCAGGCGGTCATGGGGCCAATTAGGCCTTGGCTGGCGAGGGTTTCCCGGCCTCTTCATTTTCGGTCTTGGGGGCCGGCTTGAGGTGTTTGCGAATTCGGACGGTACTGCCCTTGTTCGTGTATTCCATCTCATCAAAGATCAGCCGGCTGAGGAAAATGCCCCGCCCGCAACTGTTGAGCATGCAGGTTTCCTCCAGCGGATTGGGCACGGCTTTCCAGTCAAAGCCGTTGCCTTCATCGGAGATGACCCACTCGTAATAATCGTGCTCGGCGATGAAATCCACCGTCACCCGGCGCGCGGCCAGCAGGGGGTCTGCCAGCCGCTGGGCGTACAGATCCGTCAATCCATGCATCTCCGCCAGCGCGGCGCTTTTTTCCTCGTAGGTGATGCCCAGGTTGCCGTGCTCCATGGCGTTCATCAGCAGTTCATCCAACCCGAGAATCACATCGGTGCGGTCCTTGTCTTGCAGGATGTCCCCGGTTTCCTGCACCAGGAACCGCGCGTATTCCGTGCAGAGCGAGGTATGGTTCTCGAGGCAGAGGCGCAACTGGCGGCGGACAATGGCGCGCTGGATTTCGCGTCCGATCACACGCTCATTGACAATGCTCTCGTAGCGGTGCAACAGCGTGATCAGCTCGGAGATATTGATGGGCTTCCAAAGATAGTTGTTGGCTCCGCGCCGGAGCGCCTCGACGGCCGTGGAGGCGCTTTCATCGCCCGTCATGACAATGACGATGGTGTCCTGATTTTTCTCGCGCACCTCGGAGAGGAGGGTGAGCCCATCCATGGTGGGCATCTGGATATCCGTGACCACCAGGTCCGGGCAGATCTCGTCAAAAAGCTTCAGGGCGGGCGCGCCATCGGAAGCGCTAAAGACCTCATGTCCCTGCTTTTCCATCACGCGCTTCATGACTTCCAGGACGGCTTTTTCGTCTTCGACCAGCAATATTTTCACGCGACTCTCCCTCGCTCATCCATGTCCGCCCCGCAGGGCGGCTTCACTCCCTGCCTTCGCTCCAGCAGGGCCAACGCCTCAATATGAAAGGTATGTGGAAACATATCCACCGGCTGTATCTGCATTATGCTATACCCCAACTCTGAAAACTGTTTAAGGTCTCTTGCCAAAGTTGCCGGATTGCATGAAACGTACAGGATCCGATCTGGGGACAGACCCGCGATTTTGGAGAGGGCCTTGGCATGCAGGCCGGGCCTGGGGGGGTCCACCACGACCAGCCCGGCCTCCCGGGGAAGCTGGCCGGGCCCCGCTTTTTCGACTTCCGCGCAGATCATGCGCACATTGCCCAGGTTGTTGCGCCGGCAATTTTCCTCGGCGGCCCGCACGGATTCGGCATTGGATTCCATGCCCAGAACGGATTCAGCCACCGGGCTCAGATGCATGGCGATGGGTCCGGTGCCCGCGTACAAATCCAGAGCCAGCCGGGGGGGGCGGCCGCCGGCCATTTTGATCAATTCCAGAAAGAGCCGCTCGGCCTGGATCGTATTGGTTTGGAAAAACGTATCGGGATGAATCGTGAAGGTCATGCCATTGAGCGTCTCTTCGATCAGGCCCGGGCCCTTGAGCACATGCCGTTCCACCGGCTGGGGCGGACCGGAGATGCGGCGGTCCACGCCCACGATGACCGTACTGCACAGATCTCCATAGAGCCCTGGCAGTTCCTGGAGGGCGGGGTGAAGGCCGGTCACGTTCACCTGGATCATTCGCTGGCCGGTGTGCTTTCCCTCACGGATCATGAGGGTGCGCAACAGGCCGGTCTTGGCCAGTTCATCGAAAACCGGAATTTGACTGGCCTTCACGAGCGAAAGGGTGCGGCGCAGAATCTCATTGGATTCGGGTGACTGCAGGAGGCAGTTTTCCAGGGGCACAATGCGGTAGAAGTCATTGCGCCGGTGAAGGCCCAGCACGGGGTTGCCGTCTTCGAGCCCGAACGTAAAGACCATCTTGTTGCGATAAAAGAGGGGCGGGTCCATCGGCAGGATGGGCCGGATGATATCGGGCACCCCCGGCACGCCGTGCAAGGACTCCAAAAAGATCGCCTGCTTGAACTCCAATTGGGTTTCATACGCGCAATGCCGGAAGTTGCATCCTCCACAGTGGCCGAAGAGGGGGCAATCCGGCTCGCGGCGCAGGGGGGAGGGTTCCAGAATCTCCAGCACGCGCGCATGGGCAAATTGCTTCTTCTTGGCGGTGATGACGGCCCGCACTTTTTCGCCAGGCAGGGCGCCCTCCACAAACACGACATAACGGTCCTGGCGGGCCAGCGCCTTGCCTTCAAACACCATTTTTTCCGTGACGACTTCGATTTCCTTCATGTCCCGATTTCCCATTCCGACGGACTGTAGCGGAATTCCACGGATAGTTGAATGGTTCTTTTTGGGAAAACGCAGAAGAGGGGCCTGTCCTTGACCCGCGGGCTGTTTTGGTTTATGAAGGGGAGCACGGATGCAAGATTCTCGAGACATTTATTGCAAGGAGAACACGCCCTTTCTGGCCAAGCGGAGGAGGCGGTCTTCTTCGCGGTCCCATGCCCATTCAGGACAGCATGTGGACAAGCCGGATACGCATTATTTCCGGGGGGAGCACGAAGAAGATCCAAAAGCCGCCGGCGCCCCACCGGCCGCCGAATCGCCGGCGGCGCGTATAGCGCAGGAGTACACCTCTTCTCATCGCCGCCGCCGGCGCCACCACACACCTTCTTCCTCGCCCAGTTTGGGCAGTCGCATCATCTGGATGCTGTTGGCCGCCGTTCTGTTGCTCTACCTGGCCCTGCTGGCCACCACGTTTGTCGGGCGGCTGGGAGTCCGCCGCCAAAAGGCCGCCCCGGTTGCGGAGGCTCCCGCCCTCGCGGCGGAGACGGCCGCGACCTCCCCTTCCGCGGAGGAGCTGGGGAACGTGATTCGCCAGTCCGTCAAGTTGTGGAGCCGCGCCCCGGACGTGACGCGTGATGTCCAGCGACTGATGGACTCGGGTTCTTTGGACAAGGCTATTGATCGGCTGGAAGATGAGCTGAAGATCATTCCGGAAATGGTGGAGTGGAAACTGTTGCTGGCGCAGGCGCATACGCGCCAGCAGAATGCGGAGGCGGCGGTGGCGTTGCTGGAGCAGGTGCTCGACGCCAGCCCGTGGAGCGCCCCGGCCCGGCAGTTGCTGGGGTACAATCTGATTCTCCTCAAACAGTATCCGGCGGCCCTGATGGTCGCCGATTGGAGCCTTAATTCCGGCGATGATGCCATCCAGGCCAATCAAATTGCGGCCACCGCCTATCTGAACACCGATCAGATCAGCCAGGCGATCCCCCATTTGCGAAAAATTGTCAGCCTGGACTCCGAGAATGCCATGGCGCAGAACAATCTGGGGGTGGCGTATACGAAGCTGGGCGACTACAAGCGGGCGGTGGAGGTGTTTAACACCTTGCTCCAGCAAAATGCCGCCAATGCCACGACCTATTACAACCTGGCCGCTTGCCATGCCCGGCAGTTGCAGGTGGAGAAGGCGATCAGCACCTTGAACCGTGCGGCCAGTGTTTTTGGAATGGGGTTTGTGGGGAGCTGGGTTCGCAGTCCTGACTTTGATGGTGTGCGCGAACAGGCCCTGTGGATTGACTTTCAAAAGAGCCTGGGTGTGGGCACCGAGGAAGCTGAAACCGTCCCTCCGTCCATGCTTCAAGTGATTGATCCCCTGAGCTCCGGGCTGGGAGAGTCTTCCATGAAGCAGGAAGGCTTCATGTTGCGCAAGCAAGCCCCATGACAGCCAAGGGGTAGGGCAGGCTACTCTTTCTTGCCGTCCGCTTCGGATTTGCTGTCTTGGGGGGCGTCCGGGCGGTTGCCCTCTTCGCGGCCTTTTTTGAATTCGCCCAGGCTTTTTCCCAGCGAACGGGCGATCTCAGGGATTTTCCGCGCGCCAAAAAATGCCACCAGGACCAGCAGGACAATCAAGATTTCTGGGATGCCAATTCTTCCGCCAAACATAATTTGCCTCTCATTTCATGCCGGTTCTTTTCTCAAGCCGCACGCGGTCACCTTTGCGCGGCGTGCCGGCCAGCACGTCTGCCGCCAGATACGGGGGGCGCCTGGGTCCGGCCAGGCGGATGCGGGCCACCTCCCTCTCTTCACGCACCACGTTCAACTCTTCGTGTTCAGAAGGCAGGATGGCACATCGGACAATGACATATCCAGATTTTTCGTTCACGTGCAGGATGCTTCCGATGTCATACCGGTTCAACGGCGGCGGAGACGTTTGCACGGCAGGAGGAGGGGCGGACCGGCAGGCGGCCAGTGCCAGCGCGGCCAGCAGGCCCGCCGCGGTCTGTTTCCAGGGGTTGGAACAGGGAGCTGAGTGCTTCATGCCGCCGGTCCTTCAGGGGGGAGGAAGGTGTGCAGGGGACATTCCGCGCACCGGGGGGTTCTGGCCCGGCACAGATATTTTCCGAGGGCGACAATCAACGCATGGTACTCATTGAACAGGGCTGTTTCGCGAGGCAACTGCCGCTCAAAGAGCGCGGCCACCTCGTCATAGGTCCAATCCGCGCGCATCCACTGGTGGCGCAGTAAAAAGCGCCTGGTGTAGGCATCCACCACGAAAACCGGGCGTTGGGCCACATAGAGCAGGATGCTGTCCGCGGTTTCCGGGCCGATCCCCTTCACGCCCAGCAGGACCGTGCGGAGGGCGGGAGTATCCTCGGCCAGCAGTTTCTTGAGGGAGCCGCCGTACTGGTCATGCACCATCTGGGTGAACGCGCGTAGCCGGCGGGCCTTGACGTTGAAATAGCCCGCCGGGCGAATCCAGTCCGCCAGCTGGTCCAAGGGGGCCTCGTGCAGGTTCTTCAGATTCAGCGCCTGTTCCTGGCGCAGGCGCCGGATGGCCTTCTCCACATTGCTCCAGGCCGTGTTTTGCGTCAGGATCGCCCCCACAATGATTTCGATGTCCGTGCGGCCCGGCCACCAATGCTGGGGGCCCCAGTGCGCAAAGAGCCGCTCATAGGCCTCTGGCAGGGGCGCGGGCTGAATCTTTTTCTTCATGCTGGTCATCCAAAGCTGTTGCGTGCCGGACCTTCTGCGGGTACGATTCAGCCGGATAGTTCCAAGAATTACACAAAATGAAAATACATTTTCTCGGCGGGGTCGAAACAGTTACCGGCTCACAACACATTGTGGAGGCCAATGGGCGGAGGATCCTGCGCGATTGCGGGCTTTTCCAGGGACGCCGCAAGGAGGCGGACTCCATCAACCGCAGTTTTCCCTTCGATGTCCGGATGGTCAATTCCATGGTGCTTTCGCATGCCCACATTGACCATTGCGGCAATATTCCCTCGCTGGTCAAAAAGGGATTTCAGGGCCCCATCTATGCGACCACGGCGACCGTGGAGCTTTGTTCGATCATGTTGCGCGATGCCGCAAAAATTCAGGAGCAGGATGCCGCGTATTTGAATCAGAAGACCAACCGCAAAGATCTGGAGCCGGTGCTTCCTCTTTATACCCTGCCGGATGCGGAAAAATGCTTTCCGCTGTTCCGGGGCTTCCATTATGGCGAGCCGGTCCAGGTGGAGCCTGGTGTTCGCGTCACCTTTCAGGAGGCGGGCCACATTCTGGGCGCGGCGCTGACCACCTTCGATATCGAGGAGCGGGGCCGCAAGGTGCGCATCGGCTTTGCCGTGGATCTTGGCCGCAAGGATCTCCCGCTGATCCGCGACCCCGAGTGGCAGGAGAATCTCGATGTGCTGGTGATGGAAAGCACCTACGGCGACCGCTTGCATGATGAGCCCGGCCAGGCCGAGGAACAGCTCTTTCAGGCCATTCAAAAAACACTGGACCGCGGCGGCAAGGTCATCATTCCCTCCTTTGCGCTGGAACGCGCGCAGGAAATCATCTTCCATTTGAGCTCGCTGGTCTCCAAGGGCCGCCTGCCGCGCGTCCCCGTGTATGTGGACAGCCCCATGGCCGCCGCCGTGTCCAAAATCTTTGAGCTGAATTATGATTACCTGGACGAAGAGACGCGCGCCTTGAGCAATATTGTCGGCTCCGCCATCGAGCCTCCGTGGGTTCATTTTGTCAGCTCCGTGGAGGAGTCCAAGAGCATCTCCACCTCCAGCCAGCCCTCCATTGTCATCGCGGCCTCCGGCATGTGCGAACATGGGCGCGTCCTGCACCATCTCAAGCAGTGCATTGCAAATCCATTGAGCACCATTCTGATTGTGGGGTTTCAGGCCCAGCTGACCCTGGGGCGGCGGCTGGTGGATGGCGAGACCAAGGTGCGCATCTTTGGCGACTGGCATGAGCGCAAGGCGGAGGTCGTGGTGTTGAATGCCTTCAGCGCCCATGCCGACCGCAACGACCTGCTCAATTATGTCGGGCATATCCGGCCCAAGAAAGTCTATTTGGTGCATGGGGAAACGGATCAGCGCGACGCGCTGGCGGATGCCCTGCGCCTGCAAAAAACCGGCGATGTGTTCACCCCATCGCAGGGCGATGTGGTGGAGGTTTGAACGCCGTGGAAGAATGCCCCGCGCCCGGCCAGCCGATTGAAAACCCGACCGAAGGGGCCGCTCTTCTGCACTGCGGCATGATCGCGTTGGTGGGGCGCGCCAATGTGGGCAAATCCAGCCTGCTCAATGCCGTGCTGGGCGAAAAGGTCAGCATCGTCAGCCCCGTGGTGCAGACCACGCGCAATCTGATCCGGGGCATTCTGAATGAGGAGCGGGGGCAGTTGGTCTTTCTGGATACGCCGGGTGTTCACAAGGCGTCCAGCGAGCTGGGAAAAATCATGAACCGCGTCGCGCGTGCCTCCATTGAAGGCACGGATGTGGTTCTGCTGGTCACGGATGCCAGCCAGCCGCCGCGCGACGAGGATATTGGCTGGATTCGCCGGCTGGTGAAAACCCCATCCCCGTGCGTGGTGGCCTTGAACAAGGCGGACATTTCCAGCCGCCATGCGGAAGACTTGCGCAAGGCCTGGGCGCAAGCCAGCCTCGAGGCGTGCGCCGCCCTCCCGGAGGCCCCGCCTGGCCCCGAGCCTCTGTGGGTGGAAGTTTCCGCCCTGACGGGGCGCGGCCTGCCGGAACTGCTGGCGGTGCTTTTCAACCTGGTCCCGCCGGGCCCCCAGTTGTTCCCCTCGGATGTGCTGACCGACTTCCCCCGCCTGATCAATATCGCGGACATCGTCCGCGAGAAGCTGTTTCTTTGCCTGCGGGAAGAACTGCCCCACGAGGTGGCGGTCTGGATTGAGTCGGTGGAGGAAGAGCCCTCCGCGTGGGTGGTCAACGGCACCATCTACGTCAACCAGCCCTCCCAGAAGCCCATTGTCCTCGGCCCCAAGGGGCACCGCCTGCGCGCGGTCCGGCGCCTGGCTGAGAAGGAGCTGGCCATGATGTATGAGAAATCCGTCAAACTCAACCTGTGGATCAAGGTGGAGAAAAATTGGAATCGGAACTATTTTTTGCTGAAGAAGATTGGCTATGTCTAAGAAAGGATAAGCGCTCATGCCGCAACTTGGAAAAATCACCGACAACTTTTTTCAGAAGGTCATCAAGCCCCAGTTGGGCGCCCCTCGCCCCGAGGTGGTCGTGGGCCCCGAGCAGGGGGTGGATGTCGGCATCATTGAGCTGGGTGAATTTGCCATGGCCATGACGGCGGATCCCGTGTTCATTGTGCCCGAATATGGCTTTGAGCGTTCCGCCTGGTTTGCCCTGCATATCCTGGCCAGCGACGCCGTGACCTCCGGCCTGCCGCCGGCCTACTTGTCCATTGACCTCAACCTGCCCCCGGAAGTCACGGATGACGAATTGGCCCTGATGTGGAAGGTGATTCACGAGGAATGCAAAAAAATGGGCGCGGCGGTGGTCACCGGCCATACCGGGCGCTATGCCAACTGCGCCTATCCCATGGTGGGTGGCGCGACGTTCATGGCCGTGGGCGCGCGTGATGCCTACTGCTCCCCGTGCTTTTGCCGGCCCGGTGATCAAATCATCATCACCAAGGGTCCCGCCATCGAGGCCGCCGGCATTTTCGCGGCGATGTTCCCCGACCGGATCGAGGCGCGGTTCGGGGCGGACTTCCGCCGGGACGCGGAGAAGGTTTTTTATCAGATGTCCATTGTGGAAGATGCGCGCGTGGCGGCGGCGGTGGGCACCCGTGACCGGGGTGTTTCTGCGATGCACGATGCCACGGAGTATGGCATCTGGGGCGGCCTGCACGAGCTGGCGCTGGCCGCCGGGCTGGGGTTGGTGGTTCACAAGGATGAGATTGTCGTCACCCCGTCCATTCCTGAGATTTGCGAGATGTTTGACATTGATCCGTTCAGCAGTATCAGCGAAGGCACGATGATCGCCATGGTGCGCCCCGCGTTCGCAAAGGAGGTATTGAGCCGGCTGGATGGCCACGGCATTCGGGCCTCGATCTGCGGGGAAATGCTGGACAAATCCCAGGGCATCCAGGTGGTGGAGGACGGCGTTCGCCGCCCGCTGGAGCATCCGGGCGTGGACCCCTTCTGGGAAGCCTTTTATGGTGCCTTGAAGCCGGGGTGAGCCCGGCAGGAGTCTCATGGATCGGATCCCCAACAGCCTGCGAGTGCTTGTCCTGATCCTCTGCGCGGCGGGCCCTTATCTCTTTGGGCTTTCACACGCCTTTGTCTATGACGACCACGGGACCATCGTCGAAAATGCCTTCCTGGAGAATCCCGCCCATGTCCGTGACGTGCTGGCCCTGCGCACGCTGGCGGATCCCACCGTGACGGATGGCCGGCGGCCCGTGGTTCTGCTGTCCTATTTTTCCGACCGCTGGCTCTGGGGGCTCAACCCGGTGGGGCTTCATGCCACGAATATTCTGTTGCATGTCCTGGCCTGCTGGCTGGTCTTTCGGCTGGCGTTGCGCGTGTCGGGGCCTTCCGGGTCCCTTGCCGCCTGGGTGGCCGCATTGTTCTTCGCGGTGCATCCCGCCCTTTCCGAGGCCGTGCAGGTTCCGGCGTTTCGCGAGGATCTGCTCTGCACCCTGTTTATTCTCCTGGGCCTGCTGTGGGCGTTGAGGCCCTCCGCCTGGGCCTGCGTTATTTCGCTGTCCAGCATAATGCTGGCCGGTCTTTCCAAGGAGTCCGCCGTGGTGGCCCCCGTGCTGATGGGCCTGCTGTTCCTTCTCCTGCCCTCACCCGGCGATGGACGAAGGAGGCTCCTCCTGGTGCTGGCCTCCGGACTGATCTCCCTGGCCTGGATGTGGCTGTGGTCGTGGACGCCCCAGCTCCAGGCCTTGGATGGCCCTTGGAATGGATATTCTCTCCTGTTTCCACACAACCTCCTGACCGCCCCTTGGATCTTTGTGCGCTATATCGGGCTCCTGCTCTGGCCGTGGGAGCTATGCGCCGACATCCGCCTGCCACCTGTGGCGCTGGGGTCGTTTCGCTTTTGGGCCGGACTCTTCGGACTGTCCGCCTGGCTGGCGGGCGCTTGGTCCCTGCGGCGCGTGCCCCTGCTGGCCTTTGGAATGGGCTGGTTCCTGATCGCGTTTCTGCCTGTTTCCAACCTGCTTCCACTCTTCAATCCCATGGCGGAACGCTATCTCTACCTGATGGCCGCCGGGTTTGTGTTGATTCCCGCATGGGCCCTCACGTGCCTGCGCAACCGGAGGCTACTGGCCCTGGTCGTAGCCGCGTTGTGCGCCACGGGCGCGTGGGCCACCGCGCATCGCCTGCGGGACTGGAAGGACGATGCCACCCTCTGGGCCGCCACCCTGAAAGCGGAGCCCCGCAGTGCCCGTGCGCAGGTCTGGCTGGGGCTGGAGGCCAAGCGGCGGGAGGACCGCCCCGCCGCCCGCGCCGCGTTCCTCCGGGCGTCCGAATTGAATCCGCGTGAAGCCACCGCCCTGTTGAACCTGGCCGTGCTGGAGGGGGAGGGCGGGCGCTATGCGGAGGCCGAGGCGCTGTTGCGCTCCGCACTCGAGCTTCAGCCCAAAAGCGTGCAAGCCCACTGGAATCTCGCCGTCGCCCTGCGCGCACAGGGGCGCGATGAGGAATCCTTCGCGGCCCTTCAGCGCGTCCTGGCACTTGACCCCCGCTTCAAACCCGCCCGCCAGGCGCTGGGGCTGGAGGAGTGAGGCCGCACCGTGTGAAGCCTAGACGTACACCATCACCGTAAACGAAATGGTGGCATCAAATGACTTGAAGGGGATGATGACGCCATGGCTTTGGACATTGACGGATGAATCTTTCTTGCCGGTTTCCATCGGCGTGATGCGGCCTGACATGATCAGGGGCAGGCCCAGGGCCACGCCGCCATATTGCTCGTTGTACTTGCTCTTGAGCGCGCCGGCAATGTTGTTGGCCAGCTCGCCAATGGAATCCCGGATGCTGTCATCGTCCGCGTCATCCATCATCAGCAGTTTCTTGGCGACGAGGGCGGCGGTGGCCCGGTCCGCCGCGAACAGGATGTAGCCCACCCGCGCCCCCGCAATGCCCACGATCCCCACGACATCTGCTTCCACCGGCTCCACCTTTTCCTCCACCTTGCCCGCCAGCACCTCCATGTTCAAGTACGCCTTGAACGTGTCCTGTGTGGCCGCGATGACGGAAAACATGATTTCTTCAAAGGTGACTTTATTTTCTTTCATAGTGAGGCTTTACATACCCCGGCATGGATCGGAAATCAAGCCGCCCAACGGAATCCTGCCTCCATAGGTCCAAACGCTGTTGGGGTTTGGCCATTTGGCGCACGGCGTAACTCCCCCGTCTGTCATGCTGAGCCGCTAGGGCGCCTGCGCGCCCGGCGTGTCGAAGCATCTCCTGCCGCCCCGTGTCCGCTTGCCGGTCGCTGACGCTCCGGCAAGATAAAGCTTTCGTCCACGTCTCCGCCTGTTTGTCTCCATGGTGGAGGGAGCATCCTGCTCCCGTCTGGGGTGTGGCCATTTGGCGCAGAAGAGCGGTGCTGCTCGCCGCCCTCTGGGGTTAAGGGCTGGCCGAGGAGCCGCCTGGAGCCCTCTGGCGCCTCTTCTTTTATTGGAGGTCGTTAGCGATAAACATCTCGTCGATGGCCGATCTTAACAACAATTACGACGATATCGCGGTCGTGTATTTCATAAAGAATTCGGTAATCGCCTTGCCGAATACGATAGCGATCAACGCCTGTCATTTTTTCGGTGCCCGCAGGCCTGGGATTGTTGGACAAAGAAAGAATGCGATCAGTGATGCGCTGGCGATCATTTTTGGGGACAGACTCAAGCTCCTTGGCCGCCGATGGCTTGATTAGGACCTTATAGTTTGCCACGGCGTTTTAACTCCTTGAGCACAGATTCAAAATCGAGATTTGGCTCTTTTGCGCGTTCTGAAAAAGCAGTCAAATCTTCTGCGTCTTCAAGGAGGCTAACTCGAATGGCTTCATTAATTAGATCAGAAATGGATTGATCCGTTTCGATTGCTTTCACCCGCAACGCCTTGTGCAGGCCGGGTTCCAGGTAAACCGTTGATCTGCGGTTCATTGTTTTCATGTAGCTAATATAACGTCACAACGTTATAACGTCAAGACGACTGGACCTGTTGTCAACTCTAATGCGAGGGTCACCTCACTCCGACCCCTTCACGGGTGAGAAATACGGGAATACCCGTTTTCCCAATGAATGACGGGGAGGCGAGGGGGCACATCAGCGACGCTCGCTGAGCTTTCCCGCCTTCACGGGAGGATATCCTGCATCCATGGATGATCTCCCGGCCATTCCCTCTGCCCGCCTTGTGGCGGGATCGGGATGACGCGTGTGATGATGCTCAAAACGAGGTAGGCCATTCAGCCGCCGCAAGCAAATAGAGGAGGTCATCCGGTGAAGAGTATATTCCAACGCGCCAATCCCGCAATCCAAGAATTGTTCCCAAAGCAGGCAACGGTCTGTGACACGATCTGGGAGGGACCGCGGCTCGCGGTCCGCAATGGCCTCGCTGACGTCCTGAATCGGTCCATCTTCGTTGCGGAAAAGGGACGGCGGGGCCTTCATGCCCGCTGAGCCTGAACCCTCTCCCCAACACTCCCTCAAGCCTTTAAAATTTACAATTTAAGATGTGA
>CAZFSE010000128.1:0-12457 GCA_964521805.1 uncultured Verrucomicrobiota bacterium
GGGCTGTGCGATGGGGGTGGGCAGGGCGCCGGCCATCGTGTGCAGGGAGCAGGCGTGCGACGGCGAGATGCCGGGCAGGAAATAATCCTGAATCCGGTGTGCGCAATGGGGCCCGGGGCACAAGCCGCTTTCGGCGCAGACCGACCGCAGGCTCAAGCCCGCGGGCGGCGTGTACCAAGGCGCCTGGCCCGGTGGGTGCAGGGTGCGGAACATCTCCATGGCCATGGGGGCGGCGGCCAGGCCCGCCAACTCCGGGATGGGCTGGCCATCCGGACGCCCCAGCCAGATGCCGAGGACATACTCCGTATTCCAGGCGACGACCCAGGCATCCCGATGTCCCGCTGAGGTGCCTGTTTTCCAGGCCATGCGCGGTGTGGGCGTGGCGGCGGCATGGCCGGAGATGGCCATCGCCCGTTCATCGCCGCTGAGCATGTCCGAAATCAGCCAGCAGGCTTCCTCGGAAAAGATCCGTGTGGCAGGCGGCTCCATTCCCGTGGGTTCCAAGAAGTGGACCGGCAGGTATTCACCTCCCCGCGCAAGGCAGGCATAGGCATTCGCCAGATCTTGCAGGGTGACTTCGCCTCCGCCCAAAATCAGTCCAAGGCCGTAATGTGCGGCAGGCTTGTCCAGGGTGCCCAGGCCCAACTGCCGGAGGCGGTCCAGCAGGCGGGGCACGCCCACGTTGAGGGCAAGCTGGAGCGCCGGAATATTCAGCGAACGCACCAGGGCTTCACGCACGGAGACGGGGCCGGAAAACTGCTCGTCAAAGTTTTTGGGTTCGTACTGAGGAAAGGCCAGCGGGTCATCGCGCAAAATGGTTTCGGGGGTGATTCGCCCTTCATCCAGGGCCATGGCATACAGGAACGGCTTCAGGGCCGATCCGGGCGAACGGCGTGCGAGGGCGGCATTGACTTGCCCGGCGCGGGTGGCGTCAAAATAATCGGGCGATCCGATCAGGGCTCGGATGGCACTTGTTTTGACCTCCAGAAGGACCACGCCTGCGCCGGGAATGCCTTGCTGGCGCAGGGCTTTTTGGTGGTTGCGAAGAACGGACTCCAGCTTGTCCTGCAGGTGGAGGTCCAGCGTGGTCTTGCGCGGACCTGGAGCCGGGCAGGAGGCCAGCACCCATTCGCTGAAATGCGGCGCGCGGAAGCTCGCGCCGCCGGGCTGAACGCGCAGGGGTTCGCGCAGGGCCAGGGCATATTGCTCATCATCCACCAGGCCGCGTTTTTTCATGGCGGTGAGGACTTCGGCGCGGCGCTGGAAGGCTCGGACGGCCTGCCGGTCGGGGCGGCAGAAGGAAGGCGAGCGCGGCAATCCCGCGAGCAGAGCGGATTCCGCCAGGCTTAAATCGGCGGCATGCTTTCCAAAGTAGCGGAGGCTTGCGCTTTCGATGCCGGCCAGGTTTCCTCCAAAGGGCGCGCGGTTCAGATACTGCTCAAGAATGGCCTCCTTCCCCAGGCGTTGTTCGAGGTTCAGTGCACCCGCCGCCTCAAGCAATTTGGTGCGCAGGGTGCGGGGGCGCGGTTCGTTCATCTTGATGACCTGCGTGGTGATGGTGGAGGCACCGGAAACAACGCGCCCCTTCAGCAGATTCAGCGCGACCGCGCGCAGAAGGGCCAAAGGGTCCAGTCCGGGGTGCCAAAAAAAGCGCTTGTCCTCGACCGCGATCAGGGCCTTCGCGGTCCATCGCCCGGTGGCCGAGAGGGCCACCGGGCGGCAGTCGAGATCATTCTTTCCCAGCCGGATGCGCAGGGGCTCGCCATGCCGGTCCAGCAGGACGGTTGCGGACGGATAGTCCTTCAACGTCCCCGGTTCGAGGGTTAGCGCCAGCCAGCCTCCGCCCAGGCTTAGGGCGGCCAAGGCGGCCATCCAGGTCCAGGCGCGGCGGCGTGTGCGTGCGTTACCGCACTTTGATCTGGCTTTGTTCATGGCGGCTCCAGAGGTCCGGATCATACATGCATTCCGCCGCAATGGCGGGATGGACGAAGACGCCCGGGGTGACAGCGCGAACGGCATAATAGTAGCGCCGAAGTCCCCCGCAACGCTCCGTGAAGCCGAGGACACGGTCGTCGCGCACCTCCACCCGGCGCAGGGGGAGCGTGCTTTTTTGCCGGACCCACGGAATGATCTGCGAGGTGGCCAGGGCGGTGTTCTCCACTTCAAGCCCGGCCGGCAGGAGGTCGGTGATCACCAGGTTGTCCACGTCTTGTGGAAGTTCAAGGCTCCATTCGACCACCAGCAATTCGCCCTGTTCCAGCGGCCCGTCTTGACGGGGCTCTCCCTGGAGATCCAGCAGTCGCCGCTGGATGGAGAGGCCATGATGTTCTGCCGTCAGCGCGCCATTGAGAGGGACGCCTTCCACCCGCCAGGAGAACCAGGCGGTTCCTGGCCCGTCATTCACCAGTTCCATTCGTCCGGCCTGGTTGGTCTTGATCTGGAGCGGTTCCTGGTGTGTGAAGGGACGCTCACCCTCGTTGGAAAGGGCTCGCGCCGTGAAGCCCTTCTGCTGGCTGAGCAACAGGCGGCTGTATTTTCCCAGGGCCAGCAGGACCATGGCATTGTCCTGCGTGGTCCCCCAGTGGTCTTGGCGCCGGAGCCGGTTGAGCTGGTCCACCAGGCCGGGGATGTCCGGATTCTCAGGGTCCAGATCCAACTGGATGGACAGCCAGAGGGCGAGGTTGCGCGCGGTTGAGCTCAGGCGTCCGCTGGTGGAGCGAGTCTGTTCCGCGCGCGCCGGATCGAGGAAGGAGAGCACCCCTGAGGCATCACGCCGCAGGCCGGCGGCGGCGAAGGCCGCCGCGAGTTCCACCCGGGCTCCATAATACAAAGGTTCCTCATGCAGGCGCGACATCCATCCGTGCTCCGGTGTGCCCGCCAGGGCCAGCACCAGGCAGGCATACGGTCGATCCTGGAACATGCCCGGATCCGTGACGCGCTTGTTGAGTTGTTGGCGGATAAAGCCCAGGGCCGCGGAGATTCGTTCCGGGGGGACCTCGTAGCCGGCTTTTTGAGCTTCCAGCAGGAAGTGGGTGGCGTAGAGGGTGCCCCATTCGTAGAGCGAAGATTGTTCCGGCCAGTATTGGAAGCCCCCGCTGGCATTTTGCATGGAGAGCACCCGCAGAAGGCCTGCCTGGACGCGTTGCGCCGCCTGCTCGCGGGTCAGGACGCCGGGCTGTATCACCGCCGCCAAATCCGCCAGCACCAGCAGGGGGAAGGAGGCCGAGACCGTTTGCTCCAGGCATCCATACGGATACTCCAGCAGATATTCCAGCCCGCCCGCCCATTCCAGAGAGGGCAGGGCGGAGGCCGTCAGCCGGTACTCGGTCGTGCCCTCCAGCCAGCCGCCCGGCCACTCCACGATCGCGCTTTCTCCGCCTGCGATGGCGCCTGATCCGCCCGCCTGCGTGCGGGCGGAGGCGGGGCGCACCGCCAGTTCGATTTCCTCCCGGAAGGTTTCCGTGCCCAGCTCCGCGGAGATCGTGATCACCGCCCGCCCGGCCGTGTCCGCCGCCTTCAGCTGGAAGGACAGGCTGTGCGTGGCGTCTTTATCCAGCTCCACGCTTTGTGCGCCGGCGGGGGTCACGACGACCGGCCCCTGGCAGGTCACGGCTACCGTGGCCAGGCCCTTTTCAGAGGTGCCGTTAAGGAGGTCCACCGGCAGGAGGCATTCATCACCGGGCGCCAGAAAGCGCGGCAGGGAGTGGCGCACCACCAGAGGGCGGCGGACCACGATATTTTTCGTGGCGGCCCCAAAGGCATCCCGCGCCGTGGACACGGCCATGAGGCGCAACTGGCCGGTGAACTCCGGGATGTCCAGCGAAACGCGCGCTTTACCATCGGCCCCCGTTTGTACGGTGGCCCACAAGGCCGTTGGTTTGAAGCGGCGGGCCTTGATGGGATTCAGCCGCTGAAGGGCTTCCTGATCTCCATCGCCTCCCGTCGCGGAGGGCGTTCCGGATACTTCCTTTTTCAGCTCCGGCAACAACAGCGAATAGAGATCGAACAGATCCACCACGGGTGCGCGCAGGGCGCTGAAGAAGTCAGCGGGGTCTGGGCTCTTGAAGCGGGTCAGCCTGCAGATGCCTTCATCCACCGCCGCCACGGTGACCTCCGCCGGTACCCCGCGCCCCTCCGCATCCGTGACGGTGATGTCCACCTCCAGCGGGCTCATGGGGCGCACCACCTCGGGTGATGTTAGGGTCGTTTTCAAGCGCAGGTGCGACATATCCAGCACCAAGGGAATCCGTCCGACGGCCCGGTGGGTCGCCCAGGATTCACCGGGCGCAAGTCCGCGCAGGAGGTTGATGGAGACGTGTGCGTTGGGCGCGTACTCCTGCAGAACGAGCACCGGGATCTCCGCCGTGTTCTTCTCCAGTTGGACGATCCGGCTCTCCAGGGTGCGGTCGGATTCGATGGTGACCAAGGCCTTCCCGGTGAAGGGCGCTTTGATGAGTAGGCGCGCGGTGTCGCCCGGAAGGTAGCTCTTCTTGTCCCATTCCAGCTCCACGCGGTCAGGCGAGGCCATGGACCAGGCCATCCAGGCCTGGTCGGGGGATCCCACATAAAACTCCATCGAGGCGGAAGCCCCGCTGGCGGGATCGCGGACCACCAGCACCTGGAGGCCGGAGGCGCCGGGGGTGAAGGCCTGCCGCGCCTCGCCGTTCTTCAGGGTGAGGCGCTCGGATTGCAGGGGCGTCAGCCGCCGCTCCGAGTGAAAGGTGAACAGGCCATCGGTGTCCTTGCGCAGAATGGAGGACCAGGTGGCCGAATAGAGCGTCCATTCAATTTCACGCGGGCCGGTATCCAGCGAGCCATCCGGATGAACGGCCACGATGGCAGTTTCCTGGGAAACACCGGTCTGCCGCGCTCCTTCAGAACCTGCCATCTTCAGGCCGAGATACACGGGATAGACATCCACCCAGCGCGTGGCCGTTTCCGATACCGCGCGCCCACTGCTTTCCAGCACCGTGGCCTCCAGGATGGCTTGCAGGCTGGAGGGCGGACGCCAGGAGGCTAGGATGGAGGCGGAGAATGTGGCCTCTCCTTCCTGATTCAACACCTGGCGGCCGAGGGCCTGCACGACCGGTTGAAAGCTTTTTTCGGCATCGCTGAACACATAGTCCGGCCAGTTGGAGGCCGTAAATTCGGCGGGGACAAAGCGCACCCCGCCATGGACCGGGCTTCCCGCCGCCTTGGGTCCAAAGAGATGCCGGGCCGAGACCGTGAAGGTGATGCCGCTTTCCGGCTGTGCGCGCCCCTCCGGACTGTTGATGTCCACCGCAATCTGCGGTGGAACAAATTCCTCCAGCAAGAGACTGGTGGCGCCGACCGACTGGGTCGCGCCGGGGGTGGCCAGCAGGAGTTGATAGCGCCCCATTCGGTCATGCTCCGCCCATTGAAACTCGAAGTCCGTTGTTCCCAAAGGTGAGGTCATGGCCTTCAGCGTTCGTTGAACCTGCCCATCAGGACGCACCACCCGCAATTCCACGGGCAGGGGGGCGGGACAGCTTAACCGGCCCGGCTGGCCGTGCTCGCGCAGAATGGCTCGCGCATGCACCGTTTCGCCCGGGCGGTAGATGCCGCGGTCGGTGTACACATAGGCCTCATAGCCCTGATCCACGCGGGCTTGTTCGCCCGCGGTCGCGGGGTAGGGCACCTGGGTGGATTGAAGGTCCAGGTACGTGATGTCATCCCCCTGGCTGGCGGTGAGCAGAAAGGCGTCTTCTCCCACATCCGCCGGCAGGTCAATCCGGGCCAGGCCCTGCTCATCCGTCTCCGCGGAGCCCAGCGATTGGTTGCTCCGCGAGTACACCTGCACTCGCGCCTGGCGGATGGGCTCGAGCGTATGAAGCGAATTGACCCAGACCAACAGGCCGTGCGGCGAGCGATGGACGGAGAGGCCGATGTCGGACACGATCACCAGGTGGCTGGCGCCTCCGCCAGCAGATCCTTCCGCCTCCACATGGAACGCGCCGGAAAGCTCGTTGCCCAGCAAGGTTCGCAAGTCCACCTGCGTCTCCGTAATGGCATTGGCCTTTGCGTCCACCTGGATGTCCTGTGTGCCCACCTTCCGGGTGAGATGGCTGGAGGGTTCGCCATAAAACCAGTTGTAATTGTCCAGCCGTCGCATCGCAAACTGCACCAGATTGTTGGGCTGGATGCGATGCGCGGTGACCTTGATCCGTTGCGCATTGACGCTGGAAAGCGCCACCAGCAGGTTGCCGCGCGTGGAGAGGTAGTGGCCGGCGTTTTTGAAGGAAACGGACGCGTTGCGGTCCGGGCAATAGGCCGTCAGTGTTTGATCCGTGGGCAACCGGGAGCCGTCTGTGCTCTTGAGGCCCTCGTGGAAGGTTACCGTGTAATTGCGCCCCGGCTGGAAGGTGCCCATCAGACGGCATTCGTGGTTCCAGGAGTAGGGGCCCGGCTCCACCACAAATTCCACGGCGGGGCTGACCTCAATAAATGGCTGGGCCGAAGAGAAGTCGAGCGGCTTGGAGGTGTTGAAGCTGATCCGGCTGTTCTCGAAGGCCTCGCTTTCGCCCTGAATTTTTGTGATGGCCATCGTGTCATAGCACTTGACGGTTTGCTCCACGTCGCTCTCCAGAGGCAGGGGTCCCGCGGCGCCACGAAGCCCTTTCTTCAGCTTCAAGATTAGATGATCCGCACCGACCGGCGAGGTTTGAACCAGAAGAATGCGTCCTTCCGTCTGGCCCACGGGGGAGACGTTCAGCGCCTGCCCCTTCGGGCTTTCGATGAGCAAGTGCTGGAGTAGTGCGGCGGGCGTGACGGCGGCATTAAAGGCGAGCCGGAGAGTGACGCGACGGTCCTCATCGAACTGAACCTGCCGGGCCTCCAGCAGTTGCAGGGCGGGCGTTTGAAAGGCGAAGGTGCGGGGTGGGGCGGGTGCCTTGCCGGAAAGGCTTTTCAGTGCGGGGGCCCACGAGGCTGTGAAAAGCGTCCCCGCCGGCCATTCCGCTTGGGGAGCAAACTCCAGCCGGTCAGAGGAGGTCCATCGGAACCGGCCTGAAACAGAAGGCTGAAACACGATGGGGCCGTCTGCCAGCTCCTGCCCGGCGGCCTCCTCCGGCACCATGGCTTGGGAAAACGTCCAGGCCACCGGGGTGTTGGATTCAATCAGGCCTCCGTCTCCCGGCTCAAAGGAGGCAAAGACCTGCGTTTCGCCGCCGTCCGGGGGCGGGCGCAGGCGGAAGATTCCCCACGCATTGACCCCAAGAAACAGCACCGCCAGCACAAACCACTTATTCTGATCGAGCCACTTCATACCACCACCTCCGTCTAGTTGTTAGGGGTGGAGTGTGGCAGGGAATTGTGACAAGAGTATGACAGGATTGTGATGAAGTGTGAAAAAACATCCGCCGCGATAGATTCGCAAGCACGGTCAAGACGCCGGGGCGGGGGTGTGATACGCTGGCCGGCATGAAGTGGAAAGAGGATCAACGATGCTGACGCATTGGGAGAGAATAAAAGCCGCCGAGAGGATGCAGGCGCATATTGAAGCGCACCTCGGCGAAAAGATCACGCTGGCTTCCCTTGCGCGGACCGCCTGTTACTCGCCCTGGCATGCCGCCCGGATTTTCAAAGAGGTCACCGGCAAAGCGCCCTTTGAGTACATCCGGTTGCGGCGCCTTTCCGCGGCGGCACAGAGGCTTCGAGAGACGCCCTGCAAGGTCATTGATGTGGCCTTCGACTTTGTCTTCGACTCCCACGAAGGGTTCACCCGAGCCTTCTCGCGGCAGTTTGGCCTGGCGCCCTCCCTCTTTCGCCGAACCCATTCTCCCGTACCGTTGTTCATGCCTCCACAGCTTCGGGAGTGGTACACACGGAGGCAAAAAGGAGATCCCGCCATGACAGAGAACAAGAAGCCCGAGGTCGTGTTTATTCAAGTGCTCGACCGGCCTGCCCGCAAGGCCATTGTCAAGAGGGCCCGCAAGGCCACCCATTACTTTGAATACTGCGAGGAAGTGGGGTGCGCGGTGTGGGAGCAACTCGCGGCGATTCCGAACGCGTTGCAGGAGCCGATGGGCCTGTGGCTGCCCCCCGGACTGCGGGCGCCTGGGACCTCCGAGTATGTTCAGGGTGTGGAGGTTGCGGAGGATTACGCCGGCGAAGTGCCCGACGGTTTCGATGTCATCCACCTGCCCGCCTGCAAGATGATGGTGTTTCAAGGGCCTCCGTTTGAAGACAAGGATTTTGAAACGGCCATTGCATCGCTCTGGGATGTGATGAAATCCTGCAAGCCGGAAACCTATGGATTCGCATGGGCCGATGACGATGGCCCCAGGTTTCAGCTGTGCCCAGAAGGCTACCGGGGCTACATCGAGGGCCGCCCTGTGCGCCCCGTGTAGGGGGGCGGACTCCCGCGAGAAACAAGCGCGTTTTGTTGCTCGATTTTATTGGAGCAACAGCGTATGACAAGGCTCCGGTATGCATGGAACCCTGATGAAAACGTTTTGGACCTGGATGCTTTGCCTTGTCCCGCTGGGCGGGGCTTTGGTGGTGGCTGACGCCGGCGAGGTTGCGGCCAGCCAGTCGCCTGTTTTTCTGCAAACGGCCCTGGGTTTCTGCCATGTCGGCGGCCAGACCAGCCAGGCCGGGCAAGACCCATTCTATTGGCTGTGGAAAATCACCTCCGACGGGCTTCGCGTCTGGGATCAGGATTTTCCAGCCCTGGAGCAGAACACGCCGGCGGCGGGGCTGGCGATGAAGGATGGCGGGCTGTTGGTGGCGGGAAGCCGTTTTGTCGAAGGGCCGGTGGCGGGCCATCGGACGTGGCTGAAGCGGTTGAACCGCCTGGGGGCTTTGGTGTGGGCGTGCGAGCTGGAGGAGGGCGGGCGTCCCAGTGTGTTGATTCCGCTGGCGGATGGCTCTGTGCTGGTGG
Source organism: uncultured Verrucomicrobiota bacterium (assembly GCA_964521805.1). Lineage (GTDB taxonomy): Bacteria > Verrucomicrobiota > Kiritimatiellia > CAIQIC01 > GWF2-57-35 > CAZFSE01. The sequence goes on from CAZFSE010000128.1 coordinate 8,903, forward strand.
GCGGCGCGCTGTTGATGCCCACCGCAGAACGTGCCAACCAGGATGGCTGGCTGGTCTGTGTGGACGACAGCGGGCAAACCGCATGGTCACAATCGTATGACCGTGGCGCCGATGAATGCGTGGTGGAGGGGGAGAAGACGCCCACGGGATTCCTGCTGGTGATGACCTCCGGTCCGTTGAACCCCGTGGAGCCTGGACCCTCGGAGGTGTGGGTTCTGGCCTGTGACCCGCGCGGCCATGTGTTGCGCGAGAAGGCGATGTCTGGAGCGCGTATTCACAAGAAGGGCGGACGCGTTCTTTCCATGATCCCGGGGGGGCATATCCTGGTGGTGTCCACTTCTGAAATGCAGGATTCCAAGGGGGCCGAACCCGGAAGCCCTGCGTTCCAGGCGGTGCAGTTTACCGATGAGCTGGAGCAACGCTGGTCGGTTCCCCTGCGGGGGTTTAGCTCTGTCCTGGCTCCGGTCCTTGTGCGTGTGCAGAACGAGTGCTGGGTGGCCGGCGCCTCCGCCGGCGGGGTGCAGGTGATCCGCCTTTCGTTCAGCGGGGAACTGCTCGAAACGTTTCATGTGCCGTTGAAGGAAGAACAGGTGGGCCTGGCCAGCGTGGCCGCCGCCGCCCACATGGGGGAGTCCCTCTATATCCTAGGCATGAAAGCGGACCTGATGAGCCCCTCGGTGGACGAGCAGGTTTTTTTGCTGAAGCTGGACGTCCGCTCCAAGAAGATCCTGTGGCTTAAGGCCTACGGATCTTCACCCGCCCCCTGATTTGATGAAGGGCCCGATCTCCGTTTCGATCCGGTCCCCACGAATATCTCCAATGACAATTTCTTTGTTGTTGCGCGTGCAATACAGCTGTTTCCATTTGATGTAATAATGCCCTTGGGACATCACGGTCATCCCCTGGGTCATCAATAGCGTCCGATCCGCGAGATTGAGTTCCAGGCGGGCCGAGTTGGCGGGATTGATGTAGATTTCCGTGCGGGCGATGCTCCGGGTCTGTGTTTTGCAGGCCGAGGGAATCAGGCCCAGCAGGGCGAGAAAAAGAAGGCCAACCGTCCATTGAACCAGGCGTTTGATCTGAATTGACATGCCCACCTCCCGTGGCACAACACGGCCACGCTTTATTCAAGCAGGGCCGGTGCCATGCGGGAGGCTTTATCCGCGCGTCTGCCCGGCGCCCATGACCACGTATTTGTAGGTGGTCAGCTCCTCAAGGCCCATGGGCCCCCGGGCATGGATCTTGTCGGTGCTGATGCCGATTTCCGCCCCCATTCCAAACTCCCCGCCATCGGTGAAGCGGGTGGAAGCGTTCACATAGACAGCCGCCGAATCCACCTGGAGGGTGAAGCTTTTCTGGGCAATCTCGGCATCCGCGATGATGGCATCGGAGTGTTTTGATCCATACCGGTTGATATGATCCACGGCGGCCTGCACATCGGGGACGATCCGGACGGCCAGGATCAGGCCGAGGTACTCCGTGTACCAGTCGTCCTCCGTGGCCGGGCGCATGGAGGGCACCAGGGTGCGGGCGGCTTCGTCTCCGCGCAGTTCGACTTCTCGGGCGGCCAATTTTTCCGCCATGGCGGGCAAGAATGCCGGGGCGATTTTTTCGTGGACGAGCAGGGTCTCCATGGCATTGCATACGCCGGGCCGCTGGCATTTTGCATTTTCCACAATCTTCCAGGCCATGTCGAGCTGGGCGCTTTCATCCACATAGACGTGGCAGTTGCCCTTGTAATGCTTGATGACCGGAACGCGGGCCATCTCCGTGACCGCGCGAATCAGGCCTTCGCCTCCGCGCGGGATGGCCAGATCCACCAGGCCCGCCAGTTGGACCAGCTCGCGGACCGCCTCGCGGTCGGTGGTGCCGATGAGCTGGATGGAGTGGGGGGGCAGGCCCTTCTTCTCGCCGCCGGCCTGCAGGGCCTCCGCGATGGCCTGGTTGGAGGCGAGGGATTCCGAGCCGCCGCGCAAGATCACCGCATTGGAGGTCTTGAAGCACAGGCCCGCCGCATCCGAGGTCACGTTCGGGCGGGATTCGTAAATGATGGCAATGACGCCAATGGGGACGCGAATCTTATTGATGACCAGCCCGTTGGGGCGGATCCACCGGCTGATGCGGGCGCCGACGGGATCCTTGAGCCCGATGATGTCGCGCAGGCCTTTGGCCATGGCGGCGATGCGGGCCTCGTTCAGCAGAAGACGGTCCAGCATGGCCTCCGAAAGCCCCGCGGCTTTGCCGGCCTCCATGTCCCGCGCATTGGCGGCCAGGAGGGCCTCCTTGCGGGCTTCCAGTTCATCGGCCATGGCCTGCAAAACGGCATTCTTCTTGCGCGAGGACATCTGGGCCAATTGACGCGAGGCCTGCACCGCCTGCTCGCCGGTCTTCACCATCTGTTCGTGTAGATTCATGTGTTGTCGCTCCCTGGGGATGAGTCGAGGACCACCATGTTGTCGCGGTGGATGACCGCCTCATAGTCCTTGCATCCAAGCACGGCTTCTATTTCCGTGCTCTTATGCCCTTTGATTTTCCGGATGTCGTCGCTGGAGAAATCCGCCAGCCCCCGTGCAAAGACCGGTTCCCCGTCCGTGCGAACGTTGACCACGGCACCCGCGCTGAACTGGCCCTCGACGTCCCGGATGCCGATGGGCAGGAGACTGCGCCCCTTGCCCACAATGGCCTCCTTGGCCCCCGGATCCACGACCAGCGTGCCTTGCGCCTTATGGAAGAACGCAATCCAGCGCTTGCGCCCGCTCAAGGAGGGGTTTGAAGCGTCCGGCGCAAGGGACAGCAAGGTGCCCGCATCCTCGCCCGCGATGATGCGGGTCAGGATGCGGTCTGAGCGGCCATTGGCGATCACCACCGAAACACCGGTTTTGGCCGCCATCGCGGCCGACTGCAATTTGCTGGACATGCCGCCCGTGGAGAGGGCACTGCCTTTTCCAACGGCATATCCCAGCACGTCATCCGTGACCTGCTCCAGCAGGCGCACGCGCCGGGTGCGCCCAGGGCTGGCAGGCATGCGAAAGCCGTCCACCGTGGTCAGCAGGATCATGACCTCCGCCTGAATCAGGAGGGAAACGAGCGAGGCCAGCAGGTCGTTGTCGCCAAACTTGATTTCATCCACGGCCACAACATCGTTTTCGTTGACGATGGGGATGATCTGATGCCGCAGGAGCGCGAGCATGGTATTGCGGGCGTTCAGGTGCCGCCGCCGGTCATTGAGGTCGGCGTGGGTGAGCAAGACCTGGCCCACCCGGCATCCATGCGCGGAGAACAGGCGGTCATACGCCGTCATCAGCCGGGTTTGCCCGACGGCGGCGGCCATCTGCAGTTCCGGGAGGGTGGTGGGGCGGGTGGTCATTTCGAGGGCATGCAGGCCGGAACCGATGGCGCCGGAGGAGACCACGACCACCTCGTAGCCCTTTTTGCGAAGGGCCACAACCTCCTTGACCAGGGCCTTCATGCGGCGCACATCCGGGCGTCCCGTGCGCTGAACCAGCACCCGGCTCCCGATCTTGACCACAATCCGCCTGGCTTTTGCCAGATTCT
>CAZFSE010000129.1:0-5983 GCA_964521805.1 uncultured Verrucomicrobiota bacterium
GCCAGGAGGCGGGGAAGCAGGGCGAGGAGGGCCGCCATTTGTTCATTGGTGCCGATGGTGATGCGGAGGCGGTCGCCGGTGAGTTCGCCGGGGAAGTAGCGCACGAGGATTTTGTTCTCTCGAAGGCGGCGGAACAGCTCGGCGGCGGGGACGGAGGGGGGCCGCACCCAGAGGAAATTGGTGTCGGAGGAGGTGACCTCAAACCCCAGGGCCTTGAGCCCGGCGGCGGTTTGCGCGCGGGTGGCCTTTATTTTTTCCACGTTGGCGCGCATGTGCGGCTGGTCGAGGATGGCGGCCAGGGCCGCCTCCTGGGCCATGCGGTCCACGTTGTAGGAATCCTTGATTTTATACATCCCTTCCACCAGGGCGGCGGAACCGACGGCATAACCGAGGCGCAGGCCGGCGAGGGAATAGGATTTGGAGAGGGTGCGCCCGACGAGGACGTTGTCCATGGAAAGGGCCAGGTCCAGGCAGTTGTAGCCGGCGAAATCGGCATAGGCCTCATCCACGAGGACGACGCCGCGGAACTTCCGGCAAAAGGCGCGGACGGTATCGCGGGGGTATTGAAGGCTGGTGGGCGCGTTGGGGTTGGCCAGGAAGAAGAGCGAGGCCTCATAATCCGCCGGCATGTTCCAACTGAAATCGGGCCACAGGCGCACGGGCCGGGTAACCACGCCGGCGATTTCCGCGAGGACCGGATACAGGGAGTAGGACGGCTCAAAGAAGCCCACGGAGCCGCTGTTCTCGACAAAGGCGCGCACGCAGAGGGCGAGGACTTCATCGGATCCGTTGCCCACGAAAATCTGCTCCGGGCGGCACTGGTGGAGGCGGGCCAGCGCCTCGCGCAGTGGGCGGCAGACGGGATCGGGGTAGAGGCGCAGGGCTTCCACGGCCTGGGCGGAGAGCGCCTGGGCGATCTTCGGCGAGGGCGGATAGGGATTCTCGTTGGTGTTGAGCTTGATCAGGCCGGCCTCGCGGGGCTGTTCGCCGGGCTGGTAGCCGCTCATCTGCTGTACATTTTTTCTCAGGAAGGAGTTCATGGGGACTCAAAGCGGATTTTGGCGGACCGGGTGTGGGCATCCAACTGCTCCACGCGCCCGAAGGTCTCGATGATCGGCAACACATCAATCAGGTCGGCGCGCGTCAGCGAGATGACGCTGGTGCGCTTGCGGAAGCTGTCCACGGTCAGGCCGGAGAAGATGGCGGCCTTTCCGCCGGTGGGCAGGACATGGCTGGGGCCGGCGGCGAAGTCACCGGCGCATTCGGGGGTCCAGGCGCCGACAAAGACGGCGCCGGCGGAGCGCACGCGGCGCACCCAGCGGCGGGGTTCCTTGGTCAGGATTTCCATGTGCTCGGGGGCGAACAGATTGCAGAGGTCCATGCCCATGTCGAGGTTGTCCACCACGGCGAGCAGGGTGCCCTCCTCCAGGACTTTTTCGATGGCCTCGCGCCGGCTCAGGGTGGCGGACTGCACGATCAACTGCTCGCGCACGGCCTCGGCGAGGCGCGCATAGGGCGTCACCAGCAGGGCCTTTTCATGGCCGGTGCCGTGCTCGGCCTGGGAGAGCAGGTCGGCGGCGACATAGGCGGGCGAGGCGCTGTCATCGGCGAGGATGGCAATCTCGCTGGGGCCGGCGACGAGGTCGAGGTCCACTTCGCCATACACCAGCCGCTTGGCGGCGGTGACGTAGGGCCCGCCAGGTCCGGCAATTTTCTGGACCTTGCGGATGGTCGTGGTGCCATAGGCCATGGCGACGATGGCCTGGATGCCGCCCACCCGGTAAATCTCGGTGGCGCCGGCGACCTCGAGGGCATAGAGCAGGTAGGGGTTGACCGTGCCATCCTTGCCGCAGGGGGTGCAGGCGACAATCTCGGGAACGCCCGCGACCCGGGCCAGGGCGACGGTCATCAGCGCGGTGGAGGCCAGCGGGGCGGCGCCGGCGGGGATGTAGGCGCCGACGCGTTCGAGCGGGAGATACTGCTCGCCCAGCACACCGCCCTTGGGGGTGGCGATGGTCCAATCCTTGCGCATGCCGGCCTTGCCAAAACGGGCGATGCGGGTCTGCACCTCGGAGGCGGAGCGCTTGAACACCAGGTCCACCTCGGCGGCCGCGGCGGTGCGCTCCTCGCGCGTCACGGCGAAGTGTGCGGGCGTCAGCGAGGCGCCATCAAATTTCCTGGCATAGTGGGCGACGGCGGCATCACCGCGGCGGCGGATGTCCGCCAGGACTTCGGCGGCCAGCTTTTCCGCCTCCGGGTCGAAGGCCGGGCGTTCCAGGAAAGCGGCGACCACGTCCGACTCGCGGTGAGGCGACCACTTGGCGATGCGTATCTTCTTTCGCAAATTTTCACTCATGGGTTGTTCTCCAGACGGCGGGGCTAGCGGCGGACGGCCTCATTCATGAGGCCGCACCGGCCACAACGCGCCAGCGGAATATCCCGCGCATCCACATATACATGCCCGCACGCCACACATCGGTAGATCCGGTTCTGCGGCGGGCGGCGCCCCGCCTTTCGATGGCGGGCGCTGTAATATACTCCGGCGACGGCCAGCAGAACAAGGCCGAAAACCAGCGGAATCAGCGGCAGGTCATAGACGGGAATCGGAATCATGGGCGTGCGCCCCCATCCGGAAGGCGCGCCACCCGCGGAGCAGAGCCGGCATAGCGCAGGAGAATCCAGCCGGAGCGCCCTTGCTCCGGATTGGCGAGGCGGGAGGACCCCACCTCCCGGAGGATTCGTTCGTTGATGCTCTTGTAGGGGGTGGCTTCATCCAAAAGGACTTGCCGAGGCACGCCCTGCTCGTTGAATTCGGCGTAGATCCGGGCCTCCCAGGCGCCCTCGCCCGTGGCCCACAAGGTGCGCCGCGGATCCACGCCCTCAAAGCGCGCCTGCTTCAAGCCTCCAAACCCTTCCACATAGATGGGCTTTCGCCCCGGGCCGGCGGACGCGGCCATCGGGGTGGCGCGAGGGAGGCCGAAAGGCAGGTCCGTCAGTTCCAGGCGGGGAAGGGCGAAAGGTTCGGGGCCGGCCGAGGACCGGACATCCGCCCGTTCCAGGAAGAAATGGGTCTTGGAGGGCAGGACCAGAGGCGGACGCAAGCCCATTTCACCCTCCAGAACGGGCTGGCTGAAGCCCAGGGGGCTGGCCAGCGCAAACAGCGAGGGCGACCAGATCACGCGAACATCGGAAGCCAGGACCTCCAGCTCGGGAAGGCCGGAATGGAACGGCTCAAAGGAAACCAGGGGGAAGGCCGGAACGACCTCCTCCACCAGCCGGGGAATCACGGGCACAAACAGCCAGCCGGCGCCGTGGCCCAGCAGGGCCAGCGCCGCCGCGGCTCCCCAGACCTTCCAGGCGGCGAACCGCCGGACGGGACGGGCCGCCGCCAGAACCTGGGCGGTCGCGCCGGTCATGGGGCGGCCCTCCCCCCCTGCGGGGGACGGGTGGCCAGCACCACCTTTTCGATGCCGGACGCCAGCGCCATGTTATAGACCCGCACCAGGGTTTCGTGCAGGACGCGCCCGTCCGCCTCGATCAACAGGGTGGTCTCCGGGCGCTCGCGGTCCCACTGCGCCAGCGCGGTGGACAGCGTTTCCAGGGTCATGCGCTCGTCATTAAAAAAGATCAGCCCGCTCTGCGTCATGGTGACCACGCGCGCGCCATAGGGGACGCCGGAATGGAACGGGGAGGCGGGCAGATTGACCAAGAGGCCGGGCTGGAGCACGAACGGGGACTGGACCAAGTGAAAGATATACAGCAACAGGGCCAGATTGACCAGCGGCACGGCATCCCAGAAACCAGCGGCTATGCGATACCGCGGCTGAAAGCGCCGGCGGAGAAAACCGGAGGAGCGGGCCTCCGGGCCTTGGAGGAAGCGAATCATGCCGATTCCGATCCTCCCCGGCGTTCAAAGCCGGTCAGAAAGGTCAGGATATCGCCCGAGGTTTTTTCCATGTCGAGCACCAGGGATTCCACGCGGGTGACGAGAAAATTGTAGGCGCCATACGAAAGGATGCCGGCCAGCAGGCCGGCGGCGGTGCAGATCAGCGCCTGCCAGAGGCCGGCGCTCAAATCGCCGGCATGGACCAGGGGGGCCTGCTGTTGGAGGGCGGCGAGCACCTTCATCAGGCCCAGCACGGTGCCGAGCAGGCCGGTCATGGGCGCCAGTTTGGAGAGGGTGGCCAGCAGGCCCAGGTGGCGCTCGAGGCGGGGAATTTCCACCAGGCCGGTTTCATCCAGGGCGCGGCGGATGCTCTCCGGGCTCTCATCGTGATGCAAAATGGCGGACCGGACCAGGTGGGCGACGGGGCCGGGCGTTTCGTCGCAAATGCTGACGGCCTCGACAAAGTTATGTTGCCGCAGGACGTTGTAGAGGCCCCTCAAGAAGTCATCCGCCCGGATCTGGGCCCGGTGCAGGTTGAACAGGCGCTCAAAAAAAATCACCGTGGCGGCGAGACTGCCCACCAGCAACAGCCACATGACCGGCCCGCCCTTGTCCATCAGTTCCAACATGATTTCTTCTCCTTGCCTACGGCTTTTCCGCGCGCTCGGCGCGCATTTTTTCCACCCTCTGCTGGGCCTCCGGGGCGGCCGGGACGTCCGCCTCCACCACGCGCTGATACAGGCTCATGGCCTCCTCCCCGCGTCCGGCGGCTTCGAGAAGGCTGGCGGCGCCGAAGGCGGCGCGCGTGAACCAGACCGAGCTTCCCGTGGCGCCCCGCTCCTGCTCCGCGAGGTACTTGTAAACCACGTTCATGTACGATTCCAGCGCCGGCGAGGCCTGCCCCATTTTCTCGCGGCACCGCCCGGACTTGTATTCGGCTTGAAGCCGCAATTCCAGGCTGGCGGCCGGGCTGTCGAGCGCGACGCGATACGACTTCACCGCCTCTTCATAGCGGCGGGGATCCTCGTTGCCGAGGGCAAACTGGCAGTCGCCCTTGCGCCCCCAGGCCCGCTCCAGCAGGCCGCTGTCTGGATGCTGGAGGATGATTTCGTCAAACATCAGGATGGCGCCGGCGAATTGCCCGAGTTCGCTGAGCGTGTCGCCCTGCATGAAGCGGGTTTCCGGCACGCGGGCACTGCCGGGGTATTCGCGGGCGAGCCGGTTGTAATGGTCCAGGGCGCGCAGATACTCTTTTTGAAGGCTGGCGGAGCGCCCGGCCCAGAAGAGGGCGGCATCGGCCATCGGGGCGCCCGGGAAGGTTTGGACAATCTCGCTGAACCGCCGCTCGGCCTCGGCGGGCGACCCATGATTAAAGGCATAGACCCCCAGCCAGAAGAGCACATCGGCGGACCAGGAGGAACGGGGGTAGCGCGCCAGGAATTGCTGGCAGACCTCCAGGGCCTCGGCATCGCGGCCCTGGAGATAGAGGCACCAGCCGCGCATGTAAAAAGCCTGCTCCGCCAGTTCATTATTGGGAAAATCCTGCACGACCTTTCGAAAATCGCGGAGGGCCTCCTGGAACTGGCCCAGGCGGTAGCGGACCAGCCCGCGCGCATGCAGGGCGCGCACGGAAAAGGGCCCGCTCGGGAAGGCGGCCAGGATGCGTTCATATTTTTCCAGGGCCGCACCCCAGCGTCCGTCGCCTTCGTCCAGCTGGGCCATGCGCAACATGGCGCGGCCGCCCATCTCGCCGCCGGTGGCGGCCACCGCCTCCAGGAACGACTCGGCCCGGGCATTATCCCCCAGCCGGGCGGCACATTCGCCGGCCTGGTATTGCGCCTGCAGGCGCAAGACCTCGTCCGGCGCGGTGCGCGCCGCCTGCAGATAGCGTTCCTGGGCGCTCGTGAACTGGCGGCTGGCAAACAGCGCGTCGGCGGCCTTCATGCGGGCTTGCGCCTGGGCCGCGGGCTCCTCCATCCGCTCGGCGGCCTTCTCAAAGGCGGCGGCCGCCTCGGCATACCGCTCCAGGCCCCACAGGCTCCAGCCCTTGCCCATCCAGGCCAGCCGGACGCCCTCGGGATCCGTGAAGGCCTCCAG
>CAZFSE010000129.1:6083-12440 GCA_964521805.1 uncultured Verrucomicrobiota bacterium
AGCGCCAGCAGGGTGTCGCGGGCCTGCTCCAGCTGGCGCGCCTCCAGGAACAGCGAGCCCAGCCAGAGGCGGCCCTGGTCGGCGGGGTCTCCTTGTGGATAGGCATTCACCAGGCGCGCGAGCACCTGCCGGGCCTCCTCCTGGCGCTTCAGCCGGATCAGGGTCACGGCCCAGTCCAGCAGGTTGTCAGCGGACGCCCCGTCCGAGGGATAGCGGCGCTCAAACTCCGCGAACCGCTCCAGGGCGGCGGCCTCCTGCCCCAGCTGAAGCAGACAGCGCGCCTTCAGGCGCGCGGCGGCGCTCTGCAGTGGGCTTTGCGGAAAGGTGCGGTCAAAGGCCGTCAGCACCGCCGAGGCCTCCGCATACTGCTCCAGATCGAAATAAGCGCGCGCGGCCCAGAAGGCATAATCCGCCTCAAAGGGCGTGCGCTCCGCCCAGCGGCGGCGCTTGGCCAGCAAGCTCACCGCCTCGGCGGGCTGGCCGCGGCCCAGCAGGGCGCGCACCAGCCAGACCGTAGTCTCCGCTTTTTCCTCGCGGGTGACCGCCCGGCGCGAGGCGCTTTCAAATTGCTGTTGGGCGCGTTCATGGAAGCCATCCTCCAGCGCCAGGCGCCCCAGCTGAATCTCGGAGGCCCAGGTTTCCGGCGCGCCATTCGACTGCGCGCCCAGCGGGGCCCACGCTCCGCAGAGCGCCAGCCAGCCGGCGGCTATGATCCAGCAGGGCTTCTTCATAAGGCCTTGGGCGCGGGCTTGAGCGCGTCCCTCTCCTTTCCCGTCCGGATATAACCGGACAAATAGCGCCCGGTGAAGGATTTTTCGCAGGCGGCCACCTGCTCCGGGGTTCCCGCCACGACCAACTGCCCGCCGCCCTCCCCGCCCTCCGGGCCCAGGTCCATCACGTAATCCGCGGTTTTAATCACGTCCAGATTATGCTCGATGACCACCAGCGAGTTGCCGGCATCGCGCAATTTTTCCAGGACCTGGAGCAGGCGGTGGACATCCGCGAAATGCAGGCCGGTGGTGGGCTCATCCAGCAGGTAGAGTGTGCGCCCGGTGTCCCGGCGGCTGAGCTCGGCGGACAGCTTGACCCGCTGGGCCTCGCCGCCCGAGAGCGTGGTGGCCGGCTGGCCCAGCTGGAGGTAGCCCAGCCCGACATCCGAGAGGGTGCGAACCTTGCGGGCGATCGCGGGCACCGCCTCGAAGAATTCCAGCGACTCATCAATCGTCATCGCCAGCACCTCGGCAATATTTTTGCCGGCATAGCGGACCTCCAGCGTCTCCTTGTTGTAGCGGTGGCCGCGGCACTGCTCGCACGTCACATACACGTCTGGGAGAAAATGCATTTCGATCCGCAGGATGCCATCGCCCTTGCACCGTTCGCACCGCCCGCCCTTGACATTGAAGCTGTAGCGGCCCGGACCGTAGCCCCGGACCCGAGACGAGGGCAGTTTGGCGAACAAGTCGCGAATCAGCGAAAACGCCCCCGTGTACGTGGCCGGATTGCTCCTGGGCGTGCGGCCGATGGGCGACTGGTCAATCACGATCACCTTGTCCAGATACTCCATCCCCGTGATCTTGCGGTGCTTGCCCGGGCGGTCCTTTGCGCTGTAGAACTTGCGGAAGAGGGCCCGGCGCAGGATTTCATCCACCAGCGTGCTCTTGCCGCTTCCGGAGACCCCCGTCACACACACCATCAGGCCCAGCGGAATCTTCACGTCCAGGTTCTTCAGATTGTTTTCCGCCGCGCCCAGGATCTGCAAGAACTCCCCGCTTCCCTTGTGCCGGCGCCGGGGCACCTCGATCTCCAGCCCGCCGTTCATGTAGCGCGCCGTCAGCGAGCGCGGTTCCGCCAGCAAATCCTGTGGCGTGCCGGCAAAGATCAGCTCGCCGCCGTGCCGCCCCGCACCGGGCCCGAGATCCAGCACATAGTCGGACTCGCGGATCGTCTGCTCGTCGTGCTCGACCACCACGACGGTATTGCCCAGGTCGCGCAGTCCCTTGAGGGTGCGGATCAGCTTTTCATTATCGCGCTGATGCAGGCCGATCGAGGGCTCATCGAGCACATAGAGCACACCGACGAGCCCCGCGCCAATCTGCGTGGCCAGGCGGATGCGCTGGGCCTCGCCGCCGGAGAGCGTACCGCTCTCGCGGTCGAGGGTCAGGTAATCCAGCCCCACGTCCGTCATAAACTGCAGGCGCTCGCGAATCTCCTTGATGACCTCCCCGGCGATATGCCGCTCCTGCTCGGACAGCTCCAGCCCATCGAAATAGGCGGAGGCCTGGCGGATCGAGAGCCGGGAGAGATCCACGATCGAGTGCCCGCCCACCAGGCAGGCCAGGCTTTCCGGACGCAGGCGCGCGCCCTTGCAAGCCGTGCAGGGCTGGCGGCTCATGAAGCCGGCCATCTTCTGCCGCACGTACTCGCTGTCCGATTTTTCGTAGCGGCGCTTGAGATTGGGGATCACGCCCTCGAACGGCTTGGCATACTTGTGGTACGCCCCGCCCCGCCAGAAGCCAAACTCGATCTCCTCCTCCCCCGACCCATGAATCAACAAATCGCGGACCTTCTGCGGCAGGTCCTGATACGGGGTGTCCATCTCCACTTCGCAGTGCTTGGCGATGGCCCGAATCAGGCCCTTGTAGTAGATCGCCGTGCGCCGCCCTCCGCCCTTCCAGGGGCGGATGGCGCCATCGTCCAGCGAGAGCGACGGGTCGGGCACAATCAGATCCTCGTCATAGACCAGCATCGTCCCCAGGCCCAGGCAGGTGGGGCAGGCCCCATACGGGCTGTTGAACGAAAAATGGCGCGCCGAAAGCGCATCGAAGCTGATGCCGCAATGGGCGCAGGCGTTCTTTTCCGAATACAGGCGCTCATCCCAGGACTCCTTGCCCGTCTGAATCAGCGCCAGCAAGAGGCCTTCCCCCTGCTTCAAGGCCAGCTCCACGGAATCCGTCAGGCGCGAACGCATCTTGGGCGCCACCACCAGCCGGTCAATCACCGCCTCAATCGTGTGCTTTTTCTTCTTGTCCAGCGCCGGAACCTCATCGAGCTCATAGAGGGTTCCATCCACCCGCGCCCGCGTGAATCCCTGCTGACGGACCTCCTGCAAGACCTCGGCATGCTCGCCTTTTCGCCCGCTGATCAGCGGCGCCAACAGCACCACCCGGCTGGCCTCCGGCAGGCGCAGGATCTGCTCCACGATCTCCTCCGCGCTCTGACGGCTGATCGCCCGCCCGCACTGGTGGCAATGCGCCTTGCCAATGCTGGCATACAGCAGGCGCAGATAATCGTGGATTTCCGTCGTTGTCGCCACCGTCGAACGGGGATTCGACCCCGCCGAGCGCTGTTCAATCGCAATCGCCGGCGAGAGCCCCTCGATATGCTCCACCTCCGGCTTCTGCATCTGCTCCAAAAACTGCCGGGCATAGGCCGAAAGGCTCTCCACGTACCGGCGCTGGCCCTCCGCATACAGCGTGTCAAACGCCAGCGACGACTTCCCCGAACCGCTCAAGCCCGTAATCACCGTCAGCTTGTTGCGGGGAATCCGCACCGTGATGTTCTTCAGGTTGTGCTCGCGCGCGCCTGATATGATGATCCAATCCTGTGACATGCTCTTTTCGCTTTCCTGGCAAAACTCGAACCACGGAGATTACCACACCCCCCGCCCCCTTAACACCCCAAAGTTCGTGCTTTGAGCAAGAACTACAAAAACGCGGTTGGGTTGCGGGCAAAGTCCGCTTCGGCTCAGCCCACAACCCGAAAAATTGGGGAAAAAGCGCTCTACTCACAACGGGGTTTCGGGTACACTCCCTCTCACGGAAGTTCCTGTAAAGGGAGAGATAGGCATGAACACAGCATCCGCGCTGTTGAAGAATACCCACCAGTTTGAAGAGGCTCTGCTGGAACTGGACCGCCTGGCCGCGCATAAATTGCTGGTGGAGGGCCTGGCGGCCGGCTCTGCCATCCAGCGCATCGAGGAGATGGTGGTCCCCGCCATGGAGCGGATTGGCAAGTCCTGGGAGGAGGGGCGCATCGCCCTTTCCCAGGTGTACATGAGCGGCCGCATCTGCGAGGAGCTGGTGGAGCAACTGCTGGCCGAGGGCCACACCCCGCGCAAGAGCCAGCCCAATATGGCGCTGGCCGTGCTGGACGACTATCACCTGCTGGGCAAGCGCATGGTCCATGCCGCCCTCCGCGCCAGCGGCTTCGCCCTGAAGGATTATGGCAGGATGGATGTCGCGGCGCTGGTCCGGCGCGTCCAGGAAGACCGCATTGAGGTCCTGCTGATTTCCACCCTGATGCTTCCCTCCGCCCTGCGCGTGGCGCAGGTGCGGGAGGCGCTGGACCGCGAGGGGTGCCGGGTCAAAATCATCGTGGGGGGCGCGCCCTTCCGGCTGGATGAGCAACTCTGGCGGGAGGTCGGCGCCGATGCCATGGGCCGCCACGCCTCCGAGGCCGCCCGCCTCGTCGAACAGCTCGCGGAGGGCCGCCCATGAGCGCTCCTGAAATGACCTCCCTGCAACGCGTCCTGACCACCCTGGGCCACCAGGAGCCCGACCGGGTGCCCTTCTTTCTGCTCGTCACCATGCACGGCGCCAAGGAACTGGGCCTTTCGATCCCGGAGTATTTCTCCAAGGCGGAAAACGTGGTGGAGGGCCAGTTGCGCCTGCGGGCCAAGTACCGGCATGACTGCCTGTATGCCATCTTTTATGCGCCCATCGAAGTTGAGGCCTGGGGGGCTGAGGTCATTTTCTCCGAGGAAGGCCCCGCCAATTCCGGGGAGCCATTCATCAAAGAGCCTGAAGACATCGAACGATTGGAACCTCCGCGGATTGAGGAGTGCGAGTGCCTGAGGCGGACGCTGGAGGCCACCTCCCAGCTCAAGGCCCGTGTGGGGAATGACGCCCCCATCATCGGCGTGGTCATGTCCCCCTTCTCCCTGCCCGTCATGCAAATGGGCTTCGACCGGTATCTCGAATTAATGCATGAACGGCCGGCTCTTTTTGAGCGGCTGATGAAGGTCAACGAGGAGTTCTGCGTGGCCTGGGCCAATGCCCAATTCGCGGCCGGCGCCACCGCCATGGGCTATTTTGATCCCGTTTCTTCCAGCACCATTGTGCCTCGCGAGCTGTATTTGAAGACGGGGTTTCTGGTGGCACAACGCACCATCGCCCGCCTGAAAGGCCCCACCGCCACCCATTTTGCGTCTGGACGCTGTCTCCCCATTCTCGGGGACGTGGCGCAGACCGGCACCCTGGTTGCGGGGGTCAGCGCCGAGGAGAACCTGGGGCAACTCAAGGATGCCTGCCGGGGCAAGCTCGCGCTCCTGGGCAACCTCAACGGCATCGCCATGCGCCATTGGACGCCCCAGCAGGCCGAGGCCGAGGTCAAAAAAGCCATCGCCCTGGCCGGCCCCGGCGGAGGGTTCGTTCTCTCGGACAATCACGGCGAGATTCCCTGGCAGGTTCCCGAAGAGGTCTTGATGGCCATTTCAGAGGCCGTCCGCACATGGGGACGCTACCCGCTGAACTGGGTCGGCGAAACCCTGAAAGGTGTATCCTGAAAAACATGAAAACAGCTTGCAGTATTCTGGCCTGTGAAACGTTGCGCCGTGAGATGGAAAGCGCGCTCGCCACGGAAGGCCTTGGACCGGTGGAGCACATCGCCTTCCCCTGCGACTGCGCCAAGGCGATCCAGCAGAGACCCTCTTTCGAGGAGGTGCTCAGCTCCGCCGCACAGCAGGCCGATCCTCTGCTGGTGCTGGGGTGTCCCTGTTTCCTGACCAAGCAACCGCCGGAAATTCCACCCGCTATCCGCGGCAAGATCACCAGGACGGAACGCACGTTTGACCTCTTCCTGCCGGGTCCGCTCGTGGATCAATACCTGGCGCAAGGCGCCTATCTGCTGACACCCGGATGGCTGGAACACTGGCGGGAGCGCGTCTCCATCTGGGGCTTTGACCCGGCCGCCGCGCGCTCCTTCTTTTCCGAATCCTGCGCCCGGCTCGTCTTGCTGGATACGGGAACCCTGCCCAACAGCGCGGAGTTGCTGGCCGCCATGGCCGCCTTTGTGGACCGCCCCTTTGAGATCGTCCCCGTGGGCCTGGACATCCTGCGCCTATTCCTCAAGAGCCACCTGACACCGCCAGCCGTCCTCGCGACGCCCGCAAAAGAAACCGCCAGCGGGACGCCAACCGCCGATGACGCCATGATCTTTGACATGCTCGGGCGCCTGGCAGGATTTCAAACAGAGGCCCAGGTGGCCGCCACCTTTTTTGAAATATTTTCCATGATTTGCGCACCCGCCACGCAGGGCTATCTTCCCCTCCACGAGGGACAACCCGCCCCCCTCCTGACC
>CAZFSE010000130.1:0-12424 GCA_964521805.1 uncultured Verrucomicrobiota bacterium
ATCCACGCGCCCACCCGCCCCATGACCTCTTCGGGCGAACGCTGATTCAGGCGCGCACCTACTGCACGGGATGAATCTCCACGGACGGCAGGGGATGCCGGGGCGTGCCGGGCGGGAATAGAATGCGCAGGGTCCCCTGCTCGTCGGTGCGATGGACCTGCAGGCCGCGGGCCCGCAGGCGCTCCAGCAGGTTCCGATCGGGAAGCCCCTGGGTATTATCCGCCCCTATGCTGAGCACCACCACCTCGGGGTCAACGGCCTCCAGCCAGGCCTCGGTGGTGGCGGTATCCGCGCCATGGCCGCCCGCCACCAGGACGCGCGCGGAAACTTCCAGGCCCGCGGACAGCATCTGCCGGCCGGCGGCTTCTCCGGCATCGCTCATCAGCAGGGCCGAAACCGCATTCCGCCCCACCCGCAACACCAGGCAAGCTTCATCCCCGCTCCGCACCGGGCCGGTTTCCGGCGGAAAAAGGACTTCCCATTCGCCACCTCCCGCCAGCGCGCCACGCTGGCCCTGCACCATGCGCCGGATGCGCACGCCCCGGGCCTCCGCCGCCTCCAACGTCTCCTGATACACCGGGGAGCGGCCCGTCACCGGCGGGCACCAAAGCTCCTCCACCGGAAAGACCGATAGGATCTCGCGGGCGCCGCCCATGTGATCGGAGTCCGCATGGCTGAGCACCAGTGCCCGCAGGTTTCGGACGCCCTGCCGGCGCAAATGCTGAACCACCCGGAGCGCGTAGAATCTCGATCCGGTGTCCACCAGCAGATCCTGCGAACCCGGCACATTCACCAGGGCGGCATTCCCCTGGCCGACATCCAGGAGGTCCAGCGTCATCGTCTCCTCCTCGCTGAAATGCCAGGCGCCGGCGGCCACGCCGCACGCCGCCAGGGCCGCCAGCATCCAACCCGCGCGCCGGCGCGCGCCCCACACCCCCGCCAGCAAGAACCCATACCACGCGGCCAGGAGCCAGCCGGGCGGTGATCGGACGAAGAAATGCCCGCCCGGCGCCTCCGCCGCCCATTCAATCCCCTTCAACAACGCCGTGATGAACACCCGGTTGGCGTGGTTGAACACCTCTGCCCAACCCGGGAAAAAAAGTCCTCCCGCCAGCGAGAGCACCCCGGTCAGCATGATCAGAAATGCGGAGGGAATGACAAAGAGATTGGCCGCCAGGGCCACGGGGGAAAAGAGGTTGAAGTAGCGCGCCGTCAGCGGAGTGGTCACCAGCCAAGCCGCCAGGGAGGCCGCCGCCAGGGAAAGTCCGCGCCCCCCAAGGGCTCTCATCCCGCTTTTCCACACGGGCTCCGGCGCCGGAAGCCAGGGCTCCGGCTGGAGCCAGGAATGCGGGAGCCGGCAGAAGACAGGGTACAGCAAAATCAGCCCCAAGACCGCCGTGAAGGAGAGGATAAAGCCCGGCTCCATCCACTGCAGGGGCGCCGCCGACAGAATCAGCAGGGCCGCCAGCGCCAGGGCCGTGAGCGAATCGGGCTTGCGCTCAGCGTAATCCGCGGCCAGGAACACCAGCGCCATGATGCAGGCGCGCACCGCGCTGGGGGCAAGGCCGGTCATGGTCGTATACATCACCAGGATCGGAAGCAGGAAGACCAGCCAGCGGTTGCGCGCAATGCCCGCGGACTTCAACAACAGCGCGCACAGGACCGCCATCACCCCCACATGCGTCCCGGAAATGGCAAAGATGTGCAGGGTGCCCGTCACCGAGAAATCCCGGTTGCGCTCCGCGGGCAATTCGCCGCGATAGCCCAGCAGAAGCGCACGGAGCACGCCGGCCTGCTCGGGGAAGGCCTCCAACCCCCGGCCCAACAGGGCATGGCAGGCGCGCCGGCGGCGGAAGCACCACGCCCGAAACCGCGACCCTCCACGCTCTGAAAGACAGCAGGCCGAAGCGCCCCCCGCCTCCATCCGATAGCGGGTCCAGCCAGCCCCGTCGCCGGCCTTCCGCTCAGGCTTCACCAGGCCCTGGAAATACCAGCGCTCTCCATATTGGGGGCGCCGGGCTTGCGACGGAAGATGGACCCGGACGCGGATCCACCCACGAGCCCTCTGCCAGTCTTCCATCCTTCGAACGCCCTCCACACGCGCCGGCAACAGGCAAAGAACCTCGTTGGAGGTCCGGCCTTCGCGCACTTGGGCGTCATCCTCTGCCACCACGACCACCTCCACATGCTCTGCCGGCCGCCGCATCAGCCGGGCCAGCTCGCAGTGCGAGGGATTCCAGGCGGCCATCTGTCCGTGCAGGCAGGCCAGAATAAAGCACAGCGCCCAGATCAAAAAGACGGAGCCCGCGCGCTGAAGCACGGCCAGGCTCACCAGCAAGACCAGCCCGGCCGCCGCCCATAAAAGGCCGAACGGCAGGGGCACAAGAAGGCCCAGGCCCAATCCTGCAAGAAACACCAGACAGGCGCCCGCCATGGGACGGCGAACAGGATGCGCCCCAGCTCCCACTCCCCTTGGCATAGGTCATCCTTATGCGAAGGGATTCATCAGAGAACGCCCGGCGGAAGAGAAGTTCAGGGGGTGATGAGGCCCCGCTTTGATGGAGTGTTGAAGGGCATGATGAACATACAGCTTGGCCTTGCCCACCGCCTCGTTCAGCAATTCCCCCCGCGCCAGCAGGGCGGTAATCGCCGCCGAGAAGGAACAGCCCGCCCCGTGATTTTCCGCCCCCCGCACCCGGGGCGCCGTGAACAGATATTCCTCCCCCTCGTCATACAAAAAGTCCACGACCTCATCCCCCGGAAGATGCCCGCCCTTCAGCACACAGGCCGTGTCAAAGCGGTCTCCAATCGCATACGCCGCTTCCTTGAGCTCCTCCAGCGACCGGATGGCATGCCCCCAGAGAATTTCCGCCTCCTGAAGATTGGGGGTGACAAGGCGCGCCTGCGGCAGCAACTCCGCGCACAGCGCATCAATGGCGTCCTCCTTCAACAGCCGGGCGCCCGATGCGGCCACCATCACCGGATCCACAATCAGGATGGGAATGCCCTGCCGCACATCCGCATTGGCCACCGCGTGAATGATCTCCGCCGAATACAGCATCCCCGTCTTGGCCGCCGCCAGCGGGAAGGCATCGCCCACCGCCTTGATTTGCTGGGCCACCTCCTCCGGACTGATGGCCGCAACGGAAAAAACCCCGGTGGGGTTTTGCGCCGTGACACAGGTGATGGCGGTGGCGCCAAAGACGCCCAGCGATTCAAAGGTTTTGAGATCGGCCTGGATGCCCGCGCCGCCGCCGCTGTCAGAACCGGCGATCGTCAGCGCAACCGACCAATCGGCGTGCTCGGATGATGAATGGTTGTTCATGGTGGGTTCAGGGTAGGGATTTCATCCGCACAGTCAAGCCGCTTCGAGACTAAAAAATCGCGCGCGCCGCCGGGGACCCGCTCACCGCAGGGCCAATTCCTGGTAGGCCATGCGCACCTTGTGCCGAAAGCTGGCCAGGTTGCATCCGGAGGCCACGCGCGCCTGCGCCTCCCGCCCCAGGGCATTCATCAGCAGGGGTTCTTCCAGCGCCCGCACCATGCCCGCCGCCAAGTCATCGGGCTGTGGGGACGTCAACAGCGCGCAGGACTCATCCAGCAGATCGGCATGCGGGGGCAGACGGGTCGCCACCAGCGGCTTCCCCGTTTGCATCAGGCTGATCAACTCCACGGGAGGAATGCGGCCCGAGACGCGGGGAGAAACCAGCACATCGGCCAGCGTCAGCCAGGCCGGCAAGGCAGAGGGGGTGGGACTGATCCAGCCCTGAAACCCGTCCCCCAAATCCAGCCGCTGGGCTATTTTTTTCAGGTGCCGGAGCTGGCCGCCATCGCCTGCCGCGGCGATAAAGACCGCCTCTGGATGAGTCCGGCTGGCAATGCGCGCGGCCTTCACAAACAAATCCGCGCCATCACACCGGCCAAAAAGGTCCAGGCAGAGAAGAACCGGACGCCCCCCCAGCGCCCCTTCATGGCGAAGGCGCAGGGCGCCCTCCCTGTCCGGCGAAAATCCGGGGTTCAGCGGCGCCATCCCAATTTGGAATACGGGGGTCGAAGGCGCCTCCGCACGCACCCACTCGCTCAGGGAGGAACACAGCGCCAGAACCAGATGAGCCCGTCGAACGGCCGCGGCTTCCCGGTGGTCCAGCCATCGCGCCGCCCACCGCATGAAAGGAAACGCATTCTGCCGGGCCTTGTCGGACAGCCGAACACGCAGGTCATACACCAGCCCAACGCCAAACAGCCGCCGGAGCAGTTTCCCCATGAACACGCCTTCCTGCAGGGCATGAACCGCGTCATACCGGCTGGCCAGGCAGAGAAGGACCGCCCGGCCCAGCATGGCCGCATCCAGCAGACAGCGGGCCATCAGCGCCGGATGCCCCTCCGCCATCCAGCGGAAGCCGGCCCGGAATACGCGCACCCCTTCCAGGGGAAGGTCAGAACCCGCGGGATAACACAGCACGTCCACCTTGTGGCCGGCTTCCTTCAAGGTTTGAATCATCGTTCGCGCATGACCGGCCTCGCCGGATTCCGTGTAGAACGGCGCAGGCAATAAAAACAGAAGCTTCATAAGGGTCCCGAACAAAGAGCTCAACATCCTACTGCCTCGCCCCAAGATCACAAGCTCTTTTCCTGAACCTGTTGGAAGACGGGGATTAGCCTTGACCCTGCCGCGCACGCCTGTGTATGGTTCCTTTATCCTTATCAAAGATAGGAGCTCCGAAATGGCTGAAGTGAAACTCGAAGATGCCCCGCGGAAGATCAAGGAAACGTTTGACAAGGCTTTCTCCGCCATGGAGCGGGGCAATCTGGATTATGCCATGGACATGTTTCTGAATGTCCTGGCCTTGGAGCCGCGGCTCTTGAAGGCCCGTGAGTACCTGCGGGCGGCTGAGGTGCGGAAATTCAAGGATAAAAAAGGCGGGGGCCTCACCCACGCCCTCTCCACCCTGCAAGGCCTGCCCGGATATCTTTCCGGCCTTTCTTCGCTAAAGAAGAACCCCCTTTCAGCCGTGCAATCCGCGGAGAAACTGCTTCGCCTGGACCCGCTGAACCTGATGTTTATCAATTTCTTTGCGCAGGCGGCCCTCGCCGCGGAACTGCCGGAGGCCGCCCTCCAAACCTTGGAAATCGCCAAGAATCATTACCCCAGCAACATCCCCCTGCTGAAGTGGCTCAGCCAGCTTTACCTGGAGCAGAATGACCCGCGAAAAGCCCGTGAATGCACGGAGACCCTCGTCAAGCTATGCCCCAACGAACCCAAGTTCATCAAGTTGCTCAAGGATACCGTCGCGCTCGACACCATGAAGCAGGGAGGATGGAACGAAGCGGGCTCCTATCGCGATGTCATGAAGGATGGCCAGGAAGCCATCCTGCTGGAGCAAAACTCCAAGGCCGTCAAATCGTCCAGCGATATCACCAGCCTGATTGCCGAACTGGAGCACAAAATCGAACGCGAGCCGGATAACGTCAATTACCGGCGGTCCCTGGCCGACCTGTATGTGCGGGCCGAGAAATTCGACGAGGCCCTGAACACCCTGAAGGAAGCCCAGGAGGGCTCTGGGCGCGCCGATCCGCAGGTGGAGCGCGCCATCAGCGCCATCCGGGTCCGGAAATTCGACCATCAGATTGCCCAGTTGCAATCGTCCCAGGATGCCGCCGGCGCCGATCGGCTGGAAAAGGAAAAACAGGCCTTCATGCTGGAAGACGCCGCCGACCGCGTCCACCGCTACCCCAACGATCTGCAATTTCGATACGAATATGGCGTCCTGCTCTACGAACGCCAGCAACTCGACAAGGCCATCGAGGAATTTCAGCTCGCCCAGCGCAATCCCCAGCGGCGCATCCGCGCCCTGTACTACCTGGCCCTGTGCTTCAAGCAAAAAGGCCAGAATGATATTGCCTTGGAACAGCTTGAAAAGGCGGCCTCGGAGCTCACGATCATGGATGACACGAAGAAGGACATCCTGTATGAAATGGCCCTGCTCTGTGAGCTGATGAACAAGACCGACAAGGCCATTGCCTATCTCAAGGAAATCTATTCCGTGGACATCCGCTACAAGGATGTTTCGAGCAAGATGGAAAAGTTCTACAAGAAATAGAAATCATGCTCCACTGGAACAACGGGCGGATCTGGACAGGCCTGTGCTTTCTGCTGGGTCTGTGCGCCGGGTGCGGCCCCTCCGCCGCGCCCCGCGACCCTGCAACGCCTGCCGCGCCCACCAACACGTTCACGGTCATGACCTATAATCTCAACCTGTACAGCCTGGAAGACCGGGATGGCCATGGACAGAAAGACATCCCCAAACCCGCGGAAGAACGTGAGGCCCTGATTGAATTGATCCGGATCAACCGCCCGGATGTGCTGGCGGTCCAGGAAATTGGCCAGCCCTCCATCCTGGAGGAATTTCGCTTCGCCCTGCAAAAGGCCGGGCTGGAGTACCCGCACCTGGAATATCTTCAGCGGGGGCGAACGGAATTGAACATGGCCGTGTTGAGCCGTTTTCCCATCGTCTCCCGGCAGTCCCACTTGGACGACAAATACACCATTGGCGAGGCGGTCGTGCCCGTCTCCCGGGGGTTCATTGATGTGGATCTCGAAGTGAATCCCAACTACCGCTTCCGGCTGATGACCGCACATCTGAAATCCAAGGTGTTTCATTCCCTGGGACAAACCGAGATGCGCCGCAATGAAGCCCGCCTGCTGGGCAACCACATCCGCCGAGCCCTCAAGGAGAATCCTGAGATCAACCTGCTGGTGGTGGGCGACATGAACGACCAGCCCAACTCCGCCGCCTTGCGCGAAATCACCGGGAGCCGCGAACAGCTCCTGCAAGATCTGCGCCCGGCCGACCCGGAGGGGGATGCGTGGACCCACTTTGATTCCGCACAGGATATCTACAGCCGGATTGATTACATGCTGGCCAGCCGCGGCATGGCCGCCGAAGTTTTTTGGGAGGGAACCGTTGCCGTGAGGTCCAGCCTGACCCGCCAAGCCTCAGATCACCGCCCCCTGATGGCCACCTTTGTGGCCCAAGAGGCCCCCTTGCCCCCGCTGGAGAAAAAGACACCTAAGGCGCGGAAGGCAAAGCCTGCAACCGATAATAGCGATTTGCCCCAGGACGAAGGCGATCCACCAGAATAACCGCCTCTCCCTTCCGGCCCCGGACCTGCTCCGCCCCAGGCAATACCTTCCACTTTCGGGGCTTGTCCGTTCCCTCGGAATACATCACGGCAAAAAAGGCATCCGCTTCGGGCGTCCACGACAGCGTAGCCTCATCACCCGCGCGCGTCACCACCAGAATCGTCTCGCGCCGGGGCATGGCCACCTCTTCGCTGACACAGGATCCGGCCAGGAGAGCCAGAATCAAGCACAAGCCCAATGAAAAAATGCGCATGCCCTACTCCGTAATATCGGTGGCCACGGCCTTTTCTTCCCATCCGATGGGAGCCACAGAACCAGCGGCGGGCGTTGCTTCCGTCACACCCCTGTATTCCACCGCCACGGAGGGCATGGGGGTGGACAGGGCCGGTTCCACCACCTCGGCGGCAGGCATTTCAGATTCCAAGGAACCCCGGCGACCCGGCGCCACATAATGGCCATCGTACCAGCTTGTGCGCCGGCGGTCCTCATTAAGATCTTGAAGCTGGAGATTGTACCGGGCGCTGTACCACTCCCATTCCCGACGGCCAAACCGAAACAGCCGCCCCAATTGATTCACCAGGCTGGCCGTGTCAATCTCCGGGATCACCACCAGCCGGGGGCACCATGCGGAGATCGCACCCATCACGGACGGCAGGAGCTTCTCATCCCCCACCAGGATGGTTTGCGAAGGCCTCATCTGCAAAAACGTGGCATTGCGATAGTCCGACACCGTCACCGGAACCCATTCCCTTCCATTCCAGGCATGAATCAGCGGGCTATCGCTGGACGCATCGCCCTGGTACGAAACGAGAATCACCGAGTACTGCCGGACAATGTCAAAGGACACCTGGAGGACCGAGTACCGGGCAGGCACCACCAGCATGGTAATCCCCTTTCCGGTGCTGGCCTCCGCCAGCTCCGACCCCGCCCACAAAAAGGCCAACACCACCGCTAACCGCCTGAAATACTTGCTGAGCATGTGTACCGCTCCTTTCAAAAATTGAATGAACTATTAGCTAACAATACTTCGGGCAAAAACTCAAGCAAGGAAAGTCCGCCCCGAACAAGCCGGTTCAGGGCGGACAACAAAAGCACTTCAAGGAGCGGCCTGCCCGGCGCCACGAGAGGGTGCCGGCCAGCACCAACCGCTATTCCGCCTTGACCACCGTGCCGGCAGGAGGATCTTTCTCGCCGTCCAGCACCTCGGCATAGGACATCTTCTCATCCACCTTGGTCACCTTGATCTTGCCGATCAATGAGCCCTCTTCCTGCCCCAAGATCGCGCCGGTGTCCGGATCCATCAAGGTCTCGCCCTGCTCCGTCATGACCAGCTCCTGGCCCACTTCAACCCCAAATTCAGATCCGCGATTGATGATGATCTGCCCATTTTTGGACACCTTGATCACACTGCCTTCAAAGGGAAATTCTTCCATCTTCTTGGCGATGAAGGCCGCCGCCTGATTGATGCAGTCCTGCGCCGCCTCGCCAATGGGCGTCTTGACAAAGCCGCCCACATCCGTGTCCAGGCCCCACTTGGACAGCCCCACGCTCAGGCCCGTATTCCCCGCCTTGCCCACAATGGATTCCTTGGCCACAATTTCACCGGTGGTCGTGTCAATGAGCTTGACGATCAGATTGATCTGCGCCTTGCCCTTGGAGCCCCCCAGGCGGACGCCGCCAAAGGAAATGCCGCCCCCCACCCCCGACTGCGCTTCCTCCACCGTGGTAATGGCGCCCGTTCCAATGTAGCGCGCAGAACGCAGTTTGCCCGTCTGCGCCACCTTGGAAGCCGCCGCCCGCCCGCTCGCGGCCAAATCCTGCTCGGCAATCACGTCCGTCAGTTTCTCGCGCTCCACAATCACAAAACGCCCGGAATCAAACAGGGCAGATTCCAGCATGATGGACAGATTGTTGCCCAAATCCCATTGCCCATGCCAGCCCGCCTGGTTCTCAAATTGCTTGCATCCAATCGCGTGCTTCAAGCCCTTGTATTCCCCAAGCTTCAGATCGGCATTAGCCGATTCCGCCTTGGTGCTCCCCTTGCCCCACGCGGCCCAGACGGACGTGCTGAAACAAACCGACGCCATCAACATACTGCCCATGCAAAGCCGAAAGAGTCTGCTCATGTTTATTCCTCCTGTTGGAATCTGGTTGATTCTTCCATCCAATGGCCGTTACCTTACTCTGCACGGGAAAAAAACGCAAGTGAAAGGCCTGCCCACCATGAATACGCTATTCGATGTTCATTGCCACCTGCAGGATGAAAAAATCAGGCCACAGATGGCCCGGGTCATGGAGAGAGCCCAGCAAGCGGGTGTCACCCGCCTGGTGTGCTGTGGCACCACCGAAAAAGACTGGCCGGAGGTTCTTCGGCTGGCCGGCGCCTACCCCGCACGGATCATCCCCGCCCTCGGCCTGCACCCCTGGCACATCGCCCATCGCCCGGCCGACTGGCTCCTCCGTCTCGCCGAAGGCCTCCGCGGTCAGCCCTGCGCCGTCGGAGAAATCGGGCTCGATCACGCCATCGAAGACCGGGATGACCACGATCAGGAAATGGTCTTCATGGAGCAGATGACCCTCGCCAGACAACTCAAACGCCCCGCCTGCCTCCATGTCCGCCGCGCCTGGGGTCGCCTCGTGGACCTGCTCAAAAAGCCAGGCCTCTGCCCGTCCGGCTTTTTGATCCACTCGTTCTCAGGGTCCGCGGACCTCATCGAACCCCTCGCCCAGGCCGGCGCCTATTTTTCCTTCTCCGGAAGCATCACGCATCCCGGCAACAAACGCGGAATCGATGCGGTGCGGAAAACCCCGCTGGACCGCCTGCTGATCGAGACCGATGCCCCCGACCTGCCGCCCCAGACTCCCGAAGGCCCTGCCGCCGTCAACGAACCCGCCCTGCTCCCCTTCGTCGCCCGCAAGGTCGCGGAAATCAAGGGCCTCTCCGAAGAGGAAGTCGCCATCGCCACATGGAACAACGCCTGCCGCTTGTTTCAGGATATCCTCTCATGATGCGTTTTCACCGGACCGAATTGCTTCTGGGCGGCGAGTCCCTGCGCAAGTTGCAGGAGGCGTCTGTCACCATTGTCGGCCTGGGCGCCGTCGGCTCCTTCGCGGCGGAAGGGCTCGCGCGCGCAGGCATTGGCCACCTGCGCCTCGTGGATTTTGACGAGATACGCGAAACCAACATCAACCGCCAGCTCTATGCCCTGAATTCCACCCTGGGCCGCCCCAAGGCCGATGTCGCCCGCGAACGCATTCTGGATATTCACCCCGGCATTCAGGTGGACATCTTCAAGATCTTTGTGGATGACTCCACGGTCCATGACATCCTCCGCCCTCCCACGGATGTCTTGATTGATGCCATAGACAGCGCCGGGCCCAAAGCCAGCCTGCTCGCCGCCGCCCACCGCCAGCGCATTCCCTGCATCCTCTCCAGCATGGGCGCGGCCACGCGCGTCAATCCCCTCGACATCCGCGCCGGCGATCTATTTGCAACGAAGGGTTGCCCCCTCGCCCGCCTCATGCGCAAACGGCTCCGGCGGCAGGGCATCACGGAGGGCATCCGGTGCGTGTACTCCCTTGAGCCTCCCCGCCCGCACGCCGTGAGCCTGGAGCCCACGGCGTTCGAGCCGCCGGTGCTGGAGCGCGGCCGCCCCCGGCGCCCCCTCGGTAGCCTGGCCTGCATCACCGGAGTCTTTGGACTGGTGGCCGCCCGCGAAGCGATTTTCGCCATCATCGGCTCCAGCGGAGATCCATCCTCATGAATGAGATTCACCTGCAGATCAATCAGGAAACAGCCGGCATGCGCCTGGACCGGGTAGTCGCCCTGCACAGCCCCACCCTGCCCCGGGCCCTCATTCTCGAGGCCATCGCAAACGGGCTCATCCGCGTGAATGGACGCCGCGCCGCCAAGGGGGACAAGCTCAGGGAAGGCGACGACCTGCACATCCAGCCCTTGGCGGAAACCTCCAGCCAAGCCCTGCTCCCCAATCCGGACATCCTCCTGGACCTTCTGTATGAAGACGCCGAATTGCTCGCGTTCAATAAACCCGCCGGACAGCCCGTTCATCCTTTGTCCGCGGACGAAACCGACACCCTCGCCAACGGCCTGCTGGCCCGCTATCCCGAGCTGGCGGAAATTGGAGGAGACCCCTTGTTTCCCGCCTTGCTTCACCGGATTGACACCGACACCTCCGGACTTGTTCTGGCCGCCCGCACGCCCAAGGCCTACACCGAATTGCGCCGCCAGTTCCGGGAACAAACCGTCACCAAGATCTACACCGCCCTCGTGCATGGGACGGCTTCTTCCGGCGCAACGCTGGATCACTACCTGGCCCACCAGCAAAATCAGCGGGGAAAAATGGTGGTGATCACGGATCTGGCCAAAGCCCGGAAGGCCAATGCCTTCAAGGCCATCACGCGCTACGACATCCAGCAGAAATTTGCCGCCCACACCCTGTTGCGCGTCACCATTCATACCGGCGTGACCCATCAAATCCGATGCCAGCTCGCCCACGCGGGATTTCCGCTGGTGGGTGATAAAACCTACGGAGATCAGGAGCGGCGGCTTCCGGAAATGGCCCGGCATTTTCTACATGCGGCCAGCCTCACCTGCCGGCATCCCGCCACCGGGCGGAAACTCAACATCACCGCCCCCCTGCCGCCCGACCTCGAAGAAATCCTTAGACGTGTCTCAAAAAAACGATAAGCCCACGGATGCGGAGAAGCAAGAAGTCTCAACCGCGCCTGCCACGCCTCTGGAGGGAATGAACGCGAATCCACGCGAATAGGGTGGTCGGACCATGCGCTAAACCCATTGGGGTGACTGGAGATGCCTCGACTGCGCTCGGCATGACGAATACGCCGTTGTTCTCTTTCTGTCATCCCGAGCCCAGTCGAGGGATCTCTTGCCGCACCCTGAGCCCTCCCGCCTCCTTGCAAAAGCCTCCTCCCGCACCGCAATATTTAGCAGAATCATTTGTAGCAGAATCATGGGGATGGGGAATCACTTCAAGCCCCCTGCCGCCTCCACTCCTCCTCATACTCATGCTCATCCTCGGACAGCGGCCGCCTGGTGTCCGCTTGCCAGTCGCTGACGCGCTGGCAAAAAAAGAGATTTCGTCCACCTCTCCTCCCCATTCGTTGCCTGCCCCGCCGAAGCGTCTTCGCGCAGGGGGGCTTGTTTCATTCGTTGCCGACCCCTCCCCTTTCCCTCTTTACACACCTAGTCGCCCCTCCATAGCGTCAGCGCGAAGGGGAGCATCCCCAAAGTAGTCTTTA
>CAZFSE010000131.1:0-12408 GCA_964521805.1 uncultured Verrucomicrobiota bacterium
GATTTATATTAATGGAGCGAGGCAGAATACCATCGGGGGGGTGAATGCCGGTGAAAGAAACATCATTGGCACGGCGGGGGATGGAGTGCGGGTGCAAGGGAATATGGTGACCCCCCTGGACGGTTCGGACAATTGGATTGTCGGCAATCATATCGGGGTGGATGCGACTGGGCAGAGTGCGCTCAACGGCGCGGCGAATGGCGTTTATATCAAAGATTCGAGGGGAAACGTGGTGGGGGGAATCAAGACGAACAATGCCAACCTCATTTCCGGACAAATGGCAGGCATCCTGCTGGAGGGCACCAATACCATCAAGAACACCATCATAGGCAACAAAATTGGGGTGGCCGCTGACGGCTTGAAGGTGCTCTCCAATCAAACGCATGGGATTTGGATTGCCCGGGGCGTCAGCAATCTAATTGGCGGGGCCGGTTCGGGTGAGCGCAACCTCATCGGAGGTTCGACCTATGGCCTCAAGGTGGACTTTTCCAATGCGGTGGGGAACATCATTCAGGGCAATTATATTGGTGTTGGCGGCGATGGAACGACGCC
This sequence comes from uncultured Verrucomicrobiota bacterium, assembly GCA_964521805.1. Classification (GTDB taxonomy): domain Bacteria; phylum Verrucomicrobiota; class Kiritimatiellia; order CAIQIC01; family GWF2-57-35; genus CAZFSE01. The sequence continues at coordinate 553 of CAZFSE010000131.1, forward strand.
GATTCCCAACAGCACCTATAATGTATGGGTCTATAATGCGCCGGGCACAGTGCTTGGCGGCACGAATTTTGGCGAGGGCAATGTGCTGTCCGGTTGTCTTGGATCCGGCGTCTTCTTTCAGGAAAAGGGCTCCTCCAACAGTGTGGTGCAGGGCAATTATATCGGCACGGATGCCACGGGCCTCCTGAGCGTGAGCAACCGGTTTGGGGGGCTCGGCCTGGAGTCGGCCAACAATGTCATCCGCGGAAATATCATTTCGGGAAATGGATTGGATGGGTTGTCCCTGGCCACCAGCAATGCGGTGGACAACCGGGTGTTTGGCAATTTCATTGGGGTGGACGCCACGGGAACGCAGGCGTTGCCGAACGGCCGGGGCATTTATATCAATGGCGCCATTGGATCGCGGATTGGGGGTCCGGCCATCAGCGAGCGGAACGTGATTTCGGGCAATCCGGGCGGGGGGATTTATGTGGTGGGCACGGCCCGGGGCAACATCATCGAGAATAACTTCATTGGAACGGATGCCGGGGCTACGCTGAATTTGGGGAATGGACAAGATGGGATCGTCTTTTTCATCGGCACGTCCAGCAACCGGGTGGGGAGTGTGCTGGCGCCCAACTACATCGTCAACTGCGGGCGCTACGGGATCTATATGTGGAACACCACCGGCATGGTGGTGCGGGGAAACTATATCGGGAACGACGGCATGAGTGCCCGCCCGAATGGGAGTTCTGGACTCTATGCCTATTACTCGGACGATTTGGAGATCAGCGAAAATGTGATCGCCGCCAATCCCGCGGATGGCGTGTACCTGAACTCGTCGCACCGCTTCAGATTGCTGACCAACTACATCGGCCTGACGCGCAGTGGCATCGCGATGAGCAATGCGTTAAGCGGGGTGATGGTGGCAAATAGCCACAGCGGGCGGTTTGTGGGGAATGTCATTTCGGGCAATGGGCAATACGGGGTGTACGGCAGCTTTAGCGATCATACGGAATATATCGGCAACTTGATTGGCGTGGACGCCAGCGGGACGCAGGCGGTCGGCAATGGCTACAGCGGAATCTATCTCTATTCCTGCACATCGAATCAGATTGGGCGCAGTGGGGCCGGTCAGGGCAATGTGGTGTCCGGCAACAAGGAGAGCGGATTGGTGCTGGCGATAGATCCCTCCGGGTATCATACCATACAAAATAACCGGATCGGCACGGATTGGACGGGAATGGCGGCCTTGCCTAACGATGTGGGCCTGTATCTGGGTGAATCCCAGCGATCCTTGGTGGGCGGTTCCGGCGCAGGCGAAGGAAACATCATCTCTGGAAACTTGAACTCGGGCCTGATTCTTTCCGGCCTCAAGACGAAGAACAACCGAATTTATGGAAATCTGATTGGCGTGAGCGCCACAGGCACGGGACGGCTCAGCAACAGTCTTCATGGCATTGAATTCACTTTTGGGGCGGCCTCTAATTTTGTGGGGGGAGCGCCGGCTGGAGAGCGAAACACGATTGCCTTCAATGGCGGCGCGGGCGTGATGATGGGTAATGCGGCCTTTACGGAAAAAACGGTGCGCAATCAAATCGTCGGCAATTACCTGTTCAGCAATATGGGGCTGGGCATTGATCTGTATCCGGAGGGCGTGACGTTGAATGATCTGGACGATCCGGATGAAGGCGCGAACCGCCTGCAGAATTTTCCGGTCATCACGGTGGCCTCCAATAATGGAGTGGAGATTCGAGTGGAGGGTTTCTTGAACAGCCTGCCCAGTTCGACGTACTTGCTGAGCTTCTATGGGAGCTGGCAGGTCAATCCCAGCGGATATGGCGAGGGGGAGATGTATCTGGGCAGTGCCTATCTAACGCTTCCCGGAGGTGTGACGCAGGGAGGGTTCACCAATACGTTTACCGGCTTCTTCTCGCCGCCCAATTTTCTGACCGCCACGGCAACGCTGATTGACGGGCTGGAAGGAGAGACCTCGGAGTTCTCCCGGCGCTTTATCATGGACGCGGACGGCGATGGCATGCCGGACGGCTACGAGAACCAGTACTTTGGAGGCATCACCGGCGGCGATCCGGCGGGCGACCTGGATGATGACAAGAGCTCCAACCTGGAGGAATTCCTGGCGGATACCGTGCCCACGGATCCCTCTGATTTTTCACGGATGATGGCTTTGACAGGCGAGGGGGCCATCCTCCATGCGACGGCCGCGCCGTATTCACCGTATCGGAAGTATCATCTGCTGGCCGCGTACCGATTGCTCCCGGTGGATTCTTGGACTCCGCAAGACTCCATTCTGGAGCGTCAGGGTTCGGTCTATACCCTGAGCACAACGATGTCCTCGAGCAATGCGGTATTCTATGGCGTTGGAGTGGAAGTGCCGTAGAGATGGAGGAACGGGTGGATGAAAAACAGGGGAAATCATGGCTGTGCTGTAAAAAATGGGGAATGGCGCGCTGGGGCTTCAAGAAATCGATTTGTCGAATGAACCCAAGAGGAGGAAGTGATGAAAAAGTGGATACTGCTGATGGCGGTTCTTGCTGGTTCTGCTGGCTGGGCTCAGGAGTACGTGCATGAAACTTTTGATGCCTATTTGCTGGGTCCCATCAACAGCCAGCAGGGCTGGGGCGCGACCAACTTCCTTGCGGCCATCACCAATGCCCAACCGGCTTCCGTAAGTGCCGCCAGCCCGTGTGCGGGCCCCAACAGCCTGCTCTTTTCATCCGTTCCGCCGGGCAAGCAGTGTGTGCTGGCCCTGTACACCAACTTTAACGCCACCTACAGCTATACCGGCGCCAACCACCCGGTTCTTCGAGCGTCCTTCGCGCTGAGAAAGCAGGATGCCCGGCAAAACTTTGCCTTCATGATGGGGGTGGGTTCGGACGAGGTGAGCATTGGCACCGACCCCGGCGATGGGACCATTGTGGTGGACGAAGTGGATACCGGCGTTCCGTTTGTGGCCGGGCGCTATGTCGAGATGGCGGTGCTTTACAACATGTCCAACAGCGACGTTTGCGTGCAATATAATGGCACGAACATTCTGGACTGGAGCGGCACGGATGCGCCATCGTTGACCCAGATTGTATACGCGGCTTTTTTCCGGCTTCCGGATGCCTATGAAGGCACCAACCTGTTCGTGGATGAAGTCCTGCTCGACAAGCCCACGCCGGGCACGGTGGCCTGGTGGCGCTACGAAGCACCGATTACAAACACCGCCAGCGACCACGCCGGCCATTTTCGGGCCGCGCGTGTGGCGAGCTCAAGCTCGGGTTTTGTGCCGGGCTCCACGGTGCCGTTGCATGATGGCGTGCAGGAGCGTTCCAATGACCGCGCGCGCCGCAGTTTTCACATTACGGATATGAGCCCTTGGACAATAACCCCCAAGATGTCCGAATGGACGCTGGAAGCGATCTTGTCCGCCGATCCCCGCACCCTCGAAATCGCGGGCAATTTCCAGATTTTGGATTGGGGAACTTTGCAGGGATTCAACTCAACCAACAGCCAGATCAACCTGGTTTGGTTGCGGACAACCCAGATGTTTTCCATGTATCTGCGCGATGCCGGGCAGAGCGACACCTCTTCGCAGTACCTGTACCCTCTGGGCTCGATGCCAGCCGATGGCGGGTGGCATCATCTCGCCGTCGTCAAAACCGGCGCATGGCTTACGATTTATCTGGATTACCGGGTTGTCGCCAATCCCGCTCTGGATAGCGCCTCCATGGGCTATTATGAGTTCGACACCAACAGCCATTTCAACATCGGACAATCCTTGAACGGGGGCAACACATCCAATCCCTATCAATTGTTGGATGAACTGCGATTCACCGCCCGTGCCTTGCGCACCGGCGAGTTCCTGCAATTTGGACAGCCTGGCCTTGTTTCCGCACCCGATTTCTCGGGGGGCATTTGGTCGTTTGATGCGCTGACCATTTCCGGGCGCACCTACCGGGCGCAGACGGCGGCGGGCGTGTCCGGCACCTCGTGGAGCAATCATGCGCCTGACACCATCGCCACCGGCCACTACAGCCGCATGACCCTTCCTGCGCAAACAGGGACGATCCTGCGCGTGATTCGTCCGTGATGCGGTGAGAAAGAAAAAAAGTGAGAAAGGATTCAGCATGAAGGTGACGATGAAAATGGCGCTGGCTTTGTTCTGCCTGCTGGCGGGTCTTCTCCCCGGTTGGGCGGGCGTCCGGCATGTGGCCCTGGATTCTCCCTCGCCCGACCCGCCCTATGCGTCGTGGGGCACGGCGGCCACGAGCATTCTGCAGGCGGTGTCTGGCGCGGCGGATGGGGATGTGGTTCTCGTCAGCAACGGGGTTCATCGCGCCTGGCCGGATCCCGTGTATGGCCAGAGCATCTGGCTGACCAACGCCGTCACCGTCCGGGGTTTTTCCAGCCGGGATCAGGTGGTGGTGGATGGGGCGCTGAACAACCCCTGCTTTATCCTGTCGCATCCGCAGGCCGTGGTGGAAGGGGTAACCATTAAAAATGGCTGGACGGCCGGGGGCGGCGGGGGCGTGTATCAAGTGGCAGGTGTCCTGCGGGATTGTGTGGTGGTTAGCAATTTCGCGTATTCCAGCGATGGAGGCGGCGTATTCATGTATGGAGGGTCGGTGCAGGGATGCGAGGTGCTTTGGAACACGGCGGAGGGGTATGGCGGCGGTATTTTCTGTGAAAGCGGGACGGAGGTTTCGGACAGCCTGGTCGCGAACAATGTGGCGGAGGCGGGCGGCGGTGGGCTCTATCTGCACTTTGGCGGGACGGTGTCCAACTGCCAGATTGTCCTGAATCAGGAAACGGGATCGGATGGTGGCGGCGGGGTTTTGACGTACTACGGAGGGGATCTCTCCGGGTGTGTCATTTCCGGGAATGTGTCGCATACGGCCTATCTGACGGCAGGTGGCGGCGGCGTTGCTTTCTGGTATGGCGGCCACTTGACAGATTGCGAGGTGCTGAACAATCAGTCCAGTTCTCGCGGGGGCGGGCTCTTCATGTACCAATGCTCCAACAGCGTGTTGGAGCGCTGTGAGATCAGCGGCAACCAGGCGAATCTCACGGGTGGCGGTGTGTTTGTGGACGGCGGTGGAACGTTTTATGACGCGGTCATCGCGGGGAATGCGACCACCAATGCGTTTCAGGGCTGGGGGGGCGGCCTCTATGTGCTGACTACGGGGACGTTTATTCGATGTTCAGTCGCCTCCAATCACACCTATTCCACGGGTGGAGGGGCTTGGTGCAATGGAAAGACGCGGCTTGACCACTGTGATGTGGTGGGCAATTCAGCCCGCTATGAGGGCGGTGGCGTGCTCGCCTCTGCCGGCGTTTCCATCCGCGATTGCGTGATTCGTGAAAATGACTGTCCCTTGGGCTCTGGCGGCGGGTTGTCCAGAAACGGGTTTGGGGCGGAGATTACGGAGTCCTGCTGGATCACCGGAAACCGCGCCGCGTTTGGCGCCGGGGTCTATTGCTTTGGCGCGGGAACCGGCATGGTTCGCAACTGCGTGGTGTCCGGCAATGTGGCCACCAACGACGGAGGTGGCGCTTATCTGGACAACGGCGGGTTTCTTCAGAACTGCACGATCAGCGGCAATCACGCCGCGAACGGCGGCGGGGTGATGAGGTCGGGAGGCGGGGTGCGCAACTCGATTGTGCAGGGCAACACCTCCGCCAATACCGCTTCCAACATGGCGGGCGGTGGAGCGTATTTCTTCTCTTGCGCCGCGCCCCTCCCGTCCGGCTCCGGCAATGTGGCGGCAGATCCTCGTTTTGCCGCCGGCTATGAGCTGGACGCCGACTCGCCCTGCATAGATGCCGGCACCACGACCGGCGCGCCGCCGGTGGATATCCGCGGCGTGGCCCGCCCCCTCAACGGACTCAACAGCGGCACGGCGCGTTATGACATGGGCGCCTATGAGTATGCCCACCCCTTCGCGGATACTGATGGCGACCACATGAGCGACCGCGATGAAATCCGCGCCGGCACGAGCCCCGTCAATCCCAGCGATGTTTTTGCGCTTCGCTCCAGCGCTTCATCCGCCGGCGGCCAGCCGGAAATCCGCTGGTCCAGCGTGTCGGGCAAGTTCTACCGCGTGGAGCGCTCCGTGGATCTTCTGCTGGATTTCCCCGGGGTCGTGGCGTCCAACATCATGGCCGATCCTCCTCTTAATGTTTTGGTGGACAGCGCCGCCGAGGGCGGCGGTCCGTGGATGTACCGCATTGTGCTGGAGGAGTAGCGCGCGGGCGTATCCACTAAAAAAAAGAAAGCGAGAAGATGATGGCCTTTTTAAAAGTGAATGAGGCGTTGTGCAGGAAAGATGGTGTTTGTGCGCAGGCGTGCCCGATGGGGCTTCTGCGGGTCGAGCCGGGAAAGACTTTTCCAATCGCGATCCCGGGCGCCGATCAGATGTGCCTGCAATGCGGGCATTGTGTGTGCGCTTGTCCGCATGGCGCGCTTTCGCTGGCCACGATCCCGGTGGAGGACTGCGCGCCCATCCGCAAGGAATGGGCGGTCCGTCCCGAGCAGATCGCTCAACTTTTGAAGAGCCGGCGCTCGGTGCGGTCCTACAAGCCGGAGCCGCTTTCCCGAGCCGAGATCGAGGCGTTGCTGGATGTGGCGCGCTATGCCCCCTCGGGAAAAAACACCCAGCCGCTCTCCTGGATGGTGGTGCAGAGCGCTCAAGCCGTGCAGGAGCTGGGCGTCCATGTGGCGGATTGGATGAAGGACATGATGCTGAAAAAACATCCCATGGCCGCCTGGTTGCAGTTTGATGCCGTGGTGGCCGGCTGGGAGGCGGGCGCCGATCCCATTCTGCGGCATGCGCCGCACCTGGTGCTGGCCCATGCGCCCGCGAGCAATCCCATGGCCCCGCAATCCGCCACCCTTGCGCTGGCCACGCTGGAACTCGCCGCGTCGTCCGCCGGGTTCGGCGCGTGTTGGGCCGGGTTCTTTCAGATCGCGGCGGGCATGTGGGCCCCGCTTCAGAAGGCGTTGAACCTGCCGAACGGCCATGTCTCGCATGGCGCCATGATGCTGGGACGCCCGGCGGTGAAATACCACCGGATCCCCACCCGCAAAAAGCTGGAGGTCATTTGGCGGTAGCACGGAACCTGAAGGGGTGCGACACGGAGAGCAGAATGGGGATCCCTTCCAACGGGAGGGACCGCGGCTCGCGGTCTATCTTCCCTTTTTGCGTATTGTTGCTACCATATCGCCATGAATATTGCAGTTGGCATGAGTGGCGGGGTGGACAGTTCCGTGGCGGCGGCTCTTCTGGTGGAGGAGGGACACGAGGTGACGGGATTCACCGCCCGCATGTGGGAGGGCGATTCCGGCGAGGCGATCCGCCGTGCGCAAAAGGTGGCCGCTCAGCTGGGCATCCGGCACCATGTGCTGGATGCGACGGAGCATTTCCAGCGAATGGTGCTGGACCCTTTTCTCTCGGAATATTTCAGCGGGCGAACCCCCTCGCCCTGCATTCTCTGCAATCAGCACGTAAAATTTGGGCATTTGTTCCTGCAGGCCCGGAAGTTGGGATGCACGCATGTGGCCACCGGGCATTATGGCCGGATCTCCCAACGGGATGGCTTCTGGCGGCTCCACCGGGCCGCGGACCCCAAGAAGGATCAGTCGTATTTCCTGCACCGGCTCAGCCAGGAGCAATTGGAGCACGCGGTGTTCCCGCTGAGTGCCTGGATCAAGGAGCGGGTGCGGGAGTTTGCGGCGCAAAAGGCCCTGCCCATCCTGGCCCGCGGCGAAAGCCAGGATCTCTGCTTTCTGCCCGATGGTGACTACCCGGGGTTTGTGGAGCGGCATTTCCCGGAGTTGAAGCGGGCCGGGAACATCGTGGACGAGCAGGGCCGGGTGCTGGGGCGGCATGAGGGATACCACCGCTTCACCATTGGCCAGCGGGAGGGGCTGGGCGTGGCGGCGGCCACGCGACTCTATGTCAAGGAAGTGCGCCCGGAGCGCAACGAAGTGGTGCTGGGGCCGCGGGAGAATGTCATGAGCGCGGGGTGCCTGCTGGAGGACGTGCATTGGATCGCGGAGGCTCCTGACCGGCTGGCCTGCCGTGTCCAGCTCCGGTACCGCCATGCCGGCGTGGACTCCGTCGTCGAAAAACTGGAAAACGGCGGTGCCCGTGTTATATTCGGCGAAGAGCAGTTCGCGGTGACGCCGGGGCAATCGGCGGTCTTTTACGACGGGGATGAGGTGCTGGGTGGCGGGGTCATGGCCAAAGGCCTGACCCGTCCTTCTTGATGTTTTTGGAAAGCGTGTTTAGATGATCCGATCCTTTTTTGACACCGTCTGGCCGGGGTCCCTGGCCCCCAAGATGGCCGCTTTGGAAAAGCGCCTGCGAGAGATGGGCTCTGTCCTGGTGGCGTTCAGCGCGGGCACCGACAGCACCTTTCTCTCCGCCACGGCCTATGCCGTGCTGGGCGAGCGCTCTCTGGCTGTGACGGCGGTTTCTCCTTCCATGCCGGAAAAAGAGGCGTCGGAGGCCAACGATTTGGCTCAGCTCATCGGCATCCGGCACAAGGTGATTGAGACCCAGGAACTGGAATTGATGCAGTACGCCTGCAACGAACCGGACCGCTGTTACCACTGCAAGCACAGGCTGTTCAGCCTGCTGAAACGCATCGCCCGAGAGGAGCACCTGGCCTTTGTGCTGGATGGAAGCAATACCGATGACCAGCATGACTACCGCCCAGGCGCCCGGGCTGGCATGGAGCATGGCGTAAAGAGCCCCCTGCAGGAAACCGGCTTTGCCAAGTCGGACATCCGGGAGGCGTCGCGCCTGCTGGATTTATCCACGGCCGACAAGCCTGCCGCCGCCTGCCTGGCTTCCCGCATCCCGTATGGCACGCCCATCACCGCCGCCGCCCTGCGGTCGGTCGAGCGGGCCGAAGACAGCCTGCGCGAGCTGGGCTTCCAGCAGGTGCGCGTCCGGGCCATGGGCGATACCGCCCGCATCGAGGTGGACCCCGCCGAGCTCAGCCGTGCCACGGAAGAGAAAGTCCGCGCCCGCATTGTGCAAGGCATCAAGGAGGCCGGCTTCAAATTCATCACCTTGGATATGCAGGGATACCGGCGCGGAAGCTGGAACGAGACCTTGCGCCCATGAAGCGGTGGCCATGAATCTGATTATCTTGGAGGCGCATGATATGGGGCCGGAGGGCCGTGCCGTGCTCACGGACCGCCGAGCCCTGCATATTCAACAGACGCTCAAGGCCCGGCCCGGCGACAGCCTTCGCGTGGGCTTGCTCAATGGCCCGCTGGGCCAGGCCGTGGTGGAGCGCATCGAGGGCGCCTCCGTGACTCTCGCGATCGTGTGGGATTCGGCGCTCCCTCCCCAGCCCCGCGTGGATCTCCTGCTGGCCCTTCCGCGGCCCAAGGTCCTGCGGAGGCTGTGGCTTCCCCTGGCCTCGATGGGGGTGGGCCAGATCATTCTTTCCAATGCCTGGAAGGTGGAGCGCAACTACTTCGATACCCACGTCCTCCAGCCGGAAACCTTCCGCCCCCTCCTGATCGAGGGCCTCGAACAGGTCCGCGACACCCATCTGCCCAAGGTCAGCATCCACCGCCAGTTTCGCAAGCTGGTGGAGGATGACCTCGATGCCCTTTCCCCCGACAGCCTGCGCATCCTGGCCGATCCGGCGGAAACCCGCCGGATGCGCACCGCGCTGGAAGGGGCGCAGGAGCGGAGGATTCTGCTGGCGGTCGGCCCCGAGGGTGGCTGGACGGATTTCGAGCGGGACCTGCTTCGGGAACACGGATTTTCCGGCGTGAGCCTGGGCCCGCGCACGCTCCGCACCGATGCCGCCTGCATCTCCCTGCTGGCCGTGTTGCAGGAAGGCCTGGACGAAAATGCGGGCAGGCCTTCTTCGTAACGCACGGATCAATTTCCGGCTTGCCCAACGGCGCGGGGACGGACACAATCCGGGCCGTGAAGATTGTGTGCGCATCCAGTGTATTGTTTGCCCGCGAGGCCTTTGAGACCCTCGGGGAAACCGTCATTCTGCCGGATGACTCCATCACCGCCGCCGATCTGAAGGACGCCGATGCGCTGATTGTCCGTTCCAAGACACCCATCACGCCGGCTTTGATTGAGAATACCCGGTTGAGTTTTGTGGGCACGGCGACGGCGGGCACCGACCACATGGATACCGGCTATTTGAACCATCTGCCCCTGGCGTGGTGTGCGGCGCCGGGGTGCAATGCCAACAGTGTGGCGGAATATGCCGCCACCGCCCTGCTGTGCCTTGCCAACCGGCATGGGTTGGAATTGGCGGGTTTGCTGGCCGGAGTGGTTGGCGTGGGCCAGGTGGGAACGCGCGTGGCCCAGAAATTGGAGGGCCTTGGCATGGCCGTCCTCCGCAACGATCCGCCCCTGCAGGCGGCGACCCACGATCCGCTTTTTCTCCCGCTGGAGGATGTGGCGCGCGAGGCCGACGTGCTCACCCTGCACGTCCCGCTGACCCAGAAAGGCCCCTTTCCGACCCAACATCTGGCAAACTCCTCTTTTTTTGCTGGCCTCAAGCCCGGATGCCTGTTCCTCAATGCCTCCCGGGGCGAGGTGGTGAAGACCGACAGCCTGCTGTATGCCCTGGCGCACGGCGTGGTCTCCCATGCCGTTCTCGACGTGTGGGAACATGAGCCGGACATTTCCCCGGCCATGCTGGAGAAAGCCTCCTTGGGAACCCCGCACATAGCCGGCTATTCTTTTGAGGGGCGTTTGAATGGAACCCTGGCGGTGTACCGGGAGGCCTGCCATTTCTTCGAGGTGGAGGAATCCTGGGAGCCTGATGCAAGCCTTTTCCCGCCCGGAAAGACCCTGGTGGCCGATGCGCGCGGGCAGTCCGATGAGGCCGTGCTGTGGGAACTTGTGCGGCAGGCCTTCGACATTGAGGCCGATGATCGCGCCCTGCGTGGCGGGGCGGGGTCTGAACGGGCTTTGGGTGAGCGGTTCAGCCGTCTGCGCAAGAATTATCCCGCCCGCCGCGAATTTCCGTCCGTGCAGGCCAGGATACAGCATGCCAGCCCAGGCTTGCTGGAAAAAGTGGCCGCGCTGGGATTTCAGATCGCGGCTTATTAAGGCCCGCCGGGTTTCAAGGCCTTGGCCGCGTAGATAACGATGTTGCTGTCGAGAAGCATCTATAGTCCTCGCGGTCCGGCAGATCCCGGGCTTGACGCTGTTTCTTCTGCCAGGCAACAGGATCCGGAATGGCTGTCATCGAGGGCTTGTTTGCGAGGCGAGCAAGAATGTCAACACTGCGACGGCCTGAAGAAAGGCAGACTTCAAGGGGAGCCTCCTGCAAGATCGTGACCAGAACAGCAACGTCGCCCGACTGCTGTTTAGGCGCTTCATCCTGCCAATCAAGCCGGTTTCCCTTGAGTCGCGCTTTGTACGTTGTGATCAAAGCCGTACCATACGCCAGCCCATTTTCATGATAAACGCGTCAACTTCCCGTTTTCTCGCCTGTCATCCCGAGCTTTGTCGAGGGATCTCTTGCCGCCCCATCCGGTTCACCGATCGTCCTCTGTGAAAAGTGAAGGTTTGCTAACTACAAAAAAGTAAAGGTTTGAAAACTCCACGCCTCTCCCAGTTTTCCGTCTTGCATCAAATCCGATGCGTTTGTATGAATCCCATCACTTCGCCGGGTTCTGACGCGTTCGCAAGGAGGATTGAGGGATACAATGAATGATCGTTGCCATGAGGGAGCTTACATGTCTCTTCGCCCTTCGATTCCTTTTCTCCTGCCACGGTTATCCGATGAATACGCTGGTCCCGTGTGTCGAAAAGCCAAGAGGCCGAAACGATCCATTGCCCCGGCACTGCGCCAGGGCAACAAGGAGCTTAA
>CAZFSE010000132.1:0-12362 GCA_964521805.1 uncultured Verrucomicrobiota bacterium
GAGGGCGGCAGGCTCTGCCGCCGGGGATGAAAGGCGAACGCGGTGGGATGGAATTCGGTGGCGGAGCCCGCCACCCTCCATCGAAGGCAATCAGGCGCGGTGGACTACGAATGGACGGAGTGCGCGACATGAACAAGACGGGACCTGCACATAAGAATCAGGGGGCGACGGCCTGCCGTTTTGTCCTGATTTTCGCCTTTATAGCCTTGACCGTCATGGTCAGCGCCATCCTTTATTTCAGGCTGTACGAATGGATTCCTGGCATGGTGGTGCTCCTCTTGCTTCTCATCGCGGGGGCCGGTGTGATGGTCGCCTGGCAACAAAATACGATAAACGCTTATCAAGCGCTTCTCGAAGCGGAAAGAGCCCGGCATGCCACCACCGAAGAGCGCTCTCGGGCCACCCTGATGAGCGCGGGGGATGGCGGTATCGCCACGGATGATCAGACCCACGTGCATGCCGCGGAACACGACCTGGAGGCCTCTGAAATACGGTATCGCCGGCTGTTTGAGGCCGCCAAGGATGGCATCCTGATTCTTGATGCAGAGACGGGAGCAATCGTGGACGCCAATCCGTTCCTCCTGGACTTGCTCGGCTACTCGCAAGAAGAGTTGCTGGGCAAGCATCTCTGGGAGATCGGGCTATTCAAGGATATTGCCGAATCCAAGATCGCCTTCGCGGAACTGCAGGCGAAGGAATATGTCCGCTACGAGGATCTTCCTCTAAAAACGTCCAACGGACGAAAGATCAACGTTGAATTTGTCAGCAACATTTACCGGGTGGATGGCCAGAAAGTGATCCAGTGCAACATCCGCGACATCAGCCAGCGCATAAAGGCCGAGGAGGAAAATCGCCGCCTGCAGGAGCAAAGGGACCAGGAGCGACTGGTCTTGCTGAATATTCTGGAGGATCAGAAGAGGGCCCGGGATGCCCTCAAGGAAAGCACCACCTTCCTGGATTCCATCGTCGAAAACATTCCCGATATGATCTTTATCAAGGATGCCAAAGAATTGCGGTTTGTCCGGCTGAACAAGGCGGGCGAAGAAATTTTTGGCCACCCACGCGAATCCATCATTGGAAAAAATGATTACGATTTCTTTCCCCGCGAGCAGGCAGACTTTTTTATCGCCAAAGACCGCGAGGTGCTGGCCGGAAAGGTCTTGCTGGACATCCCCGAAGAACCGATACACGCCCAGGGTCAGGAGGCCCGATTTCTGCACACCAAGAAAGTGCCCATCCGGGATGCGGCAGGGAACCCTCTGTACCTGCTGGGAATTTCAGAGGATGTCACCGAGCGAAAGAGGGTCCTGGAGCAAATCCGCACGCTCAATGAAGAACTCGAACAGCGCGTGGAGGAGCGCACGGCGGAACTGGCCGCCACCAATAAGGAATTGGAGTCGTTCTCGTATTCCGTCTCCCACGATTTGCGGGCGCCCCTCCGGGCGATTGACGGATTTTCCCGCATTTTACAGGAAGAGCATGGTGCGGACATCAACCCCGAAGGAGCGCGTTATCTGCAATTGGTGCGTGACAGCGTCAAGCAGATGGGTGTGCTGGTGGATGACCTGCTGAATTTCTCCCGGCTTAGCAGGCAAGGGCTGGAAAAGGATGTCGTCCATCTGGATGACCTGGCCCAGCGCGTCTGGGACGACTTGCGATCGGATTGGTCGCAACGGGACATGACCTTCCACATCGGCGAACTCCCCGCCTGCAAAGCGGATGCCCGGCTCTTGCGGCAGGTGGTCGTTAATCTGCTGTCCAACGCCCTTAAATTCACCCGGAACATCCCCAAGCCTTCCATCGAGGTTTTTGCCATGACCTTGCTGGCCTATCTGGAGGTTGAACCGGATCGCCCGCACACACCGGTGGATCTGTCCCTGCTGATGCCCGAAACCCCCATTTATTGCGTTCGCGACAACGGAGTTGGATTTGACATGCGGTATGCCAGCAAGCTGTTTGGCGTATTTCAGCGTTTGCATCGCGCGGAGGAATATGAAGGCACCGGCGTGGGACTGGCCATCATCCAGCGGATTATCACCCGCCATGGCGGCCAGGTCTGGGTGGAGAGCATTCCGAACGCCGGCACCACTTTTTATTTTACTGTTAAAGGGCAGGAGAATGAACAAGGAGGCAACAGATGAACTCAAATGTGGAGATTCTGCTCGTGGAGGACAATTCCCACGACATTGAGCTAACCCTGCATGCCTTCCAGAAAAACCATATCGCCAACCGGGTGCATGTTGTGCGGGATGGCGCGGAAGCCCTCGAATATGCTTTTTGCACCGGAGCCTATGCGGATCGTGATCGAAATAACATCCCTCGCCTCATCCTGCTGGACATCAAACTGCCCAAGATTGACGGCATTGAAGTCTTGCGCCAACTGAAGGCAAATCCGCTCACCCGGTTGATTCCCGTGGTGGTCCTGACGGCCTCCCGGCAGGAAAGCGATCTGATGGAAACCTACGAGGTGGGCGTCAACAGCTACATTGTCAAGCCCGTGGATTTTGGCCAGTTCGTCGAAGCCATTAGGAATCTTGGCCTATACTGGCTGATCCTCAACGAACTGCCCAGCAACCTGAAAGGACCAAAGCCATGCAACCCTTGAAGGTTTTACTGGTCGAGGATTCGCCCGCGGATGCGGAGTTGCTTACCCACGAACTGCGCCACACCGGCTATGTGCTCAATGCGGTCCGCGTGGACACCGAAGCGGATTTCCGGGCTCAGCTGACGCCCCAGGTGGATGTCATTCTGGCCGATTATTCCATGCCCCAGTTCAATGCCTTCCGCGCCCTGGAGATTCTCCAGGAGAGCGGGTTGGACATCCCCTTTCTCATCGTCTCCGGCCAGATCGGGGAAGACCAGGCGATCGAGGCCCTGCGAAAGGGCGCGGACGATTACCTGCTCAAGGACCGCCTGGCCCGCCTGGGCCAGGCCGTCGCCCATGCCTTGCGCGCACACAGCCTGCGGCGTGAGAAAAGCGCCGCTGTGGAACAGCTCCGCCTCCAAAGCGCGGCCCTGATGGCGGCGGCCAACGCCATCGTCATCACCAATGATCAAGGCATCATCCTCTGGGTCAATCCGGCCTTTGAGAAATTGACGGGCTATGACCTGCCGGACACGGTCGGCCGCCCTCTCCGCTTCCTGAAGGCCGAAGAAAAGGACGAGTTGATCTACGACAAAATATGGGCCACCCTCCACGCTGGCCGGGTGTGGCAGGGCGAATTGATCCATCGAAAGAAGGACGGCACGCTGTATCAGGAAGAAATGACCATCACCCCGGTGCTCAACAAGGCGGGCGTCATCACGCATTACGTGGCCATCAAGCAGGACATCACCGAACGCAAGCTGATTCAGGAGACGCTGTTCCAGGCCCAAAAGATGGACAGCATCGGAACCCTGGCCGGCGGCATTGCGCATGATTTCAACAACCTGATCGTGGTCATCCTGGGCTTCGCCGAATTGGCGCTGGCCAATCTCGACATCCCCGGCGAGGCACGCCCGGATATTCTGGAAATAAAAGCCGCCGCCGAGCGCGCCGCCGAGCTCACCCGCCAGCTCATGGCCTTCAGCCGCAAACAGCCCCTCTCCACCCGCACGCTGAATCTGAATGAGTTGATTACCGGCATGGAGGGCATGTTGAGGCGCCTGCTCGGGGAAGATATTCGCCTGACAGACGCCTTTGACCCCCAGGCCGGCCTGATCAACGCCGATCCCGGGCAGATTGAACAGGTGGTCATGAATCTGGTCATCAATGCGCGCGATGCCATGCCGGGCGGCGGAGAAGTGATCCTGGGCACCTCGGTCGAAAGCCTGGTGGAGACGGACGTTTCCGGGTGGCCCGGCGCCCAAGCCGGGCCGCACACCTGTCTGTCCGTGACGGACAAGGGCGGGGGCATGCGCAAGGAGGTGCTCGATCATATCTTCGAGCCGTTCTTTACCACCAAGGCGGAGGGGAAAGGCACGGGCCTGGGGCTCTCTGTCGTGTATGGCGTTGTGACCCAGCACCGGGGATGCATCCGGGTCATAAGCCAGCCGGGCAAGGGAACCACGTTTAAAGTCTGCCTGCCCGTCTGTGCGGCACCCTCCAACGAGGCCCAAGAACAGAAGCCGGAGGCCCTCTCTCTCCGCCAGGGAAAAGGCCAGCCCATTCTGCTGGTCGAAGACGACGCGGGTGTTCGCCACTTTGCTGAACGCCTGCTGGTCCGCGCGGGGTATCAAGCGGTCGTGGCCTCCGATGGACAAGAGGCCCTGAAGGTCTATGCCCAGCAAACCCCTCCGCCCTCCCTTCTTTTCACCGACACCATCCTGCCCGCCCTGAATGGCCTGGAACTGGCCACCCGGCTTTGCGCCATCCAGCCCAGCCTGAAGGTGTTGATCACCACCGGGCACAGCAACGAAAAGGTTCAGAGCGGCCTGCCCATGGGCCCCGGCTGGCGAATGCTTCCAAAACCCTATACGGCCGGTGAGTTGCTGAAAGCCGTGAATGATTTACTCCATCCCTCCAGTCCGAAAAGGGTATGATAGCCATATGGAACCATCACCCCACACCACCCCCACCCCTCTGAACATCCTGCTGGTCGAAGATCGGGCCGAGGATGCCGAGTTGATGGTGCATCAACTGCGGCAGGCCGGGTTTCTGCCCCAGAGCAGGCGCGTGGACAACGAGCCCGATTTTCTGACAGCGCTTGAGGAGGCGCCAGACATCATCCTGTGCGATTACAGCCTTCCCCAATTCAGCGGCTTGCGGGCGCTGGAGCTGATGCAGGAACACCGTCAGGAGATCCCCTTTATCATCGTGTCGGGGTCCATTGGCGAAGATGTCGCCGTGGAGGCCATGAAAAACGGGGCCGACGATTATCTGCTCAAGGACCGCCTGGCGAAACTGGGCCAGGCGGTGCGGCACGCCTTGAGGGAAAAATCTGTCCGGGACCAGCTCCGAACCGCATCAGAAGCCCTGCGGAACAGTGAAGAAAAATACCGCACGATTGTCATCAATAGCAACGCGGGCATTTACCGAAGCACCCCTGAAGGCGTCTTTCTGGAGGCCAATCCCGCCCTGGCCTGGATGCTCGGGTACAATTCCGTGGACGAGTTTATGCGCCAGCCTCTCAGCGGCTACTTCACGGATCGCGGAGACCATGCTCTTTTTCAGCAGGAGCTGGCCCGCACCGGCCTGGTTGAAAACCGCGAGATCCGCCTGGCAAAAAAGGATGGGACCTCCATCATCGGGCTTCTGACCGCCCAGGCCTTCCGGGACGAGCAGGGAGAGGTTCGGTGGATTGACGGCGTGATTCAGGAGATCACCGCACGCGCCGCCCTGCATCAGGAGACCCAGCGGCTCAAGAAGCAATTGGAATTCCTGCTGGGCGTCACCAAGACCCACCTGGACATCATTGACGCCGGGTACAACCTCCGCTATGTGGATCCTGCCTGGCAGAAGATCTACGGCGATCCTGCAGGAAAGAAATGCCACGCCTATTTCATGGGCCTCGACGAGCCCTGCCCCGGATGCGGGATTAAGCGGGCCCTGCACACCCAGGAGGTCACGACCACCGAGGAGCTTTTGCCCCGTGAAAATAACCGCCCCATTCAGGTCACCACCATTCCCTTCCAAGACGATACGGGAGAGTGGCTGGTGGCCGAAGTGAATGTGGACATGACCGAGCGCAAGAAAGCGGAGAGCCGGCTGACCGCGCAGAACGATCTGCTCACCGCCTTGATCAACAGCGCAGGGGAAACCATCATCTTCTCCCTGGATCGAAACTACCGCTATACCGCATTCAATGAAATGCACCGGCGCGAAATGAAGCGGGTTTGGAACCAGGACATTCAGGTGGGCATGAACCTGCTGGATCTCATTTCCCAGCCCACCATTCAGGCAACGGCAAAGGCCAGCATGGACCGGGCCCTGCGGGGCGAATCGTTCACGGAGATCCAGCACCAGGCGGACAAGAGCCTCTATTATGAATTCGACTGGAACCCCGTGCGCCTCTCGGATGGGACGATTGGCGGCGTCATTGCCTTTGTTTGGAACATCACGGCGCGCAAGCAGATGGAATCCCAGCTCCAGCAGGCCCAAAAGCTGGAGTCCATCGGGCGGCTGGCCGCCGGCATCGCGCACGAAATCAACACCCCCATTCAATTTGTCGGGGACAATTTGCGGTTCTTGAAGGACTCCTGCACCGCTTTCCATCCCTTATGGAAAGTGTTGCCCGGCTTTATCGAGGCCGCAAAAACCGGGATACTCCGGGCCGAGGCCATCCAGGCGGTGGAGGGCTTGATCAACGATGCCGACCTCCCCTATTGCTCAATCGAAATCCCCCGGGCGCTGGACCAGTCCCTGGAAGGCATTCAACGCATCACCCGCATTGTCCAGGCCATGAAGGAGTTTTCCCATCCTGTCTCGGACGAAATGGTCCTGACGAACATCAACAAAGCCATCGAAACCACGGCGCTGGTGGCGCGCAACGAATGGAAATATGTGGCTCAGCTGGAGACCCAGCTGGACCCCAGCCTGCCTCCCGTCGAATGCCTGCCGGGCGAGATCAACCAGGTCCTGCTCAACCTGATCGTCAATGCCGCTCAGGCCATTGGCGAAAAATTCGCCGACACAGGAGAGCTGGGCAAGATTCTCATCACCACACACGCACAGAATGGCTGGCTTGAAATCCGCGTGGAGGACAACGGTACCGGCATCCTGGAAGAGCACCGCGACCGCATGTTCGATTTGTTTTTCACGACCAAGCCCGTGGGCAAGGGCACCGGCCAGGGCTTGGCCATGGCCCGCAATTCCATCGTCAAGAAACACGGAGGAAGCCTCGCGTTTGAAACAACCCCCGGACAAGGCACCACCTTTATTGTCCAGCTCCCCATCCGCAAGAATCCACACAATGAAGCAAGCCCATAAACCTAAGAAAACGGCCCGAAGGCCGGGCATCACGGCGGGGAACAATGTGCTCCAATGCACCGGCTTGATCATTGAGGGCGATCCACGGGCACCACGATGAAAACAAAAAAATCACGCACCCGCCGCTTCATCGGCGTCGTCTTTGTGGCGGGCCTTTTGCTGTCCGTACTGGCCTCCGAACGGACCTGGAGGATGGAGCAACGCGATCGGCGCGAGGAGTTTCTCAAGAGGGCGGAATCCCACGCGGCCCTGCTGGCCTCCGTTTTCCCGGAAATGGCCTTCCCGTTAAGTTCGGTGCAGGCCTTCTTCAATGCATCCGGCTTCGTCACGCGCGATGAATTCAACACCTTTTCGCGCACCTATCTTGAGCAAAATGCCGGAGTCGCCTATTTGGCCTGGATACCGGCGGTCGCCCCATCCTTGCAAGCCCTGCATGAAGCTCGAGGGCGCGCCGACGGGCTGGAGCGGTATCAGCTCCGGCCTCTGCCGGGGCCGGCTGATCAGGACCCACGGCTCAACGACTCGCCTTCTTTTCCCATCTTTTATGTGGAGCCGTTCCTTGGACACAAGAATCTGGCGGGGCTGGATCTGGCCACCGACAAACGCATCCAAGACGCGCTCTGGTTCGCTTGTGATCATAATCACACGACCGTGCGCATTCATCCCGATTGGATACAACCAGGCCTTTATTCCAATTGCACCGCCATGGCCGCCCCCGTCTATGCAAAGACCGGCTATCCCTTTACCGCCTCCGACCGCCGGAAAAGCCTCGAAGGCTTTGTGCTGGCGGTCATGGAGATGCCCACCCTGATCGAACGGGCCATCGCCAACATGCCCACCATGCACATAGACAGCATCATGAGCATCCGCCAGGAGGGGGGAGATGAGGCGGTCTTCGTCCGATATGCCCGAAGCCGTGCGCCAGAGGACCGGCGGCGAGACCGGCTGTCCACGGATCCCGCCTATCGGCATGCGGCCACCTTCCCATTCCAGGACCTTCACGTACGCATTGCCTGCACCCCGGCGCCAGGTTTTTTCGCCGAGAACCCGCTCTGGACAGGCTGGGCCACACTGGCGGGCGGATTCTTGCTGACGGTCCTCATGTGCCTGGGCCTGTATTGGGCAGACCGCCGCGAACGGCGCATCAACGAGCTGGTGGATGAACGGACCGCCGCGTTACAGGAAAGCGAAAAGCGGTTCATGGACGTCTTGTATGCCTCCCAGGACGCCATCCTGCTGATCTCCGATGGGACATTCATAGACTGCAATGAAGCCACCGCGCGCATGCTGGGTTATGCCACGCGGGAAGAGTTTCTCATGAGCCACCCCTCCGCTCTTTCCCCCCCCACCCAGCCGGATGGGCAATCTTCGTTTGAGAAGGCCAACGAAATGATCAAGATCGCGCTGGAGACAGGCTTCCACCGTTTCGAGTGGGTGCACCGCAAAGCTGGTGGCGAGGACTTCCCCGTGGAGGTTTCGCTGACTTCCATTGTGATGCACCAAAAAAACATCATCCACTGCCTGTGGCGTGATTTGACCGAGAAGAAGTCGGCCCTGGACAAAATGAGCCGGATCTACTCCGCCGTGGAAGATTATTCCGACGGCGTCCTGCTGGCGGATGAACAGGCACGGGTCCTGTATATCAACATGGCCTTGGGCATGCGCTTTCAGCAGACGATCGAGGATCTGCAGAAGAACGGGCTCAGGACCCTCTTCGCCGACAAGGAGCAAGCGGATGTCATTCTCCAAGCCCTGCTGGGTGGCGCCTCCTGGAGCAGTGAGGTCAACTTGCTCACGGCGCAGGGCGAACATGTGCCCGCCTTGCTTCGCGGCAGTCCAACCATGGATGCCCAATTCGCGGTGGTGGGTTTTTCCTTCACCATCACGGACCTGACCGAGCGCAAGCAGATGGAAAGCCAATTGCTCCAGTCGCAGAAGATGCAATCGGTCGGCCAGCTCGCCGCCGGCATCGCGCACGAAATCAACACCCCCATTCAATTTGTCGGCGACAACTTGCAATTCCTGGACACGGGCTTCACGGATTTAAAAAAACTGCTGTCAGAATACGCCGCGTTGCGCGCCGCGAAGGCGGAATCCTCGACAGGCCCGGAGCTACTGGACCGCCTCACACAGGCCGAGGCCCAGGCGGACCTGCCCTACCTGGAAGAGGAGATCCCCAAGGCCATCGCCCAATCCAAAGACGGCATCCGGCGCGTCGCGGAAATCGTCAAGGCCATGAAGGACTTCTCCCACCCCGGCATGGAAGAGATGACGCCGGTGGACGTGAACAAGGCGATTGAAACAACGGCCACCATGGCCCGCAACGAATGGAAATATATCGCGGAAATGAAGATGAATCTGGCACCGGACCTGCCTTCCGTAATCTGCCTGCCCGGGGAATTCAATCAGGTCCTGCTGAACCTGATGATCAATGCCGCGCATGCCATCGCCGATGCGCTGAAAGGGCAGGAGGGCCAAAAGGGCCTCATCCGCATCACGACCCGGCGGGTGGAGCAAGGCGTGGAAATCCGCGTGGCGGACAACGGGTCCGGCATTCCGGAATCCGCGCGGACGCGCATTTTCGAGCCCTTCTTCACCACCAAGGACGTGGGGCGCGGCACCGGACAAGGGCTGGCCATCGCCTACAACGTCATTGTCAAAAAACACAAAGGCGCCATACGCTTTGAAACAGGGATCGGAAAAGGAACCACCTTCATGGTCACCCTGCCCTTGGAAGGAGCCCTCACATGACCGAAGCGACCGCCAAAAAACGCATCCTGTTCGTGGACGACGAGGGCAGTATTCTGGACGGCCTGCAACGCCTTCTGCGCCCCTATCGGAATGAATGGGAGATCTCCATTGCCAAAAGCGGGCGCGAGGCCCTGGCCTTGCTGGAAAAGACGCCCTGCGACGTGGTGATCTCCGACATGCGCATGCCGGAGATGGATGGCGCCACCTTCCTGGGACATGTGATGAAGCTCTATCCTGAAACCATCCGCTTCATCCTCTCGGGGCATTCCGACCAGGAGCTGATTTACCGCTCGCTGGGCGCCACCCACCAGTATATGGCCAAGCCCTGCGAGGCGGAAATCCTCATCAACACCATTGCACGGGCGTTTGCCCTGCGGAACATCCTGCACAAGCCTTCCCTCAAGAAGTTGGTCTCGCAGATCAAGGTGATTCCCAGCCTGCCGGATCTGTATCTTCAGGTGGTCCAGGAGTTAAAGTCCGCAAATGCCTCCGTCCAGAAAGTTGGGGAACTCATCTCGAAGGATATCGGCATGAGCGCCAAGATTCTTCAACTGGTGAACTCGGCCTTTTTTGGATTGCGACACCGCGTCACCAATCCGGCTCAGGCGGTCAGCCTGCTGGGCATGGATGTATTGAAAGCGCTCATCCTTGTTGTCCATGTCTTTTCGAGGTTGGATCACTCCGGCCTGGAAGACTTGCCCCTTGAATCCTTATGGCAGCACAGCCTGCTGGTCGGGCACTGCGCACAGGCCGTTGTTAAAAACCAGAATGTGGAGAAAAAAACGGCGGATGACGCCTTTATGGCGGGGCTGTTCCATGACATCGGGAAGCTGGTTCTGGCCGTCAATCTTCCGCAACAGTACCGCAAAGTGCTGGAGCTGGCCCGGAATCAATACGTCCCCTGTCTGGAGGCCGAAAATCAGGTCTTTGAGGCCACGCATGCCGATGTAGGGGCCTACCTGCTGGGGCTATGGGGCTTTGGCGATCCGGTCATCGAGGCTTGTGCCTTCCACCACCAGCCGTCCCTGTGCGTCGGATTGAAGTTCAGCTCGCTGACGGCGGTGCATATCGCCAACGTCTTTGATAACCAGCAGAAGCATCCCACCGCCCTCCTGGCCGCCAATAAACTGGACGAGGCCTACATCGAACAGCTCGGATTCAAGGGCCGCTGGCCGGAATGGGAAAAAATTTGCCTGGAAGTGCGTGACAAAGGAGAAAAATCAAATGCAAAAGATACTCTGTCTTGATGACGAGCAAAGCGTATTGGATGGGTTCAAACGACAGCTCCACAAGGAATTCAATCTGACCACCGCAAATCAGGGAGAGGCCGCCCTAAAATTGCTGGCCGAACAAGGCCCCTTTGCGGTCATCGTGTCGGATATGCGAATGCCCGGCATGGATGGAATCAAATTTCTCGCCAAGGCCCATGAAATCGCCCCGGACAGCGTACGCGTGATGCTCACGGGCGCCGGTGACCTGCAAACTGCCATGGACGCCGTCAATGAAGGGCGAATCTTTCGGTTTTTGACCAAACCGTGCCCCGCGGAAATCTTGGCCAACGCCCTGAACGCCGCGCTGGAGCAATACCGGCTGGTGACGGCCGAACGCGAACTGCTGGAAAACACCTTGAAGGGCAGTATTCGCGTGCTGGTGGACATACTGGCGCTGACGAATCCCTCCGCCTTCAGCCGGGCCAATCGCCTGCGGCATTACATGGCTCAACTGGTCAGGCGCCTGGGGCTGGCGAATCCCTGGCAATATGAAGTCGCCGCGCTCCTGTCGCAACTGGGGTGCGTCACCATTCCCCCGGATGTGCTCGATAAAGCCATTGCGGGGGAGATTCTCTCGGAGCAGGAACAGGAGATGTTTTCAACACAGTCCCAGGTGGGCGGCCAGTTTCTGGCCAGCATCCCGCGGCTTGAGACGGTGGCCAGCATCATCACCCAGCATCAATCACTGCGCAAAGGAAGCGTGCAGGCTGTATTCGACGGGCATGTCCCGGACCCGGCCTTGGCGGGCGCGCTCCTTCTCCAGATGGTGTCTGATTTCGACCTCCTGCTCAGCCGCGGCATGCAAACCAGCAAAGCCATCGCGCACATGGGCAACCAAGACAATGTCTACAGCCGGAAACTCTTGGATTTGCTGGAGCAGATGGAAGTGCCCACGCTGGAGAAGGCCAGCCGAATGGTTCCCATCTCCGGCCTTCACAAAGGCATGGTTCTGGCGGAGGAGGTGCGCACCACCAACGGCACACTGGTCGTCCACAAGGAACAGCCGGTCACCGAGGTCCTGCGCCAGCGTTTGGAAAATTTCCGGCGGCAGGGCCTGATCCCCGATGCCCTCCGGGTCTCTTTCTTCGTTCGCTCCGTGCAAGGGGGAGGCGAGATATGAGCGTCCCGTCCTCGCAACCGGCAGGGACCGCCCTGCTGTTGGTGAATTCGGACCCTGCCCTATTTGCCCTCGCAGGCGAAGGAACAAAACACCCCGCACATCCTGGACAGCTGAGAGTTCTCCACCGGCGGAGGGGCCACGAGGTTTTCCTTTGTGCCGGACGGACGGCCCATCCGGACAATAAAAGAGCCCTGCAAGCGGGTCATCTCTTTGCGGGCTTTTAGTTCCAGCTCTTTCTCGGTGTATTTGATCCCGAGGTTGACCGGCTCGCAGAGCTATAAAGCAACATACCCTCCCCTCTCCTCCGTGTTAA
>CAZFSE010000133.1:0-12320 GCA_964521805.1 uncultured Verrucomicrobiota bacterium
CAAGCCACACAGAAAATTTTGTGTCTTCTGTGCCCTGTGTGGCTAAAAAAAAGCCATCCCAAATCGCGGTTGCGACGGAGCGCAACCCTCCAGTAAAAACCCGAAAAGACCTGGGCTCCTCTTCTTCCCCATTCGTTGCTTATCCCATTCGTTGCCAAACATCTGCTCGGTTTTGCATTTCCGCATCCGTGGGGATCATTCTTTCAGGCCGCGTTGGGCGTATTGAAAAGCAGTCATCTGGGCCGAACAGATTTCGGCCCTGCAAAACTTTCCAACCTGAAGCCCAGCTAAAACGCCGGGCTACTTCTTGCCGACCGATTTTTTCGCGTTCACGGCCGCCTGCTTCTTCTCGGCAAGGCCCTTCGTTTTCAGGTCATGTTGCTTCGATGTTTTGTTCAGCGCCTTTGGTGATCTGTCGCCCATTTTCTTCCCCCGTATGTTGTGGGTTAACCGGCCACACGTGCTGGCCTATGCCAGGGGATTCTGCACCCATTGACGGCAAATGCAAACACGGACTGCGAACTTCTCACATCTTTATTGCCCGCCGGTTTAATTTTTTCTTCACAAACCGGATGAAGAATGACAGCTTACCCGCCGTCCGCAGGCATTTCGCGTGCGGCCAACATTGGAGAATACGGAATGAAGCGCATCATTGTTGGATTGCTTGCCGGGGCCTGCCTGGCGGGACAAGGGTCCCAGGCGGAGTGGTATGAAGACATCAAGATCAAGGGAGATTTCCGGTATCGCTTTGAGTATATTGACGAAGAAGGCAAGGATGAACGCCAAAGGGACATGATCAGGGCCCGGATCGGCGCGTTTTCGCAACTCAACCCGGATATGGATATGGGCATCCAGCTCTCCACGGATTCGGAAAAAGGCAACAAGAGCGATCCCGTCGGAGGCAATGCCACCCTGACGGATGTCTTCAGCAAAAAGAGCATTTTCCTGAATCTCGCGTATTTCTCCTGGCATCCGGAAGCGCTGTCGGGGCTGGAAATGACTGCCGGAAAAATGAACACGCCGTTCTTTACGGTGGGCGACTATCTCTGGGACAGCGACGTAACGCCTGAGGGGCTGGCGGCCCGGTATGAAGTGGGTAGCCAGCTCAAGGCCACCGCCAGCGCCGGCTATATGTGGCTCGTCGAGCGCGCCACCGCCGACGACAGCCGCTTATATGCCGCCCAGCTTGCCTTGAAATTCAAGGCCTCTGAAAAGGCCTATGTCATGGGCGGATGCAGTTACTACTATTTCGACAAGGTCAAAGGCGAGAACGCTGTGGACTTCAACTGGCAAAGCACCGCCTCCGGCTTTGGCAACACCCTGGACAAAATCGTGACAAGTTCCGGAACCAATTCCGTGTATGCCCATGACTACCGTCCGCTGGAGCCCTTCGTTGAAGCCGGATTTGACGTGGGCTTGCCGGTCCGGATCTTCGGATCTTATGTGGTCAATCCCGAGGCGGACGAGGACAAGACGGGGTTTATGACCGGCATCACGCTGGGCAAGATCAAGGAACCCGGTTCTTTTGAGCTGGGCTATAATTTCCGGCGCCTGGAGAAGGATGCCTGGCTGGGGGCTCTGGCCGACTCCAATTCCTGGGGCGGCGGCACCGACGGCCAGGGGCATCAGCTCACGGCCAAATATCAGCTGGTCAAAAACCTACAGGCGGCCGCCAGCTACTACATCGACGATAAAAAGATGGATGACTCCATCCCCTACCACCGCCTTCAGGTGGACCTGATGGCCAAGTTCTAGATGGTTCATTCCCTGTGAGCTAGCGGGAAAACCAGGCGGGCAAGGAGAGCGAGAGGACTGGAAAGAGCGAGATCAACAGCAGTACCGCGATGGCGGCCAGGACAAAGGGGAGGCTCTCGCGGGCAACGCCCTCCACCCGGCTCCCCACCAGATTGGCGGCGGTAAAGAGGTTGATGCCGACCGGGGGGGTGGCCTGTCCAATGGCCAGGGCGCAGACAAAGATTACCCCATACCAAACGGGATCCACCCCCAGGTGCTTGAGGACCGGAAGCAGGATGGGAATCAGCAGGTAGGTAATGGAAATGGCATCCAGGAACATGCCCAGCACGAGCAGGAGCAGGTTGACCAGCAGGATCATGACCACGGGATTGGGACTGAGGCCCAGGATGAACGCCGCGGCACGGTCCACCAGCCCGGTCGTCGAGGCGGCCCAGGAAAAGAGGCCGGCAAACACGACGATGAACATGATCACGGACGAGATCACCGCCGCTTCGACCAGGATATCCATCAAGTCCCGCCAGCCGATGGTCCGATAGACCACGGCGGCCACCAGCAGGCTGTAGAAGACCGCAACCACGGCCGCCTCGGTGGGCGTGAATAGCCCGCTATAAATGCCCCCCAAGATGATGACGGGTGCCAGCAGGGCCCAAACCGATTTGCGCAGGGCTCCCAGAATCTCGCGGCGGGTCCCCCGCTCCGCGAGTCCGCGATATCCCCGGCGGCGCGAGATCCACCAGGCCACGACCATCAGGGCGCAACCGGTCAGCACGCCCGGAATGACCCCGGCCAGAAACAGCGAACCCACCGGGGCCTGGGTGAGGCTTCCGTAGATGATGAAGGCAATGCTGGGGGGTATGATGATCGAAAGGTCCGAGGCATTGGCCACCGTGGCGGCGGCGAAGTCGCGCCCATAGCCCTGCTTGAGCATGGGCGTGATCAGCACCATCCCAACGGCGGCGGTGGTGGCCGGTCCTGAGCCGGAAACCGCGCCCCAGAACATGCAGGTCAGCACCGCGACAATCGCCAGGCCCCCGGTGCGCCGCCCCGCCAGCAACTCGAACAGGCGCGCCAGGACGGAGGCCAGGCCGGCCTTTTCAAAGATGACGCCGGCCAGGACAAAAAAGGGAATGGCCAGCAGAGGGAACGAGGCTATTCCGGAAATAAAATTAACGCCGGCCATCTGAATGCCCAGATCAAAAAACAAAAGAACGCAGAGGCCGCTGACGCCCAGGGCGACCCCCACCGGTGTGCCCAGGAGCAGAAGGGCCACGAAGAGCAAAAAGAGCGTCAGGGCTTCCATGTCAGGCAGATCCTTTCTGCAAGGCCGCCCATTGCGCCCGGCCCCCGCGCCAGACCCCTTGAAAAACCGCCACGGAGAGAAGGGGAACGCCCGCCTGATAGATCCAAATGGGGAGGCCAAAGGCCGGGGAGCGCGCCTGGAAAATCGTGATCTCCTGGTAGATGGTGTGCACCAGCAAAAGGTCCACCGCGATAAACAACAGAGCGGCCAGGACCGCATGGAAAAAGATCAGCCCTTTTTGAGCCCTCGGAGGGAAACGTTTGCAGAGCATCGTCATGCCCAGATGCGCGCCGCGCTCAAAGGCCAGACCGGAGCCCAGCACCGTCATCCAGACAAAAAGATGCACCGTGAGTTCCTCGGTGAAGGAAAGTGAAAAATGGAACAGGTGGCGGCCCAGCACATTGGTGAAGGCCACCAGGGCCATTCCGGCCAGGCAGAGCGCCGCCAGGATTTGCTCCCATCGCAGGGCATGGACAGGGGGCTTCATTCCGCCCCCAAGTCCTTGCGCGCGGCCTCCAGCACGGCCAATCCCAGCCGCCCCATCCAGGTCGTCCGGACGTCGCGGGTGGCCTCATAAAACTGCCGGCTTTCCTCTTCCGAGAGGCGCGCGATGGCCATGCCGCGATCCTCCAGCCATTTGACCGGGTCTGGGATGGCGATTTGGAATTGGAACTCCTTTTCCAGAAGATCCAGCGAGACGCCGTCATCGAGACCCGCGCGGCACAAGGCCTTCTCAAACCGCGCGGCCTCAAGCGCCGCCTGCTGAATCGCCTCCTGAATGTCTTTCGGAAAGGCGTCCCACTGCGCGCGGCTCCAATACAGGATCAAGGGGTCCACCAGATAATTCCACAGCGTCACATGCGATTGAAATTGCTCCATCTGGATGCCGGTGATGATGCCCAGCGGGTTCTCCTGTCCATCCACGGTCTTCTGCTGAAGGGCGGTGACGGCATCACCCCAATTCATGTTGACCGGATCCGCCCCCAGGGAACGAAAGATGTCGAGGAAGATGGCACTGCCCACCACCCGTATTTTCAAGCGGTCAAGATCTTCGGGAGCACGAATGGCCCGGCGGCTGTTGGTGAGCTGGCGAAACCCATTCTCGCCCCAGGCCAGCGGGTGCAGGCCTTTCCTTTGCATAGCCTTAAAAATAAGACGCCCGGTTTCGCCTTGCTCCAACCGGTCGAGCCGCTCAAAGGTGCGGACAAAAAACGGCAGGGAAAACACATCCATCTCGGGGATGACCGGCGCCGTGTTGATGGTGGACTCAAAGGCGAGATCAATCGCGCCGGACGCCACCATCTGCGCGGAATGAAGCTGGGCGCCCTTGAGCAGTTGGCCTCCATAATAGGGCTTGATCTGGATGCGCCCGCCGGTCTTCTCGCGAACCAACTGCGCGAATTTTTCCGCGCCCATCCCCCAGTACGTCTGCGGGCCGACGGTGACCTGCATGCGATACTCCTTGCGCAAGGAGGCCGTTGAAGACCTCGAACAACCCGCCAGGAAGATCATTCCTGAAAGAAGAGCCGCCCCGCATGCCGTTGACTTCATCATCCGCTCCATCTTTTCCGCTTGCCGCAAGCTCCTCCGCCCCACCACGAGCGAAGAACGCATGCGGATTTCAAACATCTATTTAACACATCCGCGGGTGGCGGGTAAACATACTTGCACAGCGATGGAGCCTTTAACGGAGTCAAGGCTGTACACCCGCACGGAAGCAGAGTTGTAGCAAGTTGTATCTAAGGAGTTCGTGGCGCCAGGCCGCGCATAGTCCCCGCCCGCAGGGGGATGTGTTCCGTGTGGGGGAATGATGAGCAGTAACCTTCGTGTCATGTTTCCAATGAGCGTGAATGCGACCTCCCTGTTTGACGAGATCCACAAAAATGCGGCGCGCTGGCGTCGTGAACTCGACATGACCGATGCCTCCCGGAGCGTGTTGCAACGAAAGGTGAATCTGGTAAAAGCCGCGCCAGTCACCCCCAGTTCATCCCGGATGGGCCGCAAAGTCAATCTTCTTGCTTAGGAGGACATGCTCATGATTACAGAACCCCAAATGGTCTTCCCGATGCGCATCGATGCCACGGCCCTGTTCCGAAGTTTGGAAGCTGTTTCCAACCGTTGGAAGTCTGACATTGATTTTTCCCGGCACATGAACCGGCTGTTTCAATCGCGCCGCTCCTTGGTTCCCGGCGGGTCCCCCTACCCCTCCACGTTCACCACCGGCAAGAATGTCAATCTGCTGGCCTGACCCGCCGCTTTTAGGGAATCCAAAGGCGGTTCTCCGCGAGACTGTTGGCCAGCGCGGCGTAGATGTCCTTCTGATGCGCATGGGAGGCATCGTCCTTGAGCGCCCGCAGAATGCGGCGGGCCAGGCATCCCTCGCGCAAAATGACCCGGATGGTTTCCGCCCAGTCGGCATGCTCCTCGCCGCCACAGGCCTCCCCCTTGAAGAGATGCGTCCAAAGTTCGCCGGCGGTGAGGCAGGACTCGCCGCAACCCAACGCCTCCAGGTAGTCCGGGTCGTCAATGACAGCGGACGAAGCGGAGCGCATGACCTTGTCCAGCAGGGTGGCCAGGCGTTCGGTGGGAAAGAGCCGCTGGCGGGTCCCATCGGTCCAGCGCTCAATCACCAGCTCGCGCAGAACCCGGATGATCAGCTGAAGGATGGCCAGATCGGCGCGCGGGCATTCCTGCATGTCCAGCACGCGGATTTCGATGGTCTTGCGCTGGAAGCGCGCAATGGCGCCGCGCGCGTTGAGATATTCCTCCTGGAGGAGGCCCTCAGGATCGTGGGGGGCCACATCGCGGTACATGGGTTGCAGGACTTTCCGCCGGTAGTCCCGGCGGTTGAACACCGGCTCCGGAATCACCTCGCCGGTGACCGAGGGAATGGCCCGGCAATTATTCCGGTATTCCCGCAGGCGGGTATCCATCCATCCGGTGGGCTGGCCTTCGAGAATCGGCGAGCTGGCGGCGAGCGCCGGCAGTATCGGCAAGAGCAGTCGCACGGCGGCATGGAGGCGCCCGAATTCCTCATCGTTGGCAAAGGGCAGATTCAAGTGGCAGGACTGCAGGTTGGCCCACCCGTGGCCGCGGCAGTCAAAGACACGGTTAAACGCCTCATAAATGGCATTGCCCTCGTTGGGCCACAGCTTCATCTCGGTGGCCGGATTCATCCAAGGGTGCATGGCGGAGGGAAGCAGACAGCATCCAAAGGACTCCAGGCCTCGGTTGATATCCAGGATCGTGCGATGGAAGCGCCCCGGCACTTCCTCCAACCGCCGGCAGGGGCCGTTGGTCTTGATCTCCAGGACATGCGCCACAAGTTCATTGGACCACGCCACATCACCCCGGGAGATGTCCGACACGGGAGAGCCCGCCACCGCGGTGAACAGCTCCGGCACGACCGGGCGGATGGCGAGGCTCTCGCGATCCACCACCATGTATTCGCATTCCACGCCAAAGGCTTGGAAGAGGCCGATAGAAGAAACCGGGCTCATGAGCGAGCCCACGCGGATTTGGATTGCTCGATCCGGCGGAGAAACACCTCCATAACCCGGGTGTACAAATCGTCCTTGAGAACCTCATCCTCATAGCCGGCATCAATGCTGGGGTTGTCATTGACTTCAATGACGTAGCATTGCCGCCCCACCTGCTTGAGGTCCACGCCATAGAAGCCATCCCCGATCAAATTCGCGGCCTTGAGGGCGGTGCGAACGACCTGGCGGGGCGCCAGCTCCACGGGCAGGGTCTCCACCTTTCCATAATCCGACTGCCCCTCGCCATCACGGTGCACGATCTGCCAATGGCGGCGGGCCATGAAGTACTTGCACGCATACAGCGGTCGGCGGTCCAGGATTCCGATGCGCCAGTCAAAGGGGGTAGAGATGAACTCCTGCGCAATCAGCAGGTCCGATTTTTCAAGGAAACGGGAGGTCTCCCGCTGAAGGCCAAGTTCATCCTCCACCTTGACCACGCCCTGGGAAAAGGAGCTGTCGGGTTGCTTGAGGACGCAGGGAAGCCCCAGCTCGGGAATGATGCGGGCCACGTTGTCCTTATGCACCACGATGGTCTTGGGCGTGCGGATGTCCTGGCGTTCCAGCAATTCAGCCAGGTACACCTTGTTGGTGCATCGCAGGATGGATTTGGGGTCATCCAGGACCACGAGCCCCTCGGCCTCGGCACGGCGCGCAAACCGGTAGGTATGATGCATGACGCTGGTGGTCTCGCGAATAAACAGCGCATCGAACTCCGCGAGGCGTGCAAAATCGTCGCGGTCAATCATTTCGACTTCAATGCCCAGCTTGTCAGCGGCCTTCTCAAAGCGTTCGATGGCCTCCTCGTTGGAGGGCTTCATGGGCTCGTTGCGATTCCAAAGGATGGCCATGGTATAGCGGGGCGGAACCTTGCGGGCCACCCTTGAACGCCGCCCGGAAAAGAAGCCGGTGGCGACCTCGACCGCGAAAGGAATATGCGCGGCGGGGATGTCGCTGGCGGCAATGGGCCGAATGCTCTGCAACTCCCACTTGTCGGACTCACGGACAAATTGGGCGCGCAGGAACGGCGCCTGGAACAGATTGAAGAGCTCAAGGCTGAGCCGCTCATACCGGCGGGCCATGTTATGCCCAAAATAGATGCTCAGCGTAAAGGCATCGGCCTGAATGGACGCCAGGCTCTCCTGGATGGTCTCGTCCAGGTCATCCGACACCGCACGGATGATGGTCAGCGATTTGACATCCTGAATGGTGGTGACGCTGGGGATGGGCTTGTGCCCGCGCGCCGCCGCCAGCAGGGAGACATAGTATCCGACGCTTTGGTAGCGGTAGGACCGGCAGAGATTAAACACCCGGGTGCTGTTCATATCCAGATAACAGGGATCGGTCAGATAGGTTCTTGCGGACACCACATTGACACCGGGAATATGCAGGGGCCAGTCACTTGGATCATTCACCACCACCAGGATATTCATAGGTTGTGTTCTACCACCCTTCCCCCCTCCGGGGGCGTTAGTATCAACAAATTGGCGTCATAGGTTACAATGCCCAGCAAAATAGCGCAGATCACACGGTCCATGCTCATGCGGTACTTTCGATTTTCCGCCATGGGGTTGGACGAGAGAGGGTCGGCCACCTTCACCTCCCGCGTCTCGCGGTCGTACCCGTGCAGAAGAACAAAATGACCGGACGATTCTCCCCCCACATCATCTTCGACATGCTCCCGCCCAGGCCGCTCACGCCGTTCCCGGTAGAGATAGGAGGCATTCAGTCCGGCTAAAATGGGCACACCGCGGTCCAGATATTTCCGAATCAGGCGCTTGTTCAAATCCTCCAGGCGAAGCACGCCTCCCAACTCCAGAAACCGAATATACGCCTGCGTGCCAAATTGCAGGCGGGAATCGCGCTTGAGGACAGCCTGCTCCTTGAGCTTCTGCTGAAAACTGGACTTCGCCACAGGGAACCAGGTGGGATCAAACAGATGGAGATTATAGGAATAGAGCGTGGCGTTGTAACCACGCTCCAAGGCATGCACGGCCAGCTGTACGCCCAGGGTTCCCCCATCGTCCATCATCGGGATCTCCTCCACGACCTGCTGAAGAGGGATGGGGTCATTGTAATACTGATAGATCGCATGCAGGCAGGTGGGCCCGCATGTCGTTTCCGTAGGTTGGGAGAGAATCGTCAACTCCAACGTGTGTTCCATGAAGCGCGTATCATCCTAAAAATGGCGGGAAATGCAATAACGTTCCATGCGCCGTTCAGGAGGCCAGACGCGCGCTCATTTGCTCGTACACAAAGCGCATCAGGGGTTCCAGGTTCCGGATATCCTCCTGGTTGTACTCCAGAAGAATGTCCAGCGATTGCGCGCGCCCCCGCTGGTACTCCCCCCACAGGCGCACCGCATCCCACCCATCCAGTCCGCTGGTGCGTCCGCTTCGTGAAATCCCCATGGCCTGTTCAATGCGCTTGAGCCCGCCCGAGTATCCCAGCGCCTTCAGAGGAAAACGCAGATCAATATGCACGTGGTTGAGCCGGTTGTGCCGGAAACGCTCGCGGATCAGGGGCATATCAAACGACGCCCCGTTAAACGTCACCACCAGCGGATAGGCCTCCATCATGTCCAGCGCCTGTTCCAGATCGCGCCCCTGAACAAAGCACCGGCAGTCCCTTCCATCATACAGGCCGATGACCGTGATCGAATCTCCCCCCATCATCCCGGTGGTTTCAATGTCCACATACAGCGCACGGCCGGGAAAATCGCCAAACGCCCGCCACTTCTGGTTGGAGGGCAGACGCTGGTCAAAATAGGTCCAGTCTCCAGCGTCATAGCGCCGGATGGACTCCTCGACTTGCGGCGCCAGCTCCGCATGGCGGCGCGTGCGGAGCCGGCCATTGCCATGAGCTTCCAGAAAAGAAGGCCAGTCGCTCGCGCCCGACGCCCAGAGCTTGCGTTCACCATGCTCGCCAATGCCCGGCAAATGGAGAAACGTCCTGCGCAACATGGCTTCTCCTCAAGAGGGGGCGGCGGAAACTCTGTTCAGGCCATCTGGACGTTGTGCGTTTTTTCGAAGGCGGTGATGTCGCCCTCATGCTGAAGGGTCAGCCCAATGGAATCCAACCCCTTCAGGAGACGGTCCTTGACCCCCGGGTCCATCTCAAAACGGTACGTCTTGCCCCCCATCAAGGCAACGGTCTGCGCGGCCAAATCAATTTCCGCCTCCATACGCCCGCCCGCCTTCACGGCCTGAATGATCTCCTCCACCTCCGGCTCCGAGAGCTCAATCGTCAGCAGGCCATTGCCCAGACTGTTGTTGCGAAAGATGTCCGCGAAGGCGGGCACCCGGGCCTCTCCCCGCTGTTGCCAGGGGGCGATGATGGCGCGAAATCCATACTGCATGACGGCCCAAACCGCATGCTCCCGGCTTGAACCGCACCCAAAATTATTGCGGCTGATGAGGATGCTGGCGCCCTTCAGCTTCGGGGTGTTGAGTTCAAAGGCGGGATCGGGGGTGCCGTCCTTCTGATAGCGCCAGTCAAAAAAAAGCGCCTCGCCAAAGCCGGTGCGCTTGATGGACTTCAGAAATTGCTTGGGAATGATGGCATCCGTATCCACATTGGCGCGGTCCAGAACCGCCACCACCCCACGATGTACAGTAAAAGCTTCCATGGCAAAAACTCCTTAAAAATGCTCTCGTTCAAACCCAGGTTCGTATATCCACAAAATGTCCTTCAATCGCGGCGGCGGCGGCCATTTCAGGGCTGACCAGATGCGTCCGCCCGCCCTTGCCCTGCCGTCCCTCGAAGTTGCGGTTGGAGGTCGCCGCGCATCGCTCGCCGGGCTTGAGCTGGTCAGGATTCATCGCCAGGCACATACTGCATCCGGCAAACCGCCACTCGGCGCCCGCGGACAGGAAAATCTTATCCAGGCCCTCTGCCTCCGCCTGGCGGCGGACTTGCTCGGAACCAGGCACCACCAGCACACGGACCCCCTTGGCCGCCTTGCGCCCGCGCAGAACGTCCGCGGCCCGGCGAAGATCCTCGATGCGGCCATTGGTGCAACTGCCGATGAAGACCGTATCCACCTTGATGGCCGTCATCGGCGTTCCGGGAACCAGGCCCATGTACTCCAAGGCCTGTTCCACATCCTTGCGGCTGTAGCCCGGAACCTTGTCGGGATCAGGGACCGCGCTGGAGACGTCCGTCACCATGCCGGGGCTTGTTCCCCATGTCACCTGAGGCGCAATCTCATCCGCCACGATGGCCAGGGTCCGGTCAAAAACCGCCTCTGGATCGCTGGGCAATGTCTTCCAATAGGCCATGGCATCTTCCAACGCCTTGCCCTTGGGCGCGAAGGGACGATCCCCCGAGGCCACATACTCAAAGGTGATCTCATCCGGAGCCATCAAACCCGCGCGCGCGCCGCCCTCGATGCTCATGTTGCAAATGGTCATCCGGGCCTCCATGGAAAGCCGGCGGACCGCCTCTCCGGCGTATTCCAGCACATAGCCCGTACCACCCGCCGTGCCAATCAGGCCGATCAACTTCAGGATCATGTCCTTGGAGGTCACCCCTTTTTGCAGGCGCCCGGTATAATCCACCCGGAACGTCTTGGGCTTGCTCTGCCGCAGGGTTTGCGTGGCCAGCACATGCTCCACCTCGGAGGTGCCAATGCCAAAGGCCAGTGCGCCAAAAGCCCCATGGGTGGCGGTATGCGAGTCGCCGCACACGATCGTCGTGCCCGGCAGGGTCAGCCCCAGCTCCGGACCAATGATATGCACCACCCCCTGCAGATGGCTGTTCAGGCCGTAGAGGGTGACGCCGAACTCGCGGCAGTTACGCTCCAGCGTCTCGATTTGCTCCCGGGCGACCGGGTCTCGAATCTCCGCGCGATCCGTCGTCGGCACGTTATGATCCATGGTGGCAAAGGTCAGCTCGGGATGCCGCACCTTGCGGCCCGAGATCCGCAAGCCCTCAAACGCCTGCGCACTGGTAACCTCATGCACCAACTGCCGGTCAATGTACAACAACACAGAACCATCCGGCAGGGTCTTGACCACGTGCCGGTCCCAAATCTTCTCAAAAAGTGTTTTCTTCATGGCGGCAACTATACGAAGAACGCCCGTTGACGCAAGTACGCATTCCGGAATAATTCCGGCCGAGGCCCCGGCCGAGACACCCGTAAGTTTTTATAATTTCGTGCATGATTTTTATCCGTGGGCCGTGTAGAGTCCGTACCCATGGGTGAATGGCAAACAAAGAAGCTGTTCTGTTGGGCAATGATGGCAGGGATCTTCCTGGGGTTGTTTTCCTTCGGAGCGCCCTGCGCCAGCGCCCAATCCAACCCCCCGCCTTCTGGTTTCGTGCGCGTCATGAAGCCGGGTGTCACCATTCAAATTGACAGTCCCCCGCTCACCTATGTAACCGGCCAGCACCTGCCGCTGTTTCAGGAAAATGAGCGGTATTTTGTTGCCGTGTTGGAACCAGAGGACAACAGCGACGAACTTCCGAGTCTGTGCGCCTTCCGCGTCGCGCAGATGGGCGTCCGCCGAGCTTGGGTGACCCGTGAGGCGCTGATGTTTTTTGCGTATCAAACCTCCACCACACGCGGTCATCTTGTTCTGGAGGAAGGCGAGGAGCTTCCCGTTCTGCGCGAAAACAAGGATGGGTATGAAGTCATTGCCCAGCGCTTTGAGCGCAAAGCACGGCTATGGATTCCCAAGCGCACAAAAAATATCCAGTACGTGGACATCCCCCCCCGGCCCATGATC
>CAZFSE010000134.1:0-12244 GCA_964521805.1 uncultured Verrucomicrobiota bacterium
GGAAAGAATGCGGATCACGGCGGAAAAATGTTCGCAGATGCGGTGGGGCGCGTGGGTGATCATGCCGGATCATTTTCATGCCTTGATCCACATGCAGTCGGGGCCGTTGCGTTTGGGGGATGTGATTGGCGGGTTCAAGGCGGCGGTGTCGCGGGAATGGAAGAGGGCGACGCAGAGGGCGACACAGGTGTCGCCCGTACGTAGGGGCGAGGCCTGCCTCGCCTCATGCCTCGCCCCATGCCTCGCCGCCCGGCCCGCCCCCCGGATGTGGCATCGAAATTATTATGAAAGCATCGTGCGTTCGGCTGAGGCGGAGCGGAGAATCGCCGAATATATCCGGATGAATCCATGGCGGTGTGTGCAGGAATTGGGCGATGGCTTGCGGGGCATTGGGAATCCGGCGCTCTGGAACATGGAAAAGCTGGGGGTGCTGTGCAGCCGACATGCGCCGAAAATCGGCAGGCTGCCCGAGGCCGATATCTATATTGGCGGCTGGCATTCGCCCAAGGAAAAGGAAATCCTGGCCTGGCTGTTGAAAAATGGGCGGAGGGTGATTGCCTGCCCGGCGTGGGGAATCGAGGATTCCTCCTTTGCGCCGGGCGTGCGAAACGCGCTCGAGGAAAACCGCATGCTGATTCTGGAAATGCGCGATGTCTCCGGCAACCTGGCGGCGGCGGAGGCGCGCAATCGGTTTGTCATTCAACACGCCGATTCGCTTTTTACGCCCCATGTCACGCCGGGCGGCATGTTGGACCGGCTGTTGAAAGAACGATCAAAGGTGAATGCATCATGACCGACCAAACACAAAAACAACTGGGCAAAACCCTCTGGAACATTGCCGACCAACTGCGCGGGGCGATGAACGCGGACGATTTCCGCGACTACATGCTCGCCTTCCTCTTCCTGCGCTACCTCTCCGACAACTACGAGGCCTCGGCCAAGAAGGAGCTGGGCAAGGACTACCCCGCCATCCCTGCCGGCGATCCCCGCGTGCCGCTGGCGATCTGGTATGCCAACAACCCCGGCGATGTGGTGGACTTCGAGAAGCAGATGCGGCGAAAAGTCCACTACGTGATCAAGCCGGATCATCTCTGGGCCAACATCGCCAACTTGGCGCGCACCCAGAGCGGCGACCTGCTCGACACCCTGCGCGACGGATTCAAATACATTGAAAACGAGTCTTTCGAGAGCACCTTCCAGGGCCTCTTTTCCGAGATCAACCTCGGCTCCGACAAGCTCGGTAGGACCCACGCCGACAAGAACAACAAACTCTGCGACATCATCAAGGAGATCGCCAAGGGTCTCGCCGACTTCTCCACCGACATTGACGCCCTCGGCGACGCCTACGAATACCTGATTGGCCAGTTTGCCGCCGGCTCGGGCAAGAAGGCGGGCGAGTTCTACACCCCGCAACAGATCTCCACCATCCTTTCGCGCATCGTCACGCTCGACAGCCAGGAGCCCAAGACCGGCAAAGTGCCGCACCTGGGCAGTGTCCTCGACTTCGCGTGCGGTTCCGGCTCCCTGCTCCTCAACGTGCGCAAGCAGATGGGCCCGCGCGGCATCGGCAAGATCTTTGGCCAGGAGAAGAACATCACCACCTACAACCTCGCGCGCATGAACATGCTGTTGCACGGGGTGAAGGACACGGAGTTCGAAATCTACCACGGCGACACCCTGACCAACGACTGGGATTTCCTGCGCGAGACCAACCCCGCGAAGATGCCCAAATTCGATGCCGTCGTCGCCAATCCGCCGTTCAGCTACCGCTGGGAGCCCAAGGACGACATGGGCGACGACGTGCGCTTCAAGAACCACGGCGTCGCTCCAAAGTCCGCCGCCGACTTCGCCTTTCTCCTGCACGGCTTCCACTACCTCAAGGACCAGGGCGTCATGGCCATCATCCTGCCGCATGGCGTCCTCTTCCGCGGCGGGGCCGAGGAACGCATCCGCACCAAAATGCTCAAGGACGGCCACATTGACACCGTCATCGGCCTGCCCGCGAACCTCTTCTATTCCACGGGCATCCCGGTCTGCATCCTCGTCCTCAAGAAGTGCAAGAAGCCCGATGACGTCCTCTTCATCAACGCCGCCGAGCACTTCGAGAAGGGCAAGCGCCAGAACGTGCTCCTTGAGGAGCACATTGACAAGATCGTCGAGACGTACCAGCACCGGCGCGAAGAAGAGCGGTACTCCAAGCGCGTCTCGATGGAGTGCATTGCCGAGGAGGGCTTTAATCTCAACATCTCCCGCTACATCAGCACCGCCGTGCAGGAGGCGGAGATTGACTTGGCCGCGACGCATGCCGATCTGGTCAAGATCGAGCGCGACATCCGAGAGGCGACGACCAAGCACAATGCCTTCCTCACGGAGTTAGGACTTTCCGCCCTGCCGCCGGACTGATCAGAGCGCCTGGAACACTCAGCCGGTCGCGCGGTTGCGCAGGGCTCTGGCCACGAAGCCTTTTGGCCGTTTCGTTTTGGGCACGCGCGCGTCGAACCAACAACGGACATCTTCTTCCAGTCCGACGCCGTGCAGATAGTTGTACAGGGCCTTGCGCAGACCTTTTCCCAGCAGGTCGTGATCTGTCTTCACGGAATCCACAAACGCCAGCTCGTTGCGCGCAAACGCCTTCTCGGGTGGCGGGATGATTTGGATGCCAAAGTCAGACGGCTTTTGAGCCATGGGGCTATGGAGGGTCAGGGCAAAGCGGTGCCAGTAGGCGGACTGCACAAGCCCATGCTGGAAGAGCTGGCGGACCGTTTCCAGGGCGTCCACCGTCTCCTGCGTAGTTTGGGAGGGAAAGCCATACATCAGGTAAGCATGCACTAGGATGCCTGCCTCCACAAAATCCCTCAGAATGCGCGCGCTTTCTTCGATGGTGATGCCCTTGTTCATTTTTGTTAACAGCCGGTTGCCCGCGGTTTCCAGCCCGCCGGTGACGGCGGTGCATCCGGAGCGCGCGAGGTCATGAATGAGGCGGGTGGAGAAGGCTTTTTCAAAACGAATATTGCCCCACCAGGTGATGGACAAGTCCCGGCGCATGATTTCCTCCGCGAGCGCCTTGAGGAGGGCGGGGGAGGCCGCTTCGTCCGTGAAGTGAAATCCACTTTGGCCGGTCTGTTGCATCAGCGACT
The DNA here is from genome assembly GCA_964521805.1 of uncultured Verrucomicrobiota bacterium. Taxonomy (GTDB): domain Bacteria; phylum Verrucomicrobiota; class Kiritimatiellia; order CAIQIC01; family GWF2-57-35; genus CAZFSE01. The sequence goes on from CAZFSE010000134.1 coordinate 3,138, forward strand.
CGATTTGATCCACGAGGCACGCGGCGGATGAAGGGTCGTAGCGGCGGATATAGTCCAGGCGCGTGTCACAGAAGGCGCACTTTTTCCAATAACAGCCATGGGCCAGCATCAGCTTGTTCCAGCGGCCTTCCGACCAAAGTCGGTGCATGGGATTCGGGAGTTCGCAGAGGGAGAGATAACGCCCTTCCGCCAGCCCCGCATAATCCGGCCCGCCCTTTTCGGCATGCCTGGGTTCGGGGGTGCCCGGGTCATGGATGAAGGCCACACGATTCTCTTTGCGCAGGAAGGTGCGGCACAAACGGTTTTCAGACCGGCGGGACTCGATGCATTCGGCCAGGTTCAACAGCGGGATTTCTCCATCATCCAGGGTCACATAATCCACGTAATCGAACAGGCGCGGCTCCTGGAGTTCCCTGAGTTCCGTATTGATATAGCCGCCTCCGATGGCCAGTCGGCAGGCTGGATGCAGATGGCGGACCTTGCGGGCCATGCGCAACGCGCCATACAGATTGCCCGGGAAAGGGACAGTCCAGCCGATCAGATCCGGTTGATGCCTGGAAAGCAGATGGGCGGTGAGATCCTCCAGCAGGCGGTCCACGAAGGTGGGCGGGGCCTCCAGCGCATCGCGCAGGGGATCAAAGGACACCGCATTGAGCGCCAGTTTTTCGGCGTAGCGCGACAGTTCAAAACGTGGGTCCACGCCGTCGTGAATGGCGTCGGCCAGGTCATCGAGATAGAGGCTGGCGAGATAGCGGGCGAGATCCTGCGTGCCCATGCGCCCAAATAAATGGAGCAAGCCCGCGCCACGCGGGGCTTCGGGCAGAGCGGCATCCAGTTGATCCAGCGCGGCGAAGCGGGGTCCCTCGGGAAGATATTGTCGTCCGGCAATCCGGTACGCCAGGCAAGGGTCGGCGCCCTGCAAAAAATGGATGACGGGTTCGATGGTGCGCAGGCAGTCGTCCCGCCGGTCCAGGAAATGTTGCGTGGAGGGCGAGGTGTTCTGCAGGTTCCCGGCGATGCCCGAGAGCCCCTCGCGCGAGAACAGCCGCAGGGCCAGTTCCAGGGATGCATCCACTTGCGCCACCTCCAGGCCGCGCCGCCGCAGGAAGCCGGCGAGGCACGGCACGGCGGCATACGGGGCGTTCAACTGCGTCATGGGCGGTATGATGAGCAAGATGCGCATAGGGTTTCCCGCTAGTCTTTACAGTCGCCCCTTTGTGCAGGTTGGTTCAAGATTTTTCTCCAGGTCTCACAGCGCCAGCGCCAGAAAAACGGGCACGGTGATCAGCGCCCCGATGTGCGTTAACAGCAGTACCGCGGCGATGAAATCGCTGTCGCCGCCAAATCGTTCACTGAAGGCGATGCTGGCAATGGCGGAGGGCATGACCGAGACCACGGTCATGACGCCCCGCGCCAGCGGGGAGATGGGCAGGAGCGAAAGAAGGCCCAGCATCATCGCGGGGACAATAAGCAAGCGGATGGCGGAAACCAGCCAGATGCGGGAGTCGCGGATGAAGTGCGGATGCAGATCCGCCATGCGGCTTCCCGCCACCAGAAAAGAGATGGGAACCGTGCCTTTGCCCAGGGTGTCCACCATGAACCCGCCCATATTCAACAGGTGGCGGGCGAGGGAAGGGGAATCCAGGGCGGGCCAGGGGACCAGGTGCAGATCCCGCACCAGCACAATGGAAAACGCGAGGATCAGCGCGATGGGAGGAGGTCCCAGGCTCATGCGGAGCCGCTGGAGCGGGGTGGTGCCGGGCGCCAGTACGAAGACCCCGAGCGTCCACAGCACCAGCTCGAAACCCACCGTGGACAGAATCAGCAAGGATACGCCGTCTTCCCCAAAGAGAAAGACGATGATGGGCAGAGGCAGGAACAACGAGTTGTTGATCATGCTGTGAAACAAAAAGCCGCGCGCGGTTTGATCGGGCATCCGCTTGACCAGCCGCAGGGTGAGCAGGCCGACCCCCAGCCCCACCAGCGCCAGCAGTATATTCAGCGCGGGCAGGGGCCAGTTTGAAATCAGGTCCGGCCATGACTTGCGGGTGATGGAATGAAGAATCAGGGCCGGATAGACAATGCCCAGCAGGACCTTGGCCAGCTCCGACGTGCCGATGCGCGTCAGCAGTCCAAAGCGGCGCGCCGCCCATCCTGCTCCCAGGAGGAGCAGGATGAACAGGACCTGGAGGGCGACCAGCATCAGTCCACCAGTCCGGGAAAGCTTTTTTGGACACGTTCGAGATGGGCGGGATCTTCTTTGCCCTGCAACACCAGCAGGAGCGACAGCAGATCATCCCCGGAAACCGTATATTTGGCCTTCGGCTTCTTCTCCACCCACAAAGAGATGGTGCGCGCCGCCTTGCGGATGGTGAGCACCCGCTTGGGGGCGGCTTGAGGCTGGTCCAGAGCGGCCAGGGCCTTTTCGATGATCGCCCGCTCCTGGCCAGGGGCCGCATCCAGCGCCTCGCGGCAGATGGTTTTGGCGCGGTTCCAGGAGATGCGCCCTTCCTCCATTGCCTTGCGCAGGCGCGGATCCATGCCGGGGGCATAGCGGATGATGTCCTCGATCCACGACACGCTCTTGTCCAGAAACGAGGCGATTCGCTCCGCATTCCAATTGGCATTGTTCATGAAAATCACGGCATCAAAGTAATCCGTGATTTTGGCATCCAGCCGGTCGGCATTGAGCTTGAGGTTCAGCGCCTGCATCTCATCCAGCTCGCCGTTGACCACCCGCACGTCTATGCGGTCAAAGTAGCCCGGATTCTTCTCGCGAATGCGGCGGATCGCATTCAGGCGGTGAAAGCCGCCCACCAGGAAAAATTCTCCCGGCTTTCGTTCCCAGACAATCAGCGGCTCCAACAGCCCGTTTTTCAGGATGTCTTCCGCATAGTGGGCCACTTTCCGCTCGTTCAGCCCCCGATGGTTCGCGATGCAGGGATGGATGTGAATCTGTTCAAAAGGCACGTAGTCGTATCGTTTCGTTGTCAGCATGGCTATTTCATTTCCTATTGTATTTGTTTGTTCTTGATGAGGGCCGAAGAGAGGCCCGGTGATGCGTGGATGTTCTACCGTCTTTTTTCGGAAGTGCAAGAAAAGATCGAAACAATTATGGCGCGGAACCGCCAATGCCGCTGATGAAGTTGGAGATGGGGCCTGGCCGGGATATCCGCGGCCATTGTACGACTCACCGCCGGGTGGCTTTGAAGAGGCCGATTGCATAAGTGGCGGGGATGGCGCCGGCGGCATCCGCGTGGGCCTGTGAGTAGTGTTCCGCAACGCGCCGAAGTTCTCCGCGCGTCAGGGGCGATGGGGCACGGGAAACCGCACCCCCGGTAAGCCCCATATTGTGGATGAATTGGAGAAAGGCCTCCACCGAGGGATGGACCTCGCGATGGAGAATATGCTTCTGGACCTCCAGGGAAAAACCTGCGTTTTGCACGGCCATCAAGACTTGATCAAAAGAAGGCAGGCGCGTGTGGGGTGGTTTCTGTGGAGCGGCCGCCAGGCGGGCTGAATGCAGTTCGTGGAACGTGTCGTACAGCATCATGGAAAAAACAAAGGTGCCGCCGGGGTTCAGCCATGGGCGAATGCGCACAAACAGAGGCTCCAGCGGCTGGACCCAATGCACGGCGCAATTGCTGGCCATCAGATCATACGGGGGCTCCGCCTGGAACTGGGCGGCATCGGCCACCCTCCAGTGGAGGTGTGCCGAAGGCACATTTTGCTGGGCGCGCCGGATCATGTGCTCCGCCACATCCATCGCCGTGATTTGCGCCTGGGGATACTGGGCGGCCAGGCGCCGGGTCAGCAGACCGGTGCCGCATCCAATCTCCAGAATGCGGGCAATGCCCACCGGGGGCGGGCAGAGGGCCAGCACGCGGCCTGCTGTTTCATTTTGAACCGCGGCAAGACCCTCATAGGTTTCCGCGGCGGCGGAAAAGCGGCGGGCGATTCCGGGGGCCTGCGCGGGCGGGTTCAAGAAAAAATCTCCTGAAAAAAAGCCCGTGTTTCATCGAGAACCCGGTCGGGCCTGCGCAAGGGGAGGGCATGCCCCTCCGCGTCCAGCACGCGGAGGCGGCTCTGGGGCAGTCGTTCGCGCAGATATTCGCCGGCCTGCCAGGGGATGACGCGATCCTCGCGCCCATGAAGGAGCAGGGTGGGGGCCTCAAAGCCGGCGGCCTCCGTCCGCAAATCGGTTTCCGCGAGGTATTGGAGGTCGCGGCACAACTGCTCGCTTCCAAATTCCAGGGCTTGGGCGGTGCGGGTCTGTACGCCTTGCGGGGACAGGCGTGAGGGCGCCTCGGCCTCCTGGATAAATTGGCTGAGGGCGGCCAGCGCATTTTTGCGGATCGCGATGGAAAGCGCCCGAACCTGGCGGGGAGGCGTCCCGTGCGGATACTCATCCGTTGAGCAGAAGCAGGCCGTGCTGTTGAGCAGAACAAGGCCTGCGATGGGGGCCTTCAGGCGGGTGGCGGCTTCAAGGGCGAGCAGGCCGCCCATGGACCAGCCCATTACCAAAGGAGGGGTACTGCGCTCGCGGATCAGGCGGGCCAGCGACCCGGCATACTCCGTCAATTCCATGCTGGAAAGCAGGATGACTTCGCAATCGTTCAGAAAGCGGTCGGCGAGAGGGCGGAGGGTGCGCGCCGGGTGCGCCCAACCGGAGACCATGATGATCGTGCGCTTCACAGGATACCCTCCTGGAGGGCTGTCGCCTTAAGGGCGGCGGCGGTGTGCGCCAAGTCTTCCTCCGTATGCGCAAGGGTCACGGAGAGGCGCAGGCGCGCGGTCCCGGGAGGCACGGTGGGGGGGCGGATGGCGGCGGCAAGAATCCCTTGTTCGCGCAGGCGCGCGGCCAGCCGCAAGGCGGCGGCATTTTCCCCCACCAGCACCGGAATGATCTGGCTGGAGGAATTCAGCGTATTGAATCCGGCCTCTTTCAGTTGTGTCCGAAAGCGGTCCGCGCGCGACAACAGCTCACGGCCCAGGTGCGGCTCCCGTTCAAGAATTTTTAACGCGGCCAGCGCCGCTCCGACGGCGGAGGGCGGCGGAGCGGTGGTGTAGATAAATGCACGCGCCCGATTGATGAGCCATCGCCGGAGGTTCCCAGAGCAGGCGACAAACCCACCATAACCTCCGAGGGCCTTGCTGAGGGTCCCCATGCAGACATTCACGCGGGACGTCAGCTCTTTTTCCTGGATCAGGCCCGCGCCCGCGGGACCAAAAATACCCGTGGCATGCGCTTCATCCACCATCAGCAGAGCGCCATGGCGCTCCGCACTATCCGCGATTTCCCCCAGTGGCGCGCGGTCGCCATCCATGCTGAAGATGGATTCCGTCACCACCAATTTTCGCCCGGAGGGGGAGGCCTGGGTGAGCAGTTCCTCCAGATGCCCGGCATCATTATGGTGGAAGCGCTCCAGCTTTGCGCGGCTGAGGAGGGCGGCATCCAGCAGGCTGGCATGAGCGAGCCGGTCCGCAAAAATCTGATCGGAGCGGCCCACCAGGGCGGGGATTACGCCGGCGTTGGTCATGTAGCCGGAGCCAAAGACCAGCGCGGAGGGATACCCCTTGTGGCGGGCGATTTCATATTCCAGTTCCTCATGGAGGGGCAGGGTGCCCGCCACCAGGCGCGAGGAGGTGGCGCCTGCGCCATAGGTTTCAAGGGCCTCAACCGCGGAGGCGATCACGTCCGGATGGCTGGCGAGATTCAGGTAATCGTTGGATGCAAAATTGAGCACCGCAATCCCGTTAATATCGAGGCGCCCCCCGGCCGAGGGATAGACCGGAGCGTGGCGCAACAGGTGGCGCCGCTCCATTTCATTCAGTTCCTCTTCGATCCAGCTCTCGTTGCTCATAAAAAGACTTTGTTTTGTCCGTCCGGTTGTGTTCAATGTCCCCTTGATCAGAAGATTCACAACACAACAAAGAATGATAGTATGAATTGGTTGGAACGAGCGCAAGCCATCCTGAATGGAACCCCGCTGACCCGCGCCGAGGCGCTGGCGGTCTTGCGGTCGCCCGCGGAGTCTTGGCCGGAACTCCTGGCCGCGGCGTTTTCCCTGCGCCGCAGGCATTTTGGGATGAGGGTGAACCTGCATGTCATCAATAACGCCAAGAGCGGCGCCTGCAGTGAGAATTGCTCCTTTTGCAGTCAGTCGGCCGTATCAAAAAGCGAGATTCCCCGGTATGCGATCAAAACGGCCGAGGAGATCGTGGAGGGCGCCCGCGAGGCGGTCCGGCTGGGTGCGGTGAAGTACTGCACGGTCATCAGCGGGCGCGCGCCATCCGGGCGCGAGCTGGAGATTTTTTGCGAGGCTTTCCGGGCCATCAAGAAGGAAGCCGCCCTTCATCTGTGTGTGTCGCCGGGGTTGCTGACCCGGGAACAGGCCCGCGAGCTCAAGCAGGCGGGCGCGGACCGCATCAATCATAATTTGGAAACCTCGCGGCGCTATTTCCCGAGCATTTGCACCACCCACACTTATGAGGAGCGGGTTCAAACCATACAGAATGCCCAGGCCGAGGGGCTGGAAATCTGCTGTGGAGGGCTGATGGGGCTGGGAGAAACCCTGGAGGACCGGGTGGAGCTGGCCTTTGCGCTTCAGGATTTGAAGGTGAATTCCGCGCCTGTCAACTTCTTCAACCCCCGGAAGGGCACCCCCCTGGAGGCGATAGCGCCCATGACCCCGATGGAGGGGTTGAAGGTCCTGGCGATGTTTCGTTTGGTGAATCCTGCGTGTGACATTCGCGCCGCCGGCGGGCGGGAGGCGGTGTTGGGCGAGTGGCAGGGGATGGCCCTCTATCTCGCCAATTCGATTTTCACACAGGGGTATCTCACCACGCCCGGCCAGGGCTGGGAGCATGACCAGGCCTTGCTGAGGACAGCGGGGTTTGTTATGGGAGCCATCGAATCATGAACCGTCTGGTCCAAATCAAAGAAGACAACGCACAGATCCGCCGCATCACTTGGCTGGGCTTGATCTTGAATGCGGCCCTGTCTGGCTTCAAGTTTGTGGTGGGCTATCTGGGGGCCAGCCAGGCCATCATGGCGGATGCCGTGCACAGTTTGTCGGACATGAGCACGGATGTTGCCGTCCTGCTGGGCGTGCGGTTCTGGTCGAATCCTCCTGACCGCGATCATCCGTATGGGCATTGGCGGATCGAAACCCTGGTGACTACGCTGATCGGGTTTGTGCTGGCGGTTGTCGCCCTGGGCATCGGGTATGAGACCCTGTCGAGTGTGCGGGAGCCAGATTTGAAGCAACCCCATTGGATTGCTTCCACGGGCGCGCTGGTTTCGATTGTGGTGAAGGAGATCCTCTATCGTTACACCGTCCTGGTGGGGCGGCGGGTCAAGTCCGGCGCGGTCATTGCCAATGCCTGGCATCACCGTTCCGATGCCATCAGCTCCATTCCGGCGTTTGTCGCCGTTCTGCTGGCCCTGTGGAGGCCGGAGTTGGCGTTTGTGGATCATATTGGCGCGTTTGTGGTGTCGCTGTTCATTCTCAAGGTTTCCTGGGACATCACAAAACCTGCGCTGGACAATCTGATGGACCGGGGCGTCTCCGTACAGGACCGTGCGGCCATTGAAGCCATCGTGATGGGCATTGCGGGCGTGCGGGCCACCCATGCGCTTCGCTCCCGGCGGATGGGCCCGGGCGCCTTTCTGGATCTCCATGTGCTGGTGGATGGACACATCACGGTCCAGCAGGGTCATGCCATTGCCGAGAAGGTCAAGCAAGAGCTGATTGCCCGCGGCCCCGATGTTGCCGATGTGGTGGTGCATATCGAGCCTTCCGGCGATGCGCCGGACGGCTGAGGCTCAGGAATGGGCCGGGCGGGGCTTGGGGCTGGGCGCACTGCCTGCGGCATGAGGATGGGCGCTTTTCTTCTTTTGGTGGTCGGAATGGACCTTGCCCAGGAAATCGCGGGTCAACTCGGCCAGCCGGTCCACTTCCAGCAGAAAGGCGTCGTGGCCGTAGTCGCTTTTAATTTCCACATAGGTGGTGTCGATCCCGTTTTGCAGAAGGGCGCGCACCAGTTCCTTGGATTCGGCGGGCGGATACAGCCAGTCGGAACTGTAGCTGGCGACCAGGATTTTGGCGGCCATTGGGGGAAAGGCATTGGCCAGGCTGGGGCGTCCGTACGAGAGGTCAAAATAATCAATGGCCTTGGTGATGTATAGAAACGTGTTGGCATCAAAGCGCTTCGTGAAGGTGTTGCCCTGATGCTTCAGGTAGTTTTCCACGCGAAACTCGGTGGCAAACTCATAGCCGTAATGCTCGCGCTCCTGGAGCTGGCGTCCAAACTTGGAGCGCATGGACGCCTCGCTGAGATACGTGATATGGCCAATCATCCGCGCCAGGGCCAGGCCGGTGTTGGGCCGCTCGCCCTCGTAATAGTCGCCCTTGTTCCAGTGGGGATCGGCATAGATGGCCTGCCGGGCCACTTCGTTGAGCGCAATGCTCTGCGCGGATACCCGGGCGGTTGAAGCCAGGACAATGGCGCTCTTGATGCGTTCGGGGCAGGTGGCCGCCCATTGAAGGGCCTGCATGCCCCCCATGCTCCCGCCCACCACGGTCAGCAGTTGGCCAATGCCCAGGAAATCCATCAGCAACCGTTCAACCTGGACCATGTCCGCGATGGTGATGACCGGGAAGGACAGCCCATACGGCTTGCCGGTCTTGGGGTTGAGCGATGCCGGCCCGGTGGTTCCCTGGCATCCTCCAATGACATTGGAGCAGATGATGAAGTACTTCTCTGTGTCGAAGGCCCGGCCGGGGCCGACAGCGGCATCCCACCATCCCGGTTTGGCCTCCTTCTCCGAATGCCGCCCCGCCAGATGGGCATCGCCGGAGAGCGCGTGAAGCACCAGGATGGCATTGCTCCGGTCCTCGTTGAGCGTTCCATAGGTTTCGTAGGCCACCGTAATGGGGCCAAACCCGGCTCCATTCTGGAGGGTCAGCTGGACATCAAAGGTGGCATATTGAGTTTGCACAAGCATGGCATTCACGATCCTCAACAAATAGCGGATTTTGATGAAATGTCCAGAGGGATCATGGCGCGCCTCAAGCCCGCCCCCCCCTCCTGGGCTGGCCCAG
>CAZFSE010000135.1:0-12197 GCA_964521805.1 uncultured Verrucomicrobiota bacterium
TAACTGGGATCAGTTCACGCGCCCGGTGCGGACGGCGCTGGCCTTCCTGCCGCTGGTGCTGGGGCAGGTGGCGGGGGCCGTGGTGCTGTCGCGCAAGGATGCCGGCGCGGGCGCCCGGGAGGGTGTGGCCTCGTTCATCCTGCTGGCGCTGGGCGCCTGCATCGCGATGGTCTCGCAGGTGTATCACTTGTCCGACGATTTCAGCGCGTTCATGCTGACCTGGATGCTGTTGAGCTGGCCGCTGGTGTACATTTTCCAGGCGGTCCTGCCGGGGGTTTTGTACCTGGCGGGGATGACCTCGTGGGCGATCTCCTCGCAGAACGCCGGCGGGTCGGCGGCGGCCTTCTGGCCGCTGGCGGCGTTGCTGGTTCCCGCCGCGTGGCGCTGGATGCGCGAGGACCGCTTTGAACCGCGGGTGTATGTCTTGTGCTGGGCGGCGGCGTTGTGCGCTTGCATCGCGGCAGGCGTCACACTGGAGAAGGTGCTTCCTGGGTTGTGGGTGATGGTCTATGCGGGTCTGCTGAGCCTGCTGTTTCTGGCGGGCGGTTTCTGGTTCAAGGCGGCGGCGTCCTGGTGGCAGAAACCGTTTGCAATAGTGGGCGGCCTTGGCAGTGCCATTCTGGTGTTCATGTTGAGCTATGGCTGGCCCTGGGAATTCGTGCGCTGGAATTATTACCGCGTGGGGGTCGTGTATCAGCCTTGGGCGCTGGCCTCGGATTATGTGCTGGCCACGGTCTTTCCCGTGGCGGCGGTCATTTTGTGGGTGACTGCTCTGCGCCGGGCTCGGCGGAACTACTTTCTCTGGGGTGCATTGCCGGTGGTGGCGGTGTTGGGCTACGCGGTGGCGGCGTTTTCGCGCGATGAACTCCTGCCGTCCCTGCTGTTCAGCGTCTATCTTTTTGCGCTGGCCCTGCATGAGCTGGTGGGCGGTTTTCGCACGCGGCGGATGGGCCAGGTGAATGGCGGCATGTTGTTGCTCTCGGCGTTGCTGGTGGCTCGCTTCTTTGATAGCGACCTGGACTTCCTCGTGCGCGGCGTGGCCTTCATCCTGCTGGGTCTTGGTTTCTTCGCGGCCAATTTTATTCTGTTGCGCCGGAAGGGAGGCGCGTCATGAGCCGGACGATCCGCCTGGGGCTGTTTGCCGTGCTGGCGCTGATTCAATTGGCCGTGCCGGGCTTGATGATTCACCAGTGGGAGGCCACGTTGCGCGAGGGCCGGGAATATCGCTTCCGGACGGCGCCGGTGGATCCGTATGACGCTTTTCGCGGGCGCTACGTGGCGTTGCGAATGGAAAGCAACAGCGTGGCCTGGGCGGGCCTGCCGATTCCCCGGGGGCAGAGAGTTTTTGTCCAGTTGGAGGAGGGCGCGGATGGATTTGCGCGGCTCGCTTCGCTGAGCTTGGAGCGGCCCGGCGATGAGGGCTATGTGGAGGTTGTTGTCCGCCGTTGTTACGATAAAGAGGTGCTTTTAAATTTGCCGTTTGACCGCTACTACATGAAAGAGAGTCTGGCACCGGAGGCGGAGAAGGCTTATTTCCGGGCGGCCGCCCACTCGAATCGCACGGCTCATGTGCAGGTGCGGGTGCGGAAGGGCAAGGCGGTGATTGAGGAGTTGTATATTGAGGGCGTCCCCGTGGGGGACTACGTGAGAAACAAGCAAGTTACGCAATGAACAAGAAGAGTTGAACCATGCGCTTACCGATTAGCTGGCTGAAGGAATATGTGGAGTTCGAGGATACGCCGAAGGGGCTTGCCGACAAGCTGACCTTTTCCGGCATTGAGGTGGAGGCGATTGAGACGATCGGCTCCACGGCGGAAGGGGTCGTGGTGGGCGAAGTCATCAAGGTGGACCGGCATCCGAACGCCGACAAGCTGACGCTGTGCCTGGTGAACCATGGCGCGGGCGCTCAGACGGTGGTGTGCGGCGCGCCCAATGTGAAGGAGGGCGGCAAGTATCCGTTCGCCAAGGTGGGCGTCACTCTGCCCAATGGCTTGAAGCTGAAGAAGGCGAAGATTCGGGGCGTGGAATCGGAAGGGATGTTGTGCGCGGAGGATGAGCTGGGATTGTCCGAGGACCACAGCGGCCTGCTGGAGCTGGACGCCAAATGGGCGCCGGGCACTCCGCTTTGCGAGGTGCTGGGGCCGCCGGAGACGGTGCTGGATCTGGAGATTACGCCCAATCGCCCGGACTGCCTGAGCATGATCGGTGTGGCGCGCGAGGTGGCGGCGCTGTATGGCTCGGTGCTGAAAAAGCCGGAGGTGCGCTTCACGGAGTCGGGCCGCCCCGTGGCGGAGCGCACGCGGGTCGAGGTGCAGGATGCCGAGGGGTGTCCGCGCTATACGGCGCGCATTTTGGAGGGCGTGAAAATCGGCCCCTCACCGGATTGGATGAAACGGCGGCTGGAGGCCGCCGGGATTCGCGCGATCAATAACGTCGTGGACATCACGAATTACGTCATGCTGGAATGTGGCCAGCCGTTGCACGCCTTTGACCAGGAACTGCTGGAGGAGGGGCGCATCGTGGTGCGCCGCGCACGGCCCGGTGAAAAGATGGCGACGCTGGATGAGATCGAGCGCCCGATCACACCCGAGATGCTGATGATCGCGGATGCGAACAAGCCGGTGGCGGTGGCCGGGGTCATGGGCGGCGCCGGGAGCGAGATTCGCGAGAGCACGAAAACCGTCCTGTTGGAAAGCGCCTGCTTCAAGGCCTCGGATATTCGCAGTACCTCGCGCAAGCTGGGGCTGAGCACGGAATCGTCCTACCGTTTTGAGCGGGGGGTGGATGTGCAAGGCGTGGAGTGGGCCAGCCGACGTGCCGCGCAACTGATGGCGGAGTGCGCCGGCGCCACCGTGGCGCCGGGCCTGGTGGACGTCTGCGCGGAGCAGGTTCCGGCCATTCATATCATTTGCCGGTACGCGAAGGTCAACGAAGTGCTGGGCATCCAGGCGGCGCCAGAGGACATGCGCCGGGTGTTCAAGTCGCTGGGCTTGGGCGTGGAGGAAGATGGGCCTGAGTCCTGCCGGGTCACCGTGCCGTCGTTCCGGTTTGATCTTGAACGCGAGATTGATTTGGTGGAGGAATTCGCGCGCATTCATGGGCTCGACAAGATTCCCGCGCCCGCGCCCCGTTCGATCCTTGTGCCGGGCGTGAATGACCGTCCGGCGCAGGCGCTGGAGAAGTGCCGCGACGCGCTCGTGGGATTGGGCCTGCGCGAGATCATGAATTACAGCTTCCTTTCCGAGGCCCTGCTGAATCTGGTCCCCTGTGGCGAGGCGGGAAAGCGGGTGGTGATTCCAAATCCGATCAGCGCGGATCACTCCGTGCTCCGCAATTCGCTGGTTCCGCAGATGGTGGAAACCCTGGGGCGCAATGCCGCGCGCCAGATGCGTGAAGCGGCATTCTTTGAGCTGGGGCGCGTCTTTGAGAAAGCGGACGGGGACGGCTATCAGGAGGAACTGCGGCTGGCCATTGGCCTGATGGGGCCGGTGGGCCGGACGGGTCTGAACCGCCACGCGGATTTGGGCGGGGAGGATGTATTCCTTTGGATCAAGGGCATTTGGGAGAGCCTGGCCACGGTCCTGCGCGTGAAAGACTGGACCCTTGAGCCTTGCGACTGCGCCTCCGCGGAGGGCGGACGGGGTGTGGCGATTCATGTGGGCGGCCGCCGCATAGGCTGGATGGGCTTGGTGCGGCGCGACATCCGCAAGGAGTGGCGCCTGACGGGCCCTGTGAGCGTGTTGGAAGTCTCCGTGGAGCCCCTGCTGGCGCGTCTTTATGAGGTCAAAACCTGCAAGCCGCTGGCCGCCTATCCCTCCGTGGTTCGCGATATGGCGCTGGTGGCCGGACAGGCACTTCAGCACGAAGAAATTTTGAAAATAGTTACAAAAGTTGCTCCAAAAGAGTTGGAACATGTCGAATTGTTTGATATCTTCAGCGGCGAGGGGATAGGGGCGGGACGTAAAAGCATGGCTTACTCCTTTACGTACCGTTCCGCGGAACGTACTTTGACAGATGAAGATGCCAATCGCTTCCATGAAAAGATGAAGCAAGTCCTGAAGAGCGAGCTGGGCGTCGAGATCCGGGAAGGATGAAATCGTCCGAGGGCCGGGGTTAAAGTAGAAACATTTTGAATAAGGTAGAGGTAGAACCCATGACAGCATGGTTTGAACATCTGATTCGGTTGGTCTTGAACATGATCCAGTGGCCGGCGGATATGAAACCCGTTGCCGGCTCGGAAGGCGTCGCCTGTCCCGTGTGGGAACCGACACCTCCCAGAGGCTACAAGGACTCGCGTGCGCGTTTTTCATGCGGGTCACGACAAATGGCCATTCAGCGCAGACTGTTGTTCTATCCATCGGCAGATGCTGTTCTTTTACAATAAGGGTTCACCAATTTTCCCTGGGGCGCAAGCGCCAGGGATAAGAAAATACCCTGCCTTGTTCGCATAAGGGCACTACGTCTCTGACCCAACATGTAAATGTTAATGGGAGTTCGACGTTCATACGGGGCCCGCACGTTCTCTTCGGAGAAATCCGGAATCCGTATGACAGAGCACCCACCTCGCAAAACGAGGTACAGAGATTGAGCCCTGACGACTATGGCGGGGTATTTTTTTTATCCCGCAAAGGAAAACGATGGACCTTTTTGAACAGGAGAAAGCAGTCAAGGAAGAGGGGCCACAGCCTCTGGCCGCGCGGATGCGTCCGCAAAGCCTGGAGGAAGTGGTGGGCCAGGACCATATTCTTGGTCCCGGCAAGCTCTTGCGGCGGGCCATCGAGGCAGACCGCATGGGAAGCATCATTCTCTACGGCCCGCCCGGATGCGGAAAAACCTCGCTGGCCGAGGTCATCGCGCTCACCACCCACCGGGCCTACGAACGGACCAGCGGCGTCCTCGCCAATGTGGCCATGCTTCGGGAAATCCTGCAGGCCGCCCAAACCCGCAAGCGTCTGCGCGGCACCGAAACGATCGTCTTTATTGATGAAATCCACCGCTTCAACAAGGCCCAGCAGGATGTGCTGTTGCCGTATGTTGAGGAGGGCGCCATCACCCTGATTGGCGCCACCACCCATAATCCCTTTTTCTTCATCAACACCCCGCTGACCTCCCGTTCGCAGATCTTTCAGCTGGAGCCGCTCAAGGAGGAATCCGTTTTGCTCCTGCTACAGCGGGCCCTCTCCGACCCCCGCGGGCTGGGTGCGCAAAACATCCGGGCGGACGACGATGCGCTGGAGCATCTCGCCAGGGTCTGTGAGGGGGATGCCCGCAGAGCCCTCAATGCGCTCGAGATTGCGGCGCTGACCACCCCTGCCGGCGGCCCGGACGGATTGATCCTGCTGACCCGCGCGGTGACGGAGGAGTCCATTCAGAAGAAGGCGGTGGTGTACGATCACGATGAGGATGGGCACTATGACACCATCTCCGCCTTCATCAAGAGCGTGCGGGGCTCAGACGCCAACGCCGCGCTGTACTGGCTGGCGAAGATGATTTATGCCGGCGAAGATCCCCGGTTCATCGCACGGCGCCTGGTGATCCTGGCGTCGGAAGACATTGGCAATGCAGACCCCCGGGGGTTGACCGTGGCGGTTTCGGCGATGGAGGCCGTGGAATTTCTGGGCATGCCGGAGGGCCGTATCATTCTGGCGCAGGCCACCACCTACCTGGCCACCGCACCCAAGAGCAATGCCTCGTATCTCGGCATCGAACAGGCGCTCGATGACATCAAGAATGGCCGGACCCTGCCGGTCCCGCGCGCGTTGCGAAGCACCGGCTCCAAGCAGGCGGCGAAGGAATTTGGGCACACCGGATACCAGTATGCCCACGACCACGAGGGGCATTTTGTGGATCAGGAATACGTCCCCACCACCAAGGTTTATTATGCGCCCACGTCGCAGGGCTATGAGGATGTCCTGCGCAAGCGAATGGAGCATTGGCAATCGCTGAGGAAGAAAAACGAAAACAAAACGCCATAACGAAAAGGAAGAGGCTCGCGCACAGGCTAAGGCGAAGCTCGCCCGGCTGACGGCGGCGGCGCGAAGCGCCGCCGGACGGAAGCTGAAGGCCCGTTTGGTCCGTCTGGCGGAGTACCGGCGCGCCCAGATGGTGGGCGCTTATTTGGCGACGGCGCTGGAGCCGCCGATGGACGATTTCCTGGCGGCGTGCCGGCGGAGCGGGAAGGTTGTGTGTGTGCCGGCGTTGCGCAAGCGGACGGGGCGGTATGGGTGGGCTCTACTGGAAGAAGAGGCGCCGGTGCAAATGGGGCGCTGGGGTATTTTGGAGCCCGCGAAACCCCGCTGGGTGGCCGCGGAGCGGCTGGAGTTGATCGTGATTCCAGGGCTGGCCTTTGACCGAGTGGGCGGACGCCTGGGGCATGGCGGCGGGCATTTTGACCGCCTGCTGGCCCAGGGCCGTGGATTCAAGGTGGGGGTGGCGTTCGAGCGGCAGATTTTGGCGGCCGTTCCATCGGAGGCACATGATGTGCCGATGGATGCGGTGGTGACGGAAACAACATTCACCCGCGTGCGGGGCCCGGTCCGGCGTGCGGAAACAAAAAAGAAAAAAGACGGGGGAGGGCTTGTTCCAGGCGCTCCTTCGGCGGGAGGTTAATATGGAAACATGGTGGTGGCCCACAGTGATTGCCCTGATCTTTCTCGGATTGGGGTTGTATGCGCACATGATCTTTGCGAGGGCAAAGGCCTCGGCGGCACAAAAAAATGCGCAGATGATTCTGCAGGATGCCAAGCGGGAGGCGGAAGTCATTCATCGGGAGGCCAAGATTCTGGCGCGGGACGAAGTCATCCGGGTTCGCGAGGCGTTTGAGGAAGAGAATAAATCGCGCCGACAGGAATTGATGACGATGGAGGAGCGAATTGCCCAGCGGGAGGCCACCCTGGACCGCAAGGTGGCGATGCTGGAGCGCAAGGACATGGCCGTGGAGCAAAAGCTGGAGGAGGTGGAGACCAGGAAGGCGGAGATCAAGAAACAGCAGGAGGAGTTGCAGGGCGTGCTGGCTGAGCAGAGATCCAAACTGCAGGAGGTTTCCTCCATGAGCCAGGAGGAGGCCCGCAAGATCCTCATGCAACAGCTCGAAACCGAGCTGAAGACCGAGGCGGGCACGTTGATCCGGCGCTGTCATGAGGAGGCCCGGCAGACCGCGGAGCGGGAGGCGCGCGATATCATCATCACCGCCATTGAACGGTATGCGACGGACCAGATCAACGAGGTGACTACGAGCACGGTGGCCTTGCCCAACGAGGACATGAAGGGCCGGATCATCGGGCGCGAGGGGCGGAACATCCGGGCCTTGGAGGCCGCCACCGGGGTGAATATTTTGATTGATGACACGCCGGAGGTGGTGGTGATTTCAGGGTTCGATCCCTTGCGGCGCGAAGTGGCGAGGCTTTCCCTGGAGCAGTTAATGACCGACGGGCGCATCCATCCGGCGCGCATTGAAGAGGTGGTGGCCAAGGTAAAAGAGGAGGTGGATGACACCATCCGCAAGGCGGGCGAAGAGGCCCTGTATGGGTTGGGCATCCAAAAGGTTTCTCCGGAGCTGGTTCGCACGCTGGGCCGTCTGAAATTCCGGCACAGCTTCTCGCAGAACGTGCTCCAGCATTCCATTGAAATGGCAAACCTGATGGGGTTGATGGCCGGCGAGTTGGACTTGGATCAATCCATTGCCAAGCGGGTGGGGATTTTTCATGATATCGGCAAGGCGCTGGATCATCAGATCGAGGGCGGCCATGCCGTCATCGGCGCAGATCTGCTCAAGCGCCATGGCGAAGCCGCGGTGGTGTATAATGCCGTGGCGGCGCATCACGCCGAGGTCCAGGCCGAAAGCCCGTATGCGCATCTGGCCACCGCCGCTGATGCCATTACCGCCGCGCGCCCTGGCGCACGCTCCGAAACCACGGAAATCTATCTCAAACGCCTGGAAAAACTGGAGGAGATCGCCAATAGCTACCGGGGCGTCGCCAAGAGCTATGCCATGCAGGCCGGGCGTGAAATCCGCGTCATGGTCGAGCCCTCCAAGATTGATGACCATGAGGCCATCCAAATGGCCCGTAACATCAGCAAACAGGTCGAGCAGGAAGTTCAGTATCCCGGACAAATCAAGGTGCTGGTCATCCGCGAAACTCGGTCCATCGAATATGCGCGGTGAAAGGAGTGGATGTGCGAATTTTAATGGTGGGTGATATCGTCGGCTCGCCGGGACGCCTGGCGTTTGCGCGGGTGGCCGGACAGATGAAACGGGACGGCAAGGTGGATTTTATTGTGGCCAACGCCGAGAACGCCGCCGCCGGCAAGGGCATTACGCCCGCCCTGGCGGAGGAAATCTTTTCGGCGGGGGCGGATGTGTTGACCATGGGCGACCATGTCTGGGACCAGAAGGAACTGGCCGGACATCTGCCGCACGAGCCGCGCATTTTGCGTCCGGCGAACTTTGCCCCGGAATGCCCCGGTAAGGGCTGGATCACCGTGCAGACCCCGGTGGGTCCGCTGACGGTGATTCAGCTGATCGGGCGCACGTTTATGCCGCCTAACGATTGTCCCTTCCACTGTGTGGATGCCTTGCTGAAGAAGGGTGGCGCGGAATTGGGCCGCATGATTGTTGTGGACATGCATGCGGAGGCCACCTCCGAGAAGACCGCGATGGGCCGTTATCTCGATGGCCGTGTCAGCGTGGTCGCGGGCACACATACGCATGTGCAGACGGCGGACGATCGTATTCTGCCCAAGGGCACGGGCTATCTGACCGATCTGGGCATGACCGGCCCGCGCGATTCCGTCATTGGCCGGGATGTGGATTCCGTCCTGAGAAAATTCCTGACGGGCATGCCGTCGAAGTTTGGCATTGCGGAAGGCGATGTGCGACTGGAAGGCTTGCTGGTGACGGTGGATGAAAAAACCGGGAAGGCCACCGCCCTGCGCCGGATTCAGGAGCCGGTCATCAAGGAGTAGGCATGGCAGACCTGTTCCCAGAGCCGCCGCCGCCCGCCGCCGACAATCGCAAGATCTATGCCGTGGGCGAGATCACACGGCAGATCAAGGCCGCGCTGGAAAATGAATTTGGAAATCTCTGGATTGAGGGCGAGCTGTCCAATGTCCGCCAGCCTTCCTCCGGGCATGTCTACTTCACCTTGAAGGATGAGCAGGCGCAACTGCGCTCCGTGCTGTTCCGGCAGGCGCGCCTGGCCGTGAAGTTTGACCTCAAGGACGGGGTCAAGGTGCGCGCCTTTGGACAGATCAGCGTGTATGAGAAGAGCGGCGACTACCAGCTGATTGTCCGCAAGATGGAGGAGGCCGGCAAAGGGAATCTGCAGGCGGCGTTTGAAGCCCTGAAGAAAAAACTGGCCGCCGAGGGTCTGTTCGAGGCCTCCCGCAAGAAGCCCATTCCAGTGCTTCCTCAGCATGTAGGCGTGGTCACCTCGCCGACCGGCGCCGCGATCCGCGACATCCTGAATGTGGTCACCCGGCGATTTCCCAATCTCCATGTCCTGATCGCCCCCGTGAAGGTGCAGGGGGAGGGGGCCGCCGAGCAGATTGCCAAGGCCATTGATTTCTTGAACGAGCGCGGAGGGCTGGATGTGCTGATTGTGGGGCGGGGGGGCGGCAGTATCGAGGATCTCTGGTGCTTCAATGAGGAGGTGGTGGCCCGTGCCATCGCACGCTCGAGGATCCCGGTGATTTCCGCCGTCGGCCATGAGATTGATTTCACCATCAGCGACTTTGTGGCCGATCTGCGGGCGCCGACGCCCTCCGCCGCGGCGGAACTGGTCGTGGGACAGAAGGAAGCCTTTGAGCGGCATTTGCTGGAAAATGCCCGGCGTTTGGAGCGTTCACTCAAGGGGCTTTTGCTGGAGCTGAAGAACCGCCTGATTTCCGCCTCGCGCAGTTACGTGTTTCGCGAGCCGCAGAACATGATCCGGCAGTTTTTCCAACGGTTGGACGGCCTCCAGGTGCGGATGACCCACGGGTTGAGGGATATTTTCCAGTCCCGTCAGCAACGGGTGGACGAGTTGCATGTGCAACTGGCGCACCGCCTGGAAACGGCGCATGCGCAGATGGCGCAGGATGTGAAGCGGCTGGCCGCCCAGTTGGGCGCCTTGAGCCCGAACGCGGTGCTCGAGCGCGGGTTCAGCATTACCCGCAAGGCGGATGGTGGCCTTGTGCGGAAGGTGCTGGATGTCGAAGTGGGCGAGTCCCTGATCACGCAACTCAGCGGCGGCATTGTGGAATCCAAGGTGACGGAGCGAAGGAAGGAGAAGAAGGCATGACGGAAGAAACCGGCAAACAGGTGAGCTTTGAACAGGCGCTGGCCCGGCTGGAGGCGATTGTCGGCCAGATGGAAGGCGGCAAGCTCGGGCTCGAAAAGATGATGGAGAGTTTTGAGGAGGGCTCAAAACTCGTCAAGTTCTGCACGCAAAAGCTCAACGAGGTGGAGCGCAAGATTGAGGTGCTCGTGAAAAAGGGCGGAGAAATTGTGCCGGCCCCGTTTGAGGTTGAGGAAGAAGGCAAAGCAGTCAAGGGGGAATGAGTCATGAGCGTGGTGAAGGGTGTGTGTGTGCTGGTGGCCGCCGGGGTTCTTTGGGCCAGTGGCGTCAGGGCGGCCAGCCCAGGCGCCATGCGGGCCCTGGGCACGGCCATTGCGGATGCGGTCGAGCAGGTGTTACCCTGCGTGGTGGTGATTCGCACGCAGTCCGTAGTCTATCAGCCGGTTCGGGACTTGTACCATGGCCGGTTATATGGCATTCCCGAACAGTTAAGTGGCCAGGGATCGGGCGTCATTATTGACAAGGCGGGGCATGTGCTGACCAGCCACCATGTCATTCAGCAGGCCACCACCATTGAAGTGGTGCTCAATGATGGGCGCAAATTTCCGGCCAAGGTGGTCGGGCGTGATCCGGCAACCGATTTGGCGGTGGTCCGGATTGATGCGCCCGCCGACGTGGAGTTGTCGCCCATCACGGTGGGGGATTCCGACCGTCTTCGCGTCGGCGAGTTTGTTATTGCGGTGGGTTCGCCCTTTAGTTTGGACAGCAGTGTGACGATGGGGATCGTCAGTCAGAAGGGGCGCTACATGGGGATGTTGCCGTATGAGGATTTTATTCAGACGGATGCTTCCATTAATCCGGGTAACAGTGGCGGTCCGCTGGTGGATGTGGATGGGCGCATGGTGGGCATCAATGCCGCCATTCAGACCGGAGGCCATTTTTCGAGGGGCAATATTGGCATTGGTTTTGCCGTGCCCGCGCGCCTGGCCATGACGGTGGCCGATTCCCTGATCCGGACCGGACGGGTCGTGCGGCCTTGGATTGGTGTGCGTCTGGCCAAGTCATCCGCCACTGAGCGCGCCCGTGTTCCGGGCGTGCGTTCGGGGGTTGTGGTGGCGGAGGTCCTTTCCAATACACCCGCCAGCCGTTGTGGATTGAGGGAGGGTGACCTCCTTACACATGCGGATGGACGCCCGCTGGATGACCCGCGGGATTTGCAGATCATCGTGGTACAGCGCCAGCCCGGCGAGATTGTGGCCCTGACAGTCATCCGGGGGACCCAGCGGCTGGAGATCGAATTGGTTACAGAGCGAATGCCGGAGTAGGTGTGCCGGCGGGGAGTATTGTGTGCGAGAGCGATTGGATCAACTGGTGGTGGCGCGGGGCCTCGCGGAAAGCCGTGAAAAGGCCCAGCGGCTGATACGGGCCGGGCTGGTGCGCGTGCGCGGCCAGACCGCTACCAAGCCGGGGCATCTCTATGACGCGGAGGAGGAGATTGCCGTGGAGGCCGGCGAGCGCTTTGCCAGCCGTGGCGGCGAAAAACTGGAGGAGGCTTTTCGACATTTTGCCCTCGATGTCACGGGCTTGGTTTGTTTGGATGTAGGCGCCTCCACCGGGGGCTTTACGGATTGTCTTCTCCAGCATGGGGCCGCCCGGGTGTATGCCGTGGATGTGGGGAAAGGCCAGTTGCATTGGAAGTTGCGGCAGGATGCCCGGGTGGTGGTTATGGAGGAGACGAACGCCCGCTATCTTCAGCCCAAAGACCTGCCCGAAGCGCCCCGATTTGCGGTGATGGACGTGTCGTTCATCTCCTTGACTAAGATCCTGCCCGCTGTTACACAGTTGCTCGCAGGGGGTGGGCGGATGGTTTCGCTGATCAAGCCCCAATTTGAAGCGGGGC
This sequence comes from uncultured Verrucomicrobiota bacterium, assembly GCA_964521805.1. Lineage (GTDB taxonomy): Bacteria > Verrucomicrobiota > Kiritimatiellia > CAIQIC01 > GWF2-57-35 > CAZFSE01. Next base: position 12,178 of record CAZFSE010000135.1, read on the forward strand.
GCGACAAGGTGGGGCGGGGG
>CAZFSE010000136.1:0-2506 GCA_964521805.1 uncultured Verrucomicrobiota bacterium
TGGACACCTACCTCATGGGCCATAGCCTCCTCCCCACCAAGGGCGGCGGCGACCTGCCCAGGGTATAACCCCCCCCGTCCTTCCGCCGGGGTGTATAAGGCTGAGGCCTCCTGGCCGCCCTACAAAATATAGGCTCACCGAGACGGTTCGCCCCACCGTCCCTCCTCATTCGTTGCTTGTTTTATTCGTTGCCATCCATTCCCATGATTCTGTCAAAATCCAATAACACAGGAACATGATCGGAACGTTGCCTTGACTTGAAGCGCACCGGTTGTTAGAATCAGGGCACACGGAGGGATTGTCATGCAACACAGGGTTCTACTGATCGCTTTGGCTGTATTTATGGGTGCTATTCCGCTTCTGATTTCTGACGGGGCGGATTTTGAGAATCTGGATTTCGAGACGTACGACGGGGATGGCACCCAAATCAATTCCATCCCTGGCTGGTCGAGCGACGGTTCATTCATTCCCTGGCCCTGTTCCTTCCCCCTGGACGACTCCGGCTTTGGATTGACCGCCGACACCAACACGCTCACCCCCTGTGATCCGATTGAAGGGCATTATTCCCTGTTCATGTCGCCCGGAGAGGACATCGCCAGTATGGACCCCATGGTGGTGATGACCAACCGGATCGTCTCGATTCATCAGACCGCCGATGTTCCCGCGACGGCCACCCAAATTGTGTTTCTGATTACCGCCGTGGAAACCGGCAAAATCCGGTATGCCTTCACCCTGGGAACGAACAATCTCCTGGAACAATCTCCCGAAAGTGTGCCTGGGCCGCATGCTGAAACTTTGCTGAAATATTCGGCGCCCGTGGCCAATCTGGCGGGAGAAACCGCCACCCTGCGGTTTGAGATGCAACATCGTTTCCTGGGAGAAGGCAGTTTCATGCATCAAATTGACAACATTCACTTCCTGCCTCTGCCCACGTTCTACGCATCGCCCACGGGGGGACACATCCACCCCTTTACGTCCTGGGCCACCGCCGCCACGACGCTCCAAGCCGTTGCCGAGGCCGCCCCATCCGGCGCCGAGATTATTGCCGACAACGGAGTGTATGACTCGGGCTACCAGTACGGCCTTCGTTCAGACGAAACGTACTACATCGCGCGCGTGAGCCCTCGTAGCGACGTCACCCTGCGGAGCCGAAATGGCCCAAGGCATTCCATCATCCTGGGCGAGGACGACATCACCTGTGTGTATCTGCCGACCCATGCGCACCTGGAAGGGTTCACGTTGTCCTGTCCGAGCACATTGTATCCCACCACCAAGGCCGTCGAAGGGAACGCCGGAAGCTCGGTCTCCAATTGCATTATCCGGGACAGTTGCAGTCGGAACCGGGGCGGATGGGGCCATGCGCTGGCCAACACGCGCATCGTCAACTCCATCGTTGCCTGCAACACCAATCTGCTTCGCCTCTTCAGCCAATGCGAGGTCGAGCATTGCGTGATTACACGCAACAGCACAGAAACCACGATGGACTGCGCCGATGAAACAACCACCCTGCGCAATTGCATCATCGTGTCCAATTCCAACCTCAGCGTAAGTCTGCCGGCCATTTCCTATTCCTGCCTGGACTCGGTCCTCAGCGGTGAAGGAAACATCGCCGCCGATCCCCGCTTCGCCAGCGCGCCAAATGGAGACTACCGGCTCCTGCCGGACTCCCCCTGCATAGATGCCGGGACCCAGACCGTGAATCGCGACTTCGAGAGCATCCCCCGCCCCCTCGACGGCAACAACGATGGGATCGCCCTTCCCGACATGGGTTGCCATGAATACGTCCATCCGCTCGCGGACTCGGACCACGACGGCTTGAACGACACCAATGAACTCTTCACCTTCGGCACCAACCCCACCCTCGCGGATACGGATGGCGATCATCAGTCGGATGGGAACGAAATCCTCGCCGGCACCAACCCGCTCAATCCCGGCTCCTACTTCGGCTTGGCCGGACCGGGCATTGCGGACACCACTCCGCTGATCACATGGAGGACGGTCTACGGCAAAGGATACTGGGTGCAACGCAAGACGGATCTGCTTGTGCATGAGTGGGTCAATGTCGGAGCTTCCCCGGTGTATGAGACCCTTCATCAACCAGAAGGAGAACTCACGATCGAGGATCCCACGGCCCCGACGAATACTCCGTTGTTTTATCGGGTGATCCTGGAGTAGCGGAATTTTCCACTCACACGTATCCTGGAATCTGGCATTTGGATCACGTCTCCAGATTCAACAATTGAATTAGGTGCGTTTGCGGGAGAAAAGTACGAATAATAAGCCAGCGCGCCTGAGCTGGGCGAAGGCAGACCCACCCCGCCCTTCGGGCACCCCTCCGGTGGAGGAGACTATTTGTTGCAAGCCGCCCCTAATGGTGCCAGACCTCATTCGAGGAAGTGCATGCGACGGACTTCTTGCTTGTAACACGCGGACGTATTCACCAGCTGGACAAACCGCTGGAGGTCCTTACACGCAGGCGTCTCCACTCCAATATTGACTCTCATTC
>CAZFSE010000136.1:2606-12175 GCA_964521805.1 uncultured Verrucomicrobiota bacterium
AACCGCTGGAGGTCCTTACACGCAGGCGTCTCCACTCCAATATTGACTCTCATTCCCGGTTCCAACACACTCTCCTGCATGAGTTCGCTTCGTCAGGCAGGTCTTCAACGGGCGTTCGTCCGTACTGCGCGAAAAATAATGGCTTTCAAGCCAGACAGATGAGGTGCCGGATACGATGTCAATTCTACAGATTGGTGCGGGCGGTATTGGCTGGGTCGTGGCTCACAAGGCAGGGCAAAACAACGACGTGCTGGGGGATATTACCATTGCTTCCCGCACGATCGCCAAGTGCGAGAGGATCATTGAGTCCATCAAGCGGAAGAACAACCTTAAGGATTCAACGAAGAAACTGGAAGCGCGTGCCATACAGGCTGACGACGCAGACGCGGTAATCACGTTAATTCGTGAGGTTCAGCCTGATCTGGTGATCAACGTGGGGCCACCATGGGTCAACGTGGCCATTATGGAAGCCTGTTACCAGGCGAAAGTTTCGTATTTGGACACCTCCGTGGCGGTGGATTTGTGCAGTAAAGGTCAACAAGTGCCGGAAGCCTATGATCCACAATGGGCCTTTCGCGAAAAGTTTAAAGAGGCCGGCATCACGGCCATTCTCAGCGCGGGCTTTGATCCGGGTGTGGTCAGCGTGTTTGCCGCTTATGCGGCGAAGCACCTGTTTGATGAGATTGAGACGATTGACGTACTCGACATCAACGCGGGCGATCACGGCAAGAAATTTGCCACGAACTTTGATCCAGAAACCAATCTGCTGGAAATTCAGGGCGACGCATTCCACTGGGAAGATCGGGAGTGGAAATCGGTGCCTTGCCATGCGCGCATGCTGGAGTTTGATTTCCCCAAATGCGGCAAGTTCAAGGTGTACTCCATGTCTCACGATGAGGTGCGCTCCTTGCAAGAGTTCATCCCCGCTAAACGGATTGAATTCTGGATGGGCTTTGGCGATCGCTACCTGAACTACTTTAACTGCATGCGTGATATTGGCCTGCTCAGCCCATTGCCGTTAACGTTGCACGACGGCACCGTTGTCAAACCTCTGCAGGTCTTGAAGGCCCTACTGCCAAACCCCACCTCCTTGGCGCCTGGTTATAAAGGGTTGACCTGCATCGGAACGTGGGTGCAGGGCAGGAAAGATGGCAAGGCGCGCAGTGTGTTCATCTATAACCATGCGGACCATGAAATCGCGTATCAGGATGTTGAGCATCAGGCAATCGCTTACACGACCGGCGTGCCGGCCATTACCGCCGCCCTGCAATATTTTCGCGGTACGTGGGCAGAACCGGGCGTGTTCAACATGGAACAGCTCAATCCTGATCCCTTCCTGGAAACCATGCCTTCGATTGGCTTGGATTGGGATGTGATGGAGATGGAACCGGGCCAGCCTGACATCAAAAGGGTCAAGTAATCACAAAAGAGCAGGAATACTGTGCCGTGCTAAAAAGTGAATTAAAAACGCCTTACTTCATGATTCATGAGGCCAGGCTCCTTGCCAACCTCGAAATTGCCAAGCGCCTGAAAGAGATCTCCGCGGTTAAACTGGTGCTGGCGCTCAAGTGTTTTTCGACCTGGGGTGTGTTTGGCCTCATCAAACCCTATCTGGATGGCACCACCAGCTCAGGGCCGTTTGAAGTCAAATTAGGCCATGAGACCTTTGGGGGTGAAACACATGCCTACAGTGTCGGCTACAGTGAAGACGATGTAAAAGAAGTGGCGGATATCTGCGACAAGATGATTTTCAACTCCCCATCACAGCTGGCCACTTATCGTCACTTGGTGGAGGGCAAAGCCTCTTTGGGCCTGCGTCTTAATCCGGGTGTGAGTTATGCCCGGCAGGATCTGGCCAACCCGGCGCGTAAATTCTCCCGCCTGGGTGTGCAGGCCGGTCAACTCGCCAGCGAGGTCTTCGATACGATGGATGGGGTAATGTTCCACATGAACTGTGAGAACAAAGACGCCGATGCCTTCATTGGCTTGCTGGATGTGATCTCTGAGCGCTTTGGACCCTGCTTGAACAAGCTGAAATGGGTCAGCTTGGGCGGTGGCGTAGCCTTCACGTCGGAAGGCTATGATGTGGAGAAATTGGGCCGAGCCTTGAAAGCCTTTTCTGCGCGGCATGCTGTTCAGCTCTATCTGGAGCCGGGTGAAGCGATCGTCTCGAAAACCACCGACCTGGTGGTGACGGTGGTGGATATTGTTGAAAATGGGATGAAAATCGCCATTGTAGACTCCGCTACGGAAGCACACCGCCTGGATACCCTGATCTATCAGGAACCCGCATCGGTAGCGGAAGCCAGTGAGGCCGGGGCGTACGAGTATGTGATCGGCTCGTGCTCTTGTTTGGCCGGCGACCAATTCTGCGTGGCAAGGTTTGACCAGCCACTGCGCATGGGACAAAAACTGCACATTCTGGATAGCGCAGGGTATACCATGGTGAAGCTGAACTGGTTCAACGGCCTGAAGATGCCTTCCGTTTACTGTGAGCGTACCGGTGGCGAAATCGAAATCATCAATCAGTTTGGCTATGAAGATTTCAAACGCTCTTTGTCCCTGTGGCCGGTGAAGCCGTCGTGCTGAAAGAGCAGACAACCGCCAACACTATAGGATATCTCCGTTGCGTTCAACGATAGCGGCAATGCCAGCTTCCACTTCCTTGTGTAGCTCCACCATCTCTTCCTCTGAGAAGTAATCCGCCCAATATATATAAGCGAACGTCATCGCCTGCCAGTCAAGGTAGTCCGAAACATGCACCGTCATGGGCAAAAAGTCGCGTTCGGAATGTTGATAGCGAAAAACGGACAAGGCAACAGCCGGCTTCTTGTTTTCACAAAAGTATGAGAAGGAAAACTGAGGGATATACCGGCCATATTTCTTTTCGTAGGGCTCCGAAAATATTTTGGTATTCCAATCAAAATTCTTGTGCTTGTAGTAGTCTTTGGACTGCTTTTTCACCGACTCAAGCAAGTCGCCCAGCGTGTTTATCGTGGTGAAATCGAAAATAACCGGCGGGCCGATTTCGTAAGGGCCCAGGCTGTTTTTCTCATCCGCCCCCGAACGGTTTCCAATGGGGATTTCAATGTAAAAACGTTTGCGCCCTGTTTTGGCGCTCAGTCTGCGCGCCAAAACCGACACAATGACCATATGTGGCGAAAGTTTGTTTGCGGCGCAATACCCCAATAAGGCCTTTTTAAAGGGTGGACTCATCTGGAAAGTCAATGTCTTTACAGCCGCCTCATCGGCGCCGGTTACATCCGCAAAAAGATACTCGCATTTGGAGATGTCCAAGAATCTGTTTTCCCAAAAGCCCTGATCCTGAAGATATTTATCACTTGAGTAATAGCGCTTGATCTTCTCCAAATAGGCGGCATACGGATGCCAGTTGATTTCTTCATTTTTGTCGAGCAAGACCTTTTGAATCTTCTCGCCCAACAACAGCCCTGATATCGCGTCAAAGATCAAATGATTAAAGCAAAAGTGGAGGTGATAAAAGGAGCCAGCCGTTGAAAATATGAAGAGGGAATATAGCTTGTCCCTGTTGTTGATCTCTGTGGTCCTGACTTTATTGCAATGGCGCAGATATTCCTCTTTTGAGGCAAAATCATAAACAGGAATAGCCTTCTTCTGATAAGGCAAAAACTCCATGTAGCAACGGTGGTCCTGCACGACATATCTTGTCCCGAATACATCGGCCGTCTGTATGCATTTTTCAACCGCAGAGGACAGCGCCTCCGGAGAAAAGCTTTTTAAGAACTCCATGGAATAGGATATTTTCATGGGAATGCTCGGGACGGCCTCGTTCACAGAAAAAATATACTGTTGCTCATCACAAATCGGCAACATGCGCTTTGCCGGTAAAGCAGGCCGACCCGAGGAGTCCTGCATGTGCTCAGTGGAGTGCTGACCTTCTTCGTGCGTGCTGCAGGGCACGAGCACGATCCGCACCTCACTGCCGGGCACATCCTGCTGAATGGAATGGCAAAGACTGGCCACTGTTCGCGAGATCTCGCGGACGTGCGTCTCCGGATCAAAGCTGAGGGCAATCTCGATGAAAACCCGGCCTCCGGCACGCCGCGATCGGACGCCATGGAACCCCTCGTAGCCATGAAAATGCTCCGCCAGCCGCTGATCAATCTTGAGCTGCAGTTCCTCCTGCAGAGTTTTGTCCAGCATATCGTTGACGCCGGCCACGAGAGTGGGGATGAAAGACGCGATGGCATAACACACAAACACCAGGGCAAAGAGTGGATCAATATAGACCGCCCATGGCCATTTTCTTAGAACCAGCCACAGCATCAAGGACACAAAACACACCAGCGAGAAGATTGCATCGGCTCGATAGGTGCGCCACTGCACCTCCATAACCGGCGAATACTGTTTGCGTGCAAGCGCTTGATTCTTGATCCACAGCCACCCCATTACAAAGAACAAGACCAATTGAAAAATGCCGCCAACGGCTGCAAAGGTGACATCCAAGGGCGCTGGCTTCACTAGGTGGACGATCGCAAAGCCTGCAAGCAGAAATAGCGCCACGATGTAGGCCATTGAACAGATCAAACCGCCGAAGATCTGTACTTTATCCGTGCCGTAGTCGTACCCCCGCAGACGGCCCAGACGAATCAACCGCAGAATCCGCCAGCCGAGAGTATTGGTAAAGATGAATCTGAAATTTTCCGGGATATCGCTCAACAAAACGAGGGAACCGGACATGAACGCAATCACCAAGTTTGGCACACACCACAGCACGGCAAGGACCAAGACCAACAAAACGGATTTTTCCTGTTTATATAGAAGGTCCTCGTCCATCACGCCATACACCTGTTCCATATCACGGCAACGGGGGTGCAAGTCCCCGGTCGAAAGAACCGCACACAGAATTCAATGCCACGCGAAATCATTTTTGGGAGAGTAATCAACCGGCGGGAGGAAGACGAGCGGAAACCAATGGGTCCCAGCTTTCTCGATGCCCGTCCACAGCCGGTCCAAATCCTTGCGATGAATGATCTCATCCCGGCTCCATAGCGGGTAATGACCACCACAGACTCCCCGCCCGCGAGTCTACCGGCCCGCCAATAGTCCGACACCTGGGTGGAGCGCTGAGTGATGACCAGACTCTACATTCGTTAATCCGCGTACTGTACGTCCTCAAATTGAATGAGGTAAAACCATGGGCCACGATATTGAATAACGATGCCACCCTGGCTTCGGCCATCCTCGACCGGCTTTTCCATCACGGAGAACCCATCGTCATCGAGGGCAAAAGCTATCGCATGAAAGATCGTATAGACCCCTCATAGGGCCTTTGAAAAACATAGGGCCGGCGGGGAACATCCCGCCGGCCCTTTTATTGCCCTGCCCCGATCCACTTTCAAACCGGAAAAAATCGTCCACTTTTGACTGGCGGTGACAAGCAGTTTCGAGGTCAGCGGTGAAAAGGGCCTGAAAGGGCGTTGGGGAGGGCGTTGGAGCCACGTCTCCAGATTCAACAAATGAAGTCATGGGGCAGGAGATCTGAGTATATCCGTCGAGAAAAAAGTTAAGTGGCGGGGCTGGAGTTTTGGATCGCTTTCCAGAGGGGGTTCGCCATCCCCTCACCGCTGATATTGACAAGCGCAGATCGATAGCGTATTCGTAAGACAGATTGGAGAACGATATGAGCACTGTCACATTGTCGCCAAAGTATCAGGTGGTGATTCCCCGTTCAGTCCGGGAGCGAATTCGACTTCAACCGGGGGAGCAGCTTCAAGTCATCAGCTTCGATGACCGCATTGAACTCGTCCCCGTCCGGCCCATGCGGAAGATGAGGGGCTTTCTTAAGGGACTGGACGCGACATTCACAAGGGACGAGGACGACCGAATATGAACATCGTCGATTCCTCGGGCTGGATTGAGTACTTCTTTGAGGGCTCAAACGCCGACTTCTTCTCTTCGGCAATAGAGACCACAGACCAGTTGCTTGTCCCGACCATCTGCCTGTACGAAGTCTTCAAGAAGGCCAATGTTGTGGCCGATGAGGCAAGAGCACTGCAACTCGTGGGGCAGATGAAGCAAGGTCATGTCGTGGACATGACAGAAGACATTGCCCTTCGAGCGGCGCTCATCAGCATCAAACACAGACTTCCGATGGCTGACAGCCTCATACTATCGACCGCATATGCGCATCGGGCAATCCTTTGGACGCAGGATGAACACTTCCAAGCGCTTGAGAATGTGAACTTCAAGGAAGCCCGAACCAGCGACCCCAGAGAGCCTTCTACGGTTCAACTAAAAACATCAAAAAAGTGATGGGGCACATCTCAAATGACACCGCGCGCTGATAACGATTCCCATTTTTTGAAATAACTCTTGGATTGCAGGATGGGCTCATTGGAATATACTGTCCATTCAATGACCTCCATGTGCATGATTGGGGGTGCATGCCTGAGGGTGCTCAATGGCTGGCCTCGCTTTGAGCAGTCGGGGCCAAGCACAAAGAGGGAAGGAACCACACAATGTCCTGCCGTAAGAGCGGTCTTCGAGTTGGCCTCTTGCTGTTGCTGAGCCTGGGTTCAGGATGCATGATGTGGCGCCCCCGCTGGCCCGATCCGCAGGCGGACCCCTCAACGAATGGTGTGCCATCCTTGCTCCGTGCGGCGGAGCAGAAATGCCAGGTGGCGGTATCCGCCGAGAGCGTGGAATCGGCCATCGCCGCGTATCAGGGCGTTGTAGCGCTGGATCCGCTCAACTTCGAAGCCAACCTGGCTCTGTCGCATTTGCATTTACTGCTGGGTGATGCGTATGTCGAAAAGCGATCACAGAAGCGTGAATGCTTTCTCAAGGCCATGCGTTATGCGGAAGCGGCCATGTTCATCAACCCCGAGTTTCGGAACCGGATCAAGGAAGGAGAACCGACCTGGGTGGCCTGCGAAGCCCTTGGAGAGCAGGAAAGGGATGCCATGTTCTTCTGGGTCAATGCCGTTTTCTATATGTTCAAAGAGGCCCAGTGGGCGCCTTTTCAGGCGCTGAATTATCGCTGGATAAAAAGGGCCAAACTCGTCATGGAGCAGATGACGGTGATCAGGCCAAATGGCCAAGACCCCTTGTCGGATTTTGTCTGGGGGGCCTACTATCTGTCGATCCCCGTGAGCGTGGGGGGAGACCGCAAAAAGGCAATTGAGTATTTTGATTCGGCGGTGGACAACGCACCGGACCGGCTCCTGCCCCGTTGGGGCCGGGCAAAGTATTACCATGCGAAAATGAAGAATCTGAAGGCGTTCCGGGAAGACCTGGAGTGGGTGCTGGCGCATGAGGCGGAGGGCACGTCCGATCATCCCGCATGGCACGCCTTCTTCATCCAAGATGCAAGAAGACTGCTGGAGCAGATGGACCGCACCTTTGACTATCACACGGGCAAGTACCGCCGTCATGCGGTTGAGCATATCCCGCCCAGCTATGACGCGAGCCAGCCCCTGCCACTCGTCCTCGTGTTGCACGGGGCCTTCAGCACGGCCAGGCAAATGGACCACTGGGCCGAATGGTCCTCTTTGGCCGACCGTGAGGGGTTCATTGTGGTTTACCCGGAAGGCATTGGGATCTGGGGCTTTCTACAGCACTGGAACGCCGGGCATTGCTGTGGAAAAGCCGTTCGCGACGGATGGGACGACGTGGCGTTTATGGACGCGCTGATTGAAAATCTCCTGGAGCGCTATGCCGTTGACGAACGCCGCATTTACATGGTCGGACTTTCCAATGGAGGCATGATGACGTACCGATATGCGGCAGAGCGGTCGTCCCGTTTGGCGTCTGCGGCCGTCGTGTCGGGAGCTCTTGGAAGCCGTGAATCACCCGATGCGCCGGAATGGTGCCTGCCCGAACCGGAGGGACCCGTGCCGATGCTTATCCTTCATGGAACGAAAGACGACTCCATCCCCTATGAAGGCGGCATGGCCGCCAAAAAGCACAAGGGGCGCACATACCTCTCGGTCAATGACGCAGTCGCCTTTTGGGCTCGCGTCAATCGGCCGGAAGGCCCTGTCGAGAGCCGCTTGTACTGTCAAGGAACCGTGCGGGAAGAGACGAGAGTGAACAAAGACGGAACGCCGGTGATTCGGCTCTGTCGCCTCGATGGATGGGGACATCAATGGCCCGGTGGCTCGGTAACCCGCGCTCTGCCTGAAGATCACGCGTTAAGAAATTTTGATGCCGCCTCATACATCTGGGACTTCTTTGCAAGCAAGAGCAATGCGGAGCCTGAGCAAAGCGGTGGTCCGCAACCACCCACAGAACGGAGTGGAGCCAACCCTTGAAGCCGTACTCAGCGGCTTGCAGGCCAACCCCCACCCTTCCCGTACGCTCCATCCCTTGATCGAGGATCTTCATGAGAACAGGTGGATATCATTTCCCTCGCCGCTTGCAGAAAGGCCGCCTTCAGCCGAATCTTCGTTTCCCTTGCTGTCTTCTGTTAAACCTGCGATTCCGATAACGCCCCTGAGCCCCGCATCGTCAATCTTCATCCTCCAATTCAATGCGGTAATTCCACGGCCCCGAACCCGTCGCCGTCACGTCGGTGACCGTGTTCATGGGCGCGAGTCCGAGAATGTTCGTTTTGATGATGCTGGGGAAGGAGGTGTGTATGAGGTTGGTGGAGCGTGTGACCCGGTAGCGCTTGCCCTCCACGCTATGCCACTTGATGAGCAGTCCGCCACCGCCCGCCTGAGCGGGAGCTAGGCCGAGGTGCGAGGCATAGGCTCGCGGATCGGTGCCACACCGCCACTCGTCACGATTGTTGATGCCGTCGCCATCGTCGTCGGCAAAATCGGAACGTCCATCCGTGAACAGGCTATGCTCCATCAGCCAGGCCGCGGAGACGCCCGAGGTGGTGTAGGGATATTCACACGCGCCGATGTCCGGAGCGGGGCCGACGATGCGCGTGAGGCCGTAGGCATCATTGGCCCCCGCCATCCACACCAGTGTGGTCGCGGCATTGATGCAGGGCGAACCGGCCAGGGGGACGCCACGATTCGCGGAGGCGAAGGACAGCAACGGCGCATTGGTGAAGTTTCCACTGCCGGGGAGCAAGGGCCACGCGCAGGTCCGGGTGAAGGATACAGCGGAGGGATCGGTATTGGTGACGTTCGGCGAATTGGGTGCCGTGTTGTGGTAGATGATGCAGTTCGTATAGCGCCCGCCATGGTCGTTCCAGGCGCCTCCGCCATCACCCGTCGCACGGTTGCTGGCGATCGTGCAGTTGATGAACTCGCCCCCGTACCAGCAGAAAATCGCACCGCCCCGAGAGGCCGAGTTGAAGGCCATCAGGGTGTTGTAGATTTGCCCGCCACCATTCATATACGCGACGCCGCCATAGCTCGAGGAGCTGTTATACAGGACGCGGCTCCGGTCCATCTTTCCGCCGCTCAACGTAAAATTGGCCGCCGCGCCGTAGGGAGAACTGTTGCTGATGATGTCGCAGTCCGTGACCAGCCCGGACTCCACAAAATTGACTCCGCCCCCGCCGTTCGTCGCGAAGTTATGGCGGATGATGCACCCGTCCACCCAGCCGCCGCCCCCCGTGGCCTCCACCC
>CAZFSE010000137.1:0-6383 GCA_964521805.1 uncultured Verrucomicrobiota bacterium
GCTCCAAACAGCATGCCCGTTATGGTGGCCATCACCACCACCAGCCCCACGAAGGTCAGCGTCTTCCTGGGCCCCAAGATGGAGTTGATGACCAGCATGTTGGGAAGCGACAGCGCCGGGCCAGCCAGTAACAGCGCGAGGGCGGGTCCCTGCCCCATGCCGCTGTCCAGCAGGCCCCGCAAAATCGGCACCTCCGTCAGCGTGGCGAAGTACATCAGCGCGCCGGTAATGGAAGCAAATAGATTGGTCCACAGCGGCCAGATCGTTTCCAACCATTGGAAATTCGTGCCTTCCGGCTGTCCAAGAATCGTGAGCAGGGCCGACGGGGAATCTCCCACCAGCGCCTGAATCCACCGATTCGGGATCATCCCCGCATCCTGGCTATCCGGACTGCCGAGAAAAAAGCCGGCCGCCAGCACGCCCATGAACAGCAAGGGCAGGATCTGTTTCGCAAAGCCCCAGGTCTGGTCGCGCCAGTCCTTGAGTTCCGCGCCACTGAAAAAGGTCAGGACCGCCAGCCCGGCCGAACCCGCCGCAAAGGCGAATACAGGATGGCCGGGGAAGGAAAAACCGAGAACAACCGCCGGAAGCGCCGCGAGCAGAATGTACAACAGCCGCACCTTGAAGAAACGCCATAGGCAGGCGCCCAGAAGAACCGAGAAGAGCGCCGTGACCAGCCACTTGGCCTTGAAAATCGCAAACCACACGCCGGATGTTTCCTGCGGGCGCGCCCAGTTCGCGAACACCAGGATGCCCACCATGGAGAGGAAATAGAGCGCCACCTGCCACAAGGGCCGGGCTTTATCGTCGTCATCGCCCAGGTACACCTCCTGGACATTCGCCGCCTTGGCCCGCTCCTCCTTGAGGAAGATCAGATGCATCAGCAGGCCAATGATCACGCTGAAAAACACCGCGCCAACAGCCCGCGCCACCCCCAACTGCCAGCCCAGAACCCGTGCCGTCAGCACAATCGCCAGCACATTGATCGCCGGGCCGGAATACAGAAACGCGATGGCGGGTCCCAGCCCCGCCCCGCGCATGTAAATGCCGCCAAAGAGCGGAAGCACTGTGCAGGAGCAAACCGCCAGGATGGTCCCCGAGACCGAGGCCACGCCATACGACAGCGCCTTGTTCGCCTTGGGGCCAAAGTACTTCATCACCGCGTTCTGGCTCACAAACACACCAATCGCGCCTGCGATAAAAAAGGCTGGAACCAGGCAGAGCAGGACGTGCTCGCGGGCATACCACTTTGCCAGGATAAACGCCTCAAGAATCGCGCCCTGGAAACGGAGGTGCTCGATCGGCAGGAAATACAGCCCCAAAAAAGCCGCCAGCAATCCCAGGAGTACTTTCAGTTCCTTGTTCATATCATCCCGCCTTCAATAAACGTGTTTTCCGTTGCACATCCGACCGCACCACCTCCACCGCGCACTCAAAGGCCCTGAGAATGCAGGGGGTTTGCAAGTGGTAAAAGACCTTCATTCCTTCGCGCCGGTCCGTGAGAATCCCGGCCTTCTTCAGAATGGCCAGATGCCGGGAGATGCCTGACTGGTCAATGCCCGCGAGCTGGTTGAACTCGCACCCGCACCGGTCGCCCGCGGTCAGGGCATCTACAATCATTACCCTTACCGGATGCGCCAGTGCCTTCAAAATGTCCGCTCGTATCCTGGCTTGTGTATGATTCATAAGGCCTACCTTATGCGTTTTTTTGCATATTGTCAACCTGTAATCATGTCGGCCTGCGGCGGGCCGGGCCAGGGACACCAGGCCGCTGGGAGCAATCGAAGTGGGTTTGATTTTTCCCGTCAGGCTTTGTATTCTTTCATCCAAACAGGAGGTAATTATGCCCAGCAACCGCGTCCGATTTTCATCCGTCAACCTGCTTCAGTTCATCTTGCTGGTCTCCAGCCTTGTCTGGGCAAGCGGTTGCCAAACGGCCCGAATGGCAGTCCCCGCTGACTTGGAAATGAATGCCGAGGTTTTCCCCTGTTCTGGGCGCCAGGGCTTTGTCTGGACGGAGAAGTTCACCTTTGGGCCCTACGCGGTCACGGATGTCAGCCGCGGCTGGACCCGCCGATTTGCCTGGGGGGTGGGCGAATTTGAACAGTCGAATACCAAGCAAGCCTACGAATTTCGAATGACCGCCCCAGGCGGCGCCATCTGGGCGGGACAAGCCGCCACCGGAGTAAAGAAAAATGATCTCAAGGGCATGGTCCTGGGAGGTGAGCTGACCTGGGGACTGTCCCATGCGCTCAATTTTGTAATCCGCATCGGGAAGGACCAGGCAAAACCGCTTTGGTCCCTGATCATGGGCCAGGGCTCCAGGGATAAATTGATCAAGGGCGCCCTAACGGATGGCGCCACGACCTACACAGTCGAGGGAACAGACCGGCTGGAGGGCTCGCCCATGCCGCTGATGGAGGCCTCTGGATATCTGATTTCCAAGAACGGGCGGTTTGTCGCGGCGGTCGAGGTCATCAACGAGGGCAGTGTGCGCTTTGCCGCCGGCCTGCCGGCGGAGGAACGGGATTTGCTGGCCACGGCGGCATCGGGATTGCTGTTGTTCAAGGATATCTCAAAGCGCTGAGGACGGTGGTGCGCCAAACAAGCCGGCAAAGCGGCCGGAAGGGCCCTGTTCAATCAGCACGGCATCGGCCAGAGCAATCTGGCCGGGGCCCCGGACAATGGGGCTCAGCCACAGCCGCGCCAACCCTCCGCGCGATTCCACATGGACCATCAGCGCCTCGGCAGGCGAACCGGGCTCGAGCCGCCGGGTTTCAATGGAGCCTTCAACCAACTGCCGGGGGGTGCCATCACCCACCGCGGAGGGAACGTAGGTCCAGGTTTCCGCCACATGCACAAAGGCGTACACGCCCAGGGCCGCGATTTGCTGGCGAATCAAGGATGCGAGCTGATCCTTGTCGCAGTTGGGCGGCACGGGGAGCAAGCCCCCCTCCCCCTCTTCGTCCATCAAAAAGAAAATCTCGGCATGGGTATGATCCTTCAAGAAGGTCAGGCGCGCCTGCTCATTGAGCCATTCGGCAAAATTCAAAACGGATTGATCCTTGTCCTCGCTGTTCCAAGGGGGGCGGGGTGTAATATTCATGCGGGGAAGTATGCCGCCACACCCCCTCCAAAGCGATGAAAATATGATGCAACCCGCCATTCAACGGGTGTAGAATGAGGCTTATGGAAGCTGATTTATGGAAAAAGCTGGAGCAAGAGGGCGCGGAAGAAGTCGCCACGGTGCTGGAGACCCTTCCCCCCGGCCTTGAGCAGGAGCTTCGTCCGGTGCCGATCACGTTTGAGCCCAGACCGAATGCGGGCTTGGTGGCGTCCGGCTTGGACCGGGAATGCACGCTGGGGCTGTTTACGGGAGTTCCCTTCCCCCAGGCTATCGCTGTCTCCCAGCATCTGCCGCCTCAAATCATTCTCTTTCTGGAAAACATCTGGAACTATGCGGGCCACGATATTCCCCGCTTTCGCCTTCAGCTCCGCAAAACCCTCCTGCATGAGATCGGCCATTATCTGGGCCTGGATGAAAGGGCCGTTGCGTTGCGCGGGTTGCGGTAAAGACAGGTTGAGTGCCTTATGGGATGGCCAGGGACTGCCCACCATCCACGTAAAGAATCTGGCCGGTGAGGCTGGGCTGGCTCAGCAGAAACAGCACGGCCTCCGCCACCTCTTCCGGCGTGCCCCTCCGTTCCAAGGGAATCGGGCCGGCGTGATCCTTGATGTACGAGGCCCTTTTTCCCGGCGGCGGCAAAATCGCCCCCGGCGCCACCGCGTTGACGCGTATCCGTGGCGCGAAGTCCACCGCCGCCAGGCGAGTGGCCTCCGCCAGAGCCTTTTTGCTCAACACGTACGGCGCGCACGAGACGTCCAGTCCCGCGATGCGCCGGTCCAGCAAATTGACAATGGCCCCACCGCGCCCCAGCCTGGCAAACCCCTTCATCAGCAGAAGGGGCGCGTGCAGATTGATCCAAAACATTTTTTCAAGATCGGCGGCGGTCGTGGCGCGCAGGGAGGTCTTCTCAAACAGCGAGGCGTTGTTCACCAGCCAGTCCAGGCGGCCCGCCGCCGCGACCGCCTCACGCAGAATACGCTGGCAGGAAGCTTCGCTATCCAACGCGCCACATACCACCCAAGCCTGTCGCCCCAGGTCCTGCACCTGTCCAACCAATTCCCTGGCCTCGGCCTTGGAGCGGCGGCAATGAATCACCACATCCGCGCCCGCCCGGGCCAGGGCCAGGACGATCGCCCGCCCAATGCGAACCGCTCCGCCCGTGACCAGCGCTGTCTTGTGTCGTTTGTCCATGCGGGCACCTTACCCCCGCCATCCCGCGACCGAAAGAAAAAAGCGGCGCGGTTTCTTGGTGGCATTTTTCCGCTTGTGCTGTAAAATACCCCCCATGTGCATGAAATCCATTCTATTGCTGTGCCTTGTTCTTGCCATGCTGGCAGGGACCGGCCTTTGTGCGTCCCCCGCTCCCGCGGAAGCTGAGCCGGCGGAGGACGGAGGAGGTCTGGTCTATATCATCCCCATCCGAGGCCAGATTGAACCAGCCCTGCTCTATGTCATCCGGCGCGGGGTCGCGGAGGCGGAAGAGTCCAAGGCCCAGGCTATCATCTTTGTAATGGACACCCCCGGCGGCACGCTGAATGCCGCCAGCGACATTGTCCGCACCATTCAGAAGCTCACCGTGCCTACCTACACGTTTGTGGAAAAGGATGCCTTCTCCGCCGGCGCGATCATCGCCATGGCCACCAAGCACATCTACATGGCGCCGGGAAGCGTGATCGGTGACGCCATGCCCATTATGTCCACCCCCTTCGGCGGTGTGCAGGAAATGCCGGAGGCCATGCAGGAAAAGGCCGTCTCCGCGGTCTCTGCGCTGATCCGTTCCGCCGCGCAGGACAGCGGACACAATCCCCAGCTCGCGGAGAAAATGGTGCGGCGCGAGATGGAGTTTCGGATCGGCGACGAGATCATTTCCCCCAGCAACCAACTGCTGACACTGACAAACGTGGAGGCCGAGCGCAAGGTCGGCCCCGAGGAAAAGCCCCTGCTTTCCAGCGGCACGGTCGAGGATCTGCCCGCCCTGCTGAAAGCCATCGGACGGGAAAAGGCCGAGACGCGCGAATTGCAGGTGACGGCCACGGAACGCATCGCCCGCTGGATCGCGGCGATGGCCCCGCTCTTTTTGATCGGCGGCCTCCTGGGGGTTTATATCGAAGTCAAGACCCCCGGCTTTGGATTGCCCGGCCTGCTCGGCATCGCCTGTCTGACCATCTTCTTCTGGGGGCATCACATCGCGGGCCTGGCCGGCATGGAGGAACTCGTCATCTTCGCCATCGGCGTGACCCTGCTGGCCGTTGAGGTCTTTGTGATCCCCGGCTTTGGTTTCGTGGGTGTCGCAGGCATCGTCATGATAATATGGGCTCTGCTGAGCGCGATGATTCAACGTTACCCTGGCGGCCCCATTCTTCCTTCCTGGCCGCAGGTGGAAATTCCCCTCTTCAAGCTTTCGGTCTCCCTGCTAGGTACGCTGGCGGCCGCCATCCTGCTGGGGCGATTCCTTCCGCAAACCAAGCTGTTTCACAAGCTCGTTCTGGAGCGCTCCACCAGCCGCGCGGACGGCTTTGAATCCTCACATTCCGATACCTCGCTTCTCGGCCAGACCGGCACAGCCCTTTCCGACCTGCGCCCGTCCGGGTCCGCGCAGATCGCGGGCCGCCGCCTGGATGTCGTAACCCAGGGCGGCTTCGTGGAGGCCGGCGCACAGGTCAGGGTGGCCGAGGTGCACGGCAACCGCATTGTCGTCACCGCAATTTCCAACCCACCCGCGGAGGGCCCGGCCTGATGTCCAGCATGGGATTGTTTTTCTTGCTCCTCGCCACCGGCCTGCTGTTGCTGGGCGCGGAGGTGTACGTCCCCGGCGGCGTCCTGGGCGTGATCGGCGCGGCGGCTCTCGTGGGCGCGATGGGCGTCAGCTTCTCCGCGTTCGGCCCGCAAGCCGGCTTCGCCGTCGCGGTGCTGATCATCGTGGCCAGTGGAGTTTTTCTTCTGCTGTGGGTCCGCTTCTTCCCCCACACTGCGATGGGCAAAAAAATGACCCTGTCCAAAACAGGAAAAGATTTTAAATCAACCAGCGGACATGCCGCCCTGCTCAACCAGCCCGGCGTGGCCATCACCGATCTGCGGCCCTCCGGCCTCGCGGAGATCGGCGGCCAGCGCGTGGATGTCCTCGCCGATGGCGTCTATATCCCCGCCAAGGCCCGCTTGGTCGTCATCGCCGTCGAAGGCGCCCGCATCCTCGTCCGCGAACAAACGTCAGCGGAGAATCTGGCATGAGAAAACCGCGCCCCGAAAAATTCTTCCA
>CAZFSE010000137.1:6483-12099 GCA_964521805.1 uncultured Verrucomicrobiota bacterium
AGCAGTCCGGCCCTGAAGTTTGAACGCCAGGAGGCCTATCACCTGGGGCCGGAGGAGTCGGTCACCGATGAGACGGTCATCTACGCGCCCAGCATCCTGCTGGAGGGCACGCTGGAGGAGGATGTGTTCGCGCTGGGCACCACCGTGACGGTGTCAGGCGTCACGCTGAATGATTTTTTTGCGGCGGGCGACAGCGTCATTTTCAAGGGACAGGCACGGGAGGATGTCCGGCTGGCCGCGCTCGAAACGGCACGTCTGGAAGGCCGCTTTGAGCAGAGCCTGTGGGCGGCGGGCAAAACGGTGGCGATGAAGCCGGAGAGCCTGGTGGAGAAGGATGCCGCCCTCGTGGGCGAGAGTGTCATCGTCGAGGGGCATGTCGCGGGGGGGCTCTACGTCGCCGCCTACCGGGCCACCCTGCGGGGCAAGGTGGATGGCAACGTCCGCATCCTTGCCGACGACATCTCGATTCTCCCCGGCACCGAAATCGGCGGCAACCTGGTTTACACCTCCAAGAAAGAACTTTTTCTGAACGACCAGGTCATGCTCGGCGGGCAGTTGATTCGCAAGAGCCTCCAGGCCGGAGCCCTTCCCAACCAGCCGGCCGATTTTCAGTCTTTGCTGTCCCTGCAGATTTTCTATTATCTGGCCGCGCTGGTGGCGGGCATTCCCTTTGTCACACTCTTCCCGAACCTCACTGGACGCGCTGTACGGCAGGTGCGCATCTCCATGTGGAAATGCGCGCTGGTGGGGCTGGTGGTGTTTTGCCTGCTCCCCTTGCTGGGGCTCTTTGCCCTGCTGACGCTGATTGGCCTGCCGCTGGGCTTGCTCCTGCTGGCCGCCTATTTCATCATGCTGTATCTTGCCAAGATTTTTGTGGCGCTGGCGGTCGGAGGCGCGGTGTTCCGGTGGAAAGGACCGCAATCCTTCAGCCGTGCGTTCTCCGCGCTTTCCATGGGCTTGCTGGTGCTGTACACGGCGGAAGTGTTGCCGTGGATCGGGGGCGCCATCTGGATGCTGGTGGTATTCATGGGCCTCGGCGCGCTGGCCCTGGCGCTGGCCAGCCGGGAAGGAACCTTGCCGCCGCCTTTGGCCAAAGAGGCCGGACGCGCCGGGCCGGAATGGACAACAGGGTCGAAACAAGAAAAGAAAAAGGAGTAATTCATGAGTTCATTTGTCACCATATTGCTGGCGGTGCTGGGGATTGCCGTCCTCATCATCTTGTTCATCTTCCTCTACTTCCTCAAGGTTTGGATTCGCGCCTGGATGTCCGACGCGCGCGTGGATCTGTTCAACCTGCTGGGCATGAAACTGCGCGGCGTGCCGCCCACCCTGATTGTGGATGCACGCATCCGCCTGGTCAAGGCCGGGCTGGATCTGAATACGGATGACATCGAAGCTCACTACCTGGCGGGCGGCAACGTCATTAATGTCGTGCAGGCGCTCATCGCCGCCGACAAGGCCGCGATTGACCTCAGCTTCAAGCGCGCCGCCGCCATTGATCTGGCCGGGCGCGATGTCTATGACGCCGTGCGCACCAGCGTCAATCCCAAGGTCATTGACTGCCCCGATCCCACCAAGGGCACCACCATGCTCGACGCCGTGGCCAAGGACGGCATCCGCCTGCTGGTCAAGGCGCGCGTGACGGTCCGCGCCAACCTCGAACGCCTCGTCGGCGGCGCGACGGAAGACACCATTATCGCGCGCGTCGGCCAGGGCATCGTCAGCGCCATTGGCTCTTCGCCCACCTACAAGGCCGTGCTGGAAAATCCGGACCACATCAGCCGCAAGGTGCTGGATAGCGGCCTCGATTCCCAGACCGCCTTTGAGATTGTCTCCATTGATATCGCCGATGTCAGCGTGGCGGGCGTCAGTGGCGCGCGTGAAGTCGCCAACGTGGGCGCCTTGCTGGAGACCGAGCGCGCCGAGGCCGACAAGAAGCTGAGGCAGGCGGAGGCCGAAGGCCGCCGGGCCATGGCCATCGCGGCGGAGCAGGAAATGCGCGCCCGCGTCCAGGAAATGCAGGCCAAGGTGGTCGAAGCGCAAGCGGAGATCCCCATGGCGGTCGCGCAGGCCCTGAAGGAAGGCAAGCTGGGCGTGATGGATTATCTGCGCATGCAGAACATCATGGCGGACACCTCCATGCGGGAATCGCTCTCCGAGGGTGGCGATTCGCCCTCGCCCAAGTCCACGTAATTGAACTGAATGGCCATGAACGGTCTTTTACATATCGCGGAAATCGGCATGGATGGAATCATCTGGCTGATTCTGGCCCTGCTGTGGGGGGTGGCGCAAATCGTGGGGGTGGGCAAGAAACGACGGATACTGCCCACCCCCCCGGTAGCGCCCGAATCCACGCCCGCGTCTTCACCCAGCGAAGGCGAGCGCCAATTGCGGGAGATCTTCGAGCAATTGACGGGCCTGCCCGCCACCCTCGAAGCACCGCCTCCACCGGTTCCTGCGCCACCGGCGCACAAGCCATCCAAGGCGATGCGGGTAAAAAAGGCGCGCCACACTCCGCCGCCTCCGCCGCCGCTACACCGTTATCCGATTGCGGACCCGCCGGTGGAGATAGACCATTATGCGCAGGTCTCCGATCACGACATGGCCACGCGCAAGGGCTACAAGACCACGCAGTCCAACCTGTTGCCCCGACTCTCCGCCATGGCGCTCAAAAGCTCCAGCTGGCCCGCTCTGGGCATGACCGGCTCGCTGAGACAGCGAAGAACAGGGCGTTGCGCGCCGCCCAACTTGAAGGGTCGGGACGCCGTCCGGCAGGCGCTGTTAAGCCGCATTGTGCTGGGCGCTCCCCGTGGACTCGAAGGCATGACCAACGACACCGCCCTGCGACTGTCGGAATAGTTTCACAGAGTCATGCAACAGCGGGCGGCGCCACCGGCATTTACAAACTACACGACACCGCTAAATACGCCTTTGACATGCAAAATGCATGTGTTATGGTTGCGTCATGAGCACAATAACCCTTAAGGACGTCCCGCCAGCGATACACCGGTCCCTGAAGACTCGAGCGCAGGCTCACGGAAGGAGCCTGAACAAAGAGATCATTGTCACGCTTGAGAGCACCCTGCATGGCACCGTCATCGACGCCAAGACCATCGGCAAGCATGCTCGGGCTGTCCGCGAGACAATGGGCGTTTACCTCACGCAGAAGGATTTGGTGGCACTCAAGAACACGGGCCGCCAATGATCGCCGTTGACGTCAATATACTGGCTTACCTGTGGATTCCGGGCGAGATGACTACGCTCGCCGAGGAAGCACTCACACGAGACCCTCACTGGGTTTCCTCGATACTGTGGCGATCTGAATTCCGCAATATCCTCGCCGGGTACTTACGCCGCGGCAACCTGAATCAGTCCGCGGTTGACCGGTGCATTGATGGGGCCGAATCGCAGCTCGCCGGGTGCGAGTACCTTGTTCCCTCAGGGTTGGTCATGCGAAAGGTGGCAGGGTCAACATGCTCTGCCTATGACTGCGAGTACGTCGCGCTGGCCGAAGACATGAAGACAACGCTGGTAACCTCTGATCGAAAGGTTCTGGCCGCATTCCCTGAGCTGACGACGAGCCTTAAAGCATTTGCCGGAGGCGCCCACCCAAGCGTTCCAGGCCGCGGTTGACGGGGTTGATAAGGCTCGCCTTCTCTCCCCTCTGACTCCCATGCGCCCCTTGGGTGCCACCGGCACTTTTTCAAACCCTTTCGGTTTGCAAAAGTGCCGCTTTAGAAATGCGTGCCGGACCAGCGGGTGGCGGCGCGCAGGACCAGGCGGCGGTACATGCCAATTTCCTCAGTGGAAAGCGCGCGAGAATTGGAGGGGGCCGAGGCCAGCCCGGTGGGAATGGTGGCGGCAGACAAATCCGCGAGCTTCAGGCCATGCTTGAACTTGAAGGGACGCGGGTCGCCATTGATCAGATTCCACAACACGGGGATGGCCCCCACATTGAACCAACCGGTCTCCACTCCCTTGATGCCCGCCACCAACACGCTTTCCTCCTCGCCGCCCATGCCTTCAGTGGTATACGGCTCAATGCGGTATTCAATCTTCTGGCCGGAAATTTTTTCCACCCGCATGTTGCTCTTTTCCTTGTTGATGCGGTGGACATCAATCCAGAAGTCCGACCCCAGGCCCATGCCCAGAAAATATACCCTCACCAGGCCCTTTTCAGAAAGGCCGGTATCCGGGGCGTAGTAGCCGGAGGGGAAGGAGACCAGCACCTCGGGCATGCGCTCCCAGTCCATGCTCTCCTCCATGTCCATCCCCGCCTTGTTGGGCATGAAACGGGTTTGCGTCACCCGTCCGCTCTTGTGGAGAGCCCGAAACAGGCTGATGCTCGGCGCAATCGTGCGCTGGGTCAGCATGCTCCGATTGGGATAAAACAGCAGGAAGCTGACCTCGACAATGGGATCGGGCTCCAGCTCGGACGGGCTGATCAGTGTGGCCTTGACCTTGGCCGCGATCACCGGAACCACCGAAGCAAACTCCCCCATGGTCAGCGGAACCTTGGAAAGCGACATCTTGGCCGCCGTGTCATCCACAAACCGCTGGTCCACGGTGCGCACTACGCCCAGCTTGTCGATGAACTCACGAAAGAACTCGGGCCAGTCCTTGGGGGGCAGTGCCTTTTCCAGTTCAAAGGCGCGCGTCAGCAAGCCCAGCTTGTCCGAGCCGGGCGTGGTCAAGGGATTCAGCCGGTGAAACTTCATGATCCGCCCCTCGCGCGCCAGGGAGACATACAGGTCGCCGCTTTGCGGATGCGCAAAGAGCCCGCCAATTTCACTCAAGCCCCCGACCCACTCAAATACATTTTGCCGGATGGGATCAGCCTCAGCGATGCTCCAGGTTCCATCCTCGCGCTGGAGGCTGATCAGCGTGGTTCCATCCGGCAAGAGCACCACATGCCGCAGTCCCTCCAAGTGCTTCATGGAGGCAATCTCCACCTGCCGGTCGGTGTCGTACCAACTGAGGTCCGCGCCCCGGTTCTCTCCAAATACCAGCATATGGCCAGGAGGATCCACCGCCACATTGGAGAACTCGGCAAAGGGCCCATAGTCCACGATCCACCAGTCGCCATTGAGTTCACGCACCAGGATGTTGCCAAACGAGAGGACCGCATCCGGCTCCACATCCTGAGCCGAAGTGTAAATCCGCCCGTGCCGGTCCACCGCGAGGCTGGAATAGCCATAGGACAGCTCGATCCAGGGGGTGGAAATGATCTGGCACTTCTTCACTCCGTCCGTCCAGGCATCAAAAACAAAAATGCGCCCGCCGTAACCCGCTTCCGCCACATACAGGCGTCCTTCCTGGTCGAAGACAATGGAGGAGGGCGACCGGAATACCGCCTCTGTCCAGAAGTCGCGGGTCCGCTCACGGCTGAAGGCCCAGCCATGGATTTTCCGGCTCACTTCAAAGTCGTTGCCCAGCACCGGACGGGCCGCACGGTCCTCCAGCAACGAAATGCGCTGGCCCAGCCGCTCCGCTACGTACAGACGCCCCGTCTTTGGATCCTGGGCCATCCCCGCGGGCCCCAGCAACCCCGTGGCCACCACCTCGGCGGAAAGCAATTCCTGCGAAGGCTCCAGGCGCAATCCCTGGGTCCCCCAC
>CAZFSE010000138.1:0-6757 GCA_964521805.1 uncultured Verrucomicrobiota bacterium
GGGGGAGGGGGAGGGGGAGGATGGCGCAGAGGAACCGCGCAGGTCGGCGGCAATCTTTTGGGCAATGGCTTCAATGTCCCGATCGGATAATTGGCTCATAACTCACCCCAACATGGTCCACGGTGCGGAAAGGACGGGTTTCCTTTGCTTTCCAGACCGCCGCGGAGCGCTATTTCTTGTATTTGATCACCCCGTCAATGCTCCAGTCATCCACGATGGCCATGATGACGGCATCCACAGGCCGCTTGTCCGTGGCCTGCGTCTGGCGCGCGGAGCTTCCGGCGGCGACAAGGACCATTTCATCCGGCCCCGCGCCGACGGCATCCGCCGCGACGACATGACTGCCGGTTTCCTTGCCTTCCGGATCCACCAGTCGGACCAGCATGAGCTTGAGGCCATCCATGCTGGGCTCCTTGCGGGTGGAGACGACGGTTCCAACCACTTTGCCGAGATTCATAGGGAACTCCTCCGGACACGGAAACCCGAAACGCGGCCCTTCACCCGGAGGGGCGCGCAGATTCGGATTCCGTGATCCGTTCCGGCGGATTTATTTCTTGGCCTTGGCTTCCGTGGCGCGGCCCAGCGGGATCACCAGGTCCACATTCGCATGCGGGCGGGCGATCACATGCACGGCCACCACTTCGCCCACGCGGCTGGCGGCAATCTGCCCGGCGTCACAGGCGGCCTTGACCGCGGCCACATCGCCGCGCACAATGACGGATAGATAGCCTCCGCCGGTCTTCTCATAGCCCACCAAATCCACCTTGGCGGCCTTGACCATTGCATCGGCGGCTTCCACCACCGCAGGGAACGAACGCGTTTCAATCATGCCTAATGCATCTGCCATGTCTTCTTCTCCGTGTTATGGGTTGCTGTTTTCCATTACCGTTATTCTTGTGGAGCCGCCTTTCCAAGGGCGGCCAAACCTGACTGTCCTTATTCCTTGCCGCCCGCCTCCCGGCCCTTGATGGACTCAATGGCCTGTTCCGCGGCGCGGTAGCCCACGTCAATATCCCGCTCCTCGCCGCCGAGGTAGAGCCGCCCAAAACTGCCGAAGGTGCGGACCTCCAGCAGGTTGATATTGGCGGCCTTCTCCGCCTCGTTGGCGGCGATGGCCGCATACCCGGCGGGCGCGACTTCCATGACGTAGAGGGTTTGGCCCGGCTCGATCATGTTGCCGTGGCGCATCCGGTTGATCAACTGCGTGTGATGATCGGTGATGCTCCGGATGACCTGGCTGGTATAGACCTTGGGCTTGATGCGGTCTTCCTCCTTCAATCCCAGCGCGTCCAGAATGGCGCGCCCGGCGGCGCGAACATCCGCCTGGGAGTTGGAATGGAGTTCGAGCATGCCATAAAGGCGCTCGACAATTTGCATGCCCGGCGTCACGTCCACCGCCTTGAGGGCGATGTCCGTGATCCGGTTGATTTCCATGCCGGGAGAAATCTCCACGAACAGGGAAGCCTGGCCGGCGACCGGGAGGAACCCCTGGGCGACGGTCCCCAGAAATGATGCAAACTGCGGTTGCAGACTGTCTATGAATACGAATGTTCTGACTTCAGCCACGGGGCCTTACTCCTTCCTGCCGCCGCAAGCGGCTTTGGCTTCTTCTACCATTGCGATGCTGTTGCTCGATCCAATCCGGGTGGCGCCGGCCCTGATCATTTTCAGGGCGTCGGCATACGTGCGGACCCCGCCCGAAGCTTTGACCCCCAGCTTCCGTGGGGCGACGGTGCGGGCCATGAGGGCGATGTCTTCGGGTGTCGCGCCGCTCTTGCTGAAGCCGGTGGAGGTTTTCACATAATCCGCGCCCGCCTTCATGCTGATTTCGCAGGCGCGGACTTTCTCCTCGTCATTCAGCAGGCAGGTTTCCAGGATGACCTTGCTGAGGGCGCGGCCTTCCTTGCAGGCTTCGGCCACGCCGCGGATATCCTTGAGGACGGTGGCGTTGTCGCCGCTCCGCAGTGCGCCGATGTTGATGACCATATCCACCTCGCGCGCGCCTTCACGAATGGCGCGGCGCGCCTCCATTGCCTTGATCTCGGGGGCCTGCGCCCCCAGCGGAAATCCGACCACACAGCAAAGCTTGACGGGTGAACCGCGCAAGCACTCCGCCGCCTGTTTGACGTAGGAGGAGTTCACGCACACGGAGAAGAAGCGGTGCTTGACGGCTTCCTCGCAGAGCTTGCGCACTTCAGCGGCAGAGGCCTCCGGGCGCAGGAGCGTGTGGTCAATCATGCCCGCCAGCTTTTCAGGGGCGATGGGCCCGGCGTCGCCACAGGCTGGCGCCGCGGCGCTTCCGCCGGCGATGATCTGTTTGACGCGCTGGGCAATCCGTTCCACATCTTGAGGTGTAAGATCCACGTTTGACTCCCTCGAGGTTTTCGACGCGGCGTCTTCGCGCGGCCCGCGTTCAAGGTCCATAATCATCTGCACGCGCCGAAGATGCCGCTCTTCAGCGCATTCCGTTGTCAAAAACACATCCAAAATCGCTTTCGCCTGCTCCATACTGTTCTGCCCGGCGCCCAAGGTCAACATATTTGCGTTGTTGTGCGCGCGGCTGTTTTTGGCCAGCGCCTCGTTATAGCAGGCGGCGGCGCGCACGCCGGGGATGCGGTTGGCGGCCATGCAGGAGCCGATGCCCGCGCCATCCACCATCACGCCAAAATCGCATTCGCCCCTCGCCACACGGAGCGCCACCTCGGAGGCAAAATGGGGGTAATCGCAGGCGTCTTTGCTGTAGGTTCCACAATCGGAGACGGCATGCCCGGAGGTGCGCAAATGAGCGGCCAGCTGGCTCTTGAGTTCAAAGCCCCCATGATCGGAGCCTACGGCAATCTTCAGCGGTTTATTCATGTCCCTCTAAAAAATGAATTCTGCCATGTCCCTCCCTGAGTGACAAGGCAGAGCTTTCTGTAACGTCCTCTTTCATACCCCATACCCGTCCATAAAGTTTAGCCCGGTTTTCTCATTCTTCTGGGCGGTGGGCAAATCATCCGAGTGACCTCACCCCGCCCAGGGTGTAATGAGGGCCGACGGTGTAGAGCCGCTTTTGAGCGGCATCCGCGTTCTCATGGGCCAGGAGGACCTTCCCCATGATCAGGGGGCAATCGCCGGGTTTGTAGATGTCCACCAGCTCGCACTCGAAATTGGCAACCGCGCCGGCAATCAGGGGGGCGGATACCTTTTCGGCTTTTTGGAGCGCCAGGCCGCATTCGGTAAGTTTGTCCCGGTTATGTCCGTGATGGCTTCCGACATGAAGAACCTGGAAGACCATGCTTTCGCTGGGGTAGGCGACCACAAACTGGCCGGTGGCCTTGATGAGTTCGTAGGTGTAGGCCGATTCATCAATCCCCAGCATGAACATCCAGGGATCACTGGAGGCGACCGAAAACCAGCCGGCGGCCATGGCATTGGCGCGGCCTTCCGCGTTTCGCGTGGTGACCAGGACGACCGGCTCGGGATACTTCCGAAGAAATGCTTTTTCAACATCCGTCTGAATTTGCATGAGCACGCTCCCTGTGAGATTTCGGGGGCAATTGTAGGCCCATGGCGCGAGAATGCAATCTTTTGCAAATCTTTTGGGTGGCATGCCTGGGGTGACAGGCGTAGTCTGTAGAGCATGAAAGCGACAGACGATCTGCACGCCAAGATGCGGTTTTGGGTGGCCGAGTCCTTGAAGCCCGGCTTTCGGCCCCCGCCGTGCCCCGTGCCGGAGAATCTGCCGCCCCTTCTCCCCGCTTGACACGCCCCCCGGCACTTCGGTATCAAACAGGACAAATCTTTGAGGGAACGCAAAACAACAACCCATGGGAGATCGCATGAACGCGCCGGATTATTCCAACTACTTCAACCTGCAACCTGATAAAGACGGCCGCTTTGGAAAATATGGCGGCGCCTATCTGCCGCCCGGACTCGATGTCATCATGGCGGAAATTCGCGACGCCTACGACACCATTTCCCGCTCGGCGAAATTCATCTCCGAGCTTCGCTCCATCCGCGCGCATTATCAGGGGCGTCCGACTCCGGTTTACCATGCGGAACGCCTTTCCAAGAAGCTGGGATCCGCGCAGATATACCTCAAGCGCGAAGATCTCAACCATACCGGCGCTCACAAGCTCAACCACTGCATGGGCGAGGGGCTGTTGGCCGTGTACCTTGGCAAGAAAAAGCTGATCGCGGAAACCGGCGCGGGACAGCACGGCGTGGCCCTGGCCACCGCCGCCGCCTATTTCGGCCTCGAGTGCGACATCCACATGGGCGAGGTGGACATTGCCAAGCAGGCCCCCAACGTCGCCCGCATGAAGCTCCTCGGGGCGCGGGTGATTCCCGTTTCCTTTGGCCTCAAGACGCTCAAGGAAGCGGTGGACTCCTGCTTCGGGGCCTATATGCAGGATCCTGTCACCCAGTTGTATTGCATTGGATCCGTGGTCGGTCCGCATCCCTTCCCGATGATGGTCCGCGACTTCCAGCGCGTCGTGGGCATCGAGGCTCGCGAGCAGTTCTTTGACATGACCGGCGACATTCCCGACATTGTCACCGCCTGCGTGGGAGGCGGCTCCAACGCCATGGGCCTGTTCAGCGGGTTCCTCTCTGATCCGTGCGAGATTCATGGCGTTGAACCGCTCGGAAAAGGCACCAAGGTCGGCGAACATGCGGCCACGATGACCTATGGCACGGAAGGCGTTCTGCATGGCTTCAATTCCTATCTCCTGCAGAATGAAAAGGGCGAGCCTTCGCCGGTCTATTCGATTGCCTCCGGCCTCGACTATCCCTCCGTGGGCCCCGAGCACGCCTACCTCAAGGACATTGGGCGCGTGAAATATGTCACGGCCACGGACCGCGAGGCCGTGGAGGCCTTTTTCATGCTCTCCCGCGTGGAAGGCCTCATTCCGGCTTTGGAAAGCGCCCATGCCGTTGCGCACGCCATCCGGCTCTCGCGCAATGAACCCAAGCACTCCCGGAGCATCTTGGTGAACCTCTCCGGCCGCGGCGACAAGGACATGGACTACGTCATTGAGCATTACGGCTTTGGAGAAGGTTTCCAAATCTGATGGCCTGCAAGGCCTGAAGTGAAACGGACCCGCCTTGGGCGGGTCCGTTTTTTTGCTTTGAACCATTCCACGCTTCCCTCCGCCTTCCAATTTGACAAATGCGGCTCTTGCGCTACTGTGTGTTTCGTCCGCCCGTTGTGGCGTTTTTTATTGGCCTGAAATTGGACTGAATTGGTCCGGATTGAAGGGCGACGATGTTGAAGCTGAGCAAAAAAGTGGAGTATGGACTGATGGCGTTGATGCACATGGATGCCTTGCGCACGGGGGATTGTGCCAGCGTGAGCGAGGTGGCCCGGGCCTGTACGATTCCGGAGCCCTTGTTGAGCAAGGTCCTGCAGGCGCTGAGCAAAAAGGGCTTGCTGGTTTCATCGCAGGGCGTGCGGGGGGGGTATCGGTTGGGGCGGAAGCTGGAGGCCATCACGCTGGGCGAGGTGGTCGAAGCGGTGGATGGCCCCCTGCGGCTCTCCGTCTGCCAGGAAGATCCCGCGAAGTGCGGGCAGTACCGGACCTGCCGGATCAAGCGTCCGGTGCGGGAAGTGCAGAGCGACATGATGAGCTACATGTTCGGGCGTTCGCTGGCGGCCTTCCGCCCGGTGGCCGCCAGGGCTGGGTGATCTGGAGGCGCGTGATGGAGAATAAAAAAACGGACATGGAAGAAGGGGTGCTGACGGAAGCGGCTGTACTGGACATGCTCCATTACGTGATAGATCCGGAGTTGCAGGCGAACATTGTGGATATCGGGCTGATCTATGGTGTGGACCTCAAGCCCGGCGGCGAGGTGGTGGTGCGCATGACGCTGACCTCGCCGGGATGCCCGTACGGCCCGACGCTGTTGTTCCAGGTCCGCCAGGCCCTGAAGGCGCTGAAAGGCGTGCGCGAGGTGGCGGTGCAGTTGGTGTGGGACCCGCCGTGGGGCCCTGAGAAGATGAGCGAGGAGATCCGGCTGGAATTGGGATTCGATGTCTAACGAGCGAGGAAATGATGAGTGAGCAAGCATTCGATTTCGAGATCAAGGACCTGAGCGCAACGGTCGCGGGAAAGCCCATCCTCAAAGGGGTGAACCTGGGCATTCGCCTGGGTGAGACCCACGCCTTGATGGGACCCAACGGCTCCGGCAAGAGCACGCTGGCCAATGTCATCATGGGCCATCCCGGCTATGAGGTGACTGGCGGCGAGGTGTGGTTCAAGGGGCAGAACCTGCTGGAATTGCCGATCGAGGAGCGCGCCCGGATGGGGGTGTTCCTGGCCTTCCAATATCCGGTGGCCATTCCCGGTGTCACTGTCGCCCAATTTCTCAAGGCCTCAGCCGACGCGGTGCGCGGTGAAAAGAAGCTCAAGGCCGCGGAGTTCCTCAAGGCGGTTCGCGCCAACATGCAGTACCTTGAAATGGACCCGGCTTTCCTGAACCGGTTTTTGAACGACGGATTTTCCGGGGGCGAGAAAAAGCGCATGGAGATTTTGCAGATGCTGACCCTCCAGCCGGCCATCACGGTGATGGACGAGACCGATTCGGGGCTGGACATTGATGCCCTGCAGATTGTTTCCAAGGGCGTGAACAAGCTGGTGGGGCCGGGGCTGGGCCTGCTGGTGATCACGCACTATGAGAGGCTCCTGCGCTACATCAAGCCGGACCATCTGCACATTCTGCTGGATGGCCGCATTGCGCTGTCCGGCGGGCCGGAGCTGGTCAAGGAGCTGGAGGA
>CAZFSE010000138.1:6857-12078 GCA_964521805.1 uncultured Verrucomicrobiota bacterium
TGCGGGACACCAACCAGCTCCATGCCGCGATCGTGGAATTGATCGCCATGGACGACGCGCAAATCAAGTATGCCACCGTGCAAAATTGGTACGCGGGCGACAAGGAAGGGCGGGGAGGCATCTATAATTTTGTCACCAAGCGCGGCCATTGCCGGGGCCAGCGCTCGAAGATTTCCTGGACGCAGGTGGAGGCCGGTTCCGCCATCACCTGGAAATATCCCAGTTGCATTTTGCAGGGCGACTATTCCACCGGGGAGTTTTATTCGGTGGCGCTGACGAACAATAAGATGCAGGCGGATACGGGCACCAAGATGATTCATGTGGGAAGCCACACCCGGAGCACCATTGTCTCCAAGGGCATCTCCGCCGGGGAATCGTGCAATACCTACCGCGGCCTGGTGCAGGTTCTGCCGGAGGCCGAGGATTGCCGGAATCACTCGCAGTGCGATTCCATGCTGATCGGCGGCCAATGCTCCGCGAACACCTTCCCGGTCGTGGAGGCGGAAAACGGCAGTGCCGTGATTGAGCATGAGGCCACGACCTCGCGCATCAGCGACGAGCAATTGTTTTATGTCAAAAGCCGGGGGCTGAGCGAGGAAAACGCCGTCTCGCTGATTGTGAACGGCTTTTGCAAGGAAGTGTTCAAGCAACTGCCGCTGGAGTTCGCGGTGGAGGCGGTCAAACTGCTGGAAATGAAGCTGGACAAGAGCGTGGGTTGAGGCGGCCCCGGGAGATCAGGCATGAAGGTTTTACAGACAAACAGCACCGAGGAAGCACAGGAGATGGTTCCCGGATTTGATCCGGCGGCCTTTGCGCGCTGGCTGGACGTTCCGGAGCCGGAGCTTTTGCGGGCGGCGAGGCGGGCGGCGTTTGAGCGGTATGCCGCGCTTCCCCTTCCGCATCAGCGCATGGAGGAATGGCGCAGAACCGATCCGGCGCTTTTTCCGTTCAAGGCGATGAGCCCCACGGCCCGCCTTGCGGAAATACCGGCGCCGCCGGAGGGTGAATGGGAGGGCCTCTTTGATGGTGTTGTGACCCTCAGCGGCGAGGGCTATGCCGTGCGGGATGTCAGCGGCCTGCTGAAGGAACGGGGCGTTCAGATTCTTTCCCTGGCGGAGGCGGCGGTGCGCCAGCCTGAAATCGTCAAAGACCTGCTGGGCGGCACCGGACGGGCGGAAGAGCCCGGCAAGTTTTCGGCGTTGAACGAAGCGTTCTGGAACGTGGGTTTCCTGCTTTCCATCCCGGCGGGGGTTTCACTGCCCAAGGGGATCCTGCTCGACTATGCCCATCCGCTCCCCGGCACGATCTTTATGCCCCGCGTGGCGCTGGTGGCGGGAGCAAAAAGCCGGGTCTCCTTGACGGAGCATTTTCACTCGCCCGATGCGGATCGTTTCATCAGCCTGTCCTCACGGATGATCCGGCTGGAGGAGGAAGCCGCGGTGCAGTGGATCAGCCTGCAGGAATGGGGAGCGGAGGCCTGTCATCTGGCCGATGACCGCGCGGTGCTGGCCCGCGCCGCAAAACTGGAGTGGGTCGCCTTCCAGCTGGGCGCACGCTTGAGCCGGATGGTGCTGGCCGCAGATACAGCCGGGGAAGGCGCCCAGGCGGAGCTGGACGGCCTCTATTTTGCGGTGGGCCGCCAGCATATGGATCAGCGCACCCTGCAAATTCATTCCGCGCCGGCCACCTACAGCCGCCTGCTCTACAAGGGAGCCGTGCGCGATGAGTCCCATTCGGTGTATCAGGGGCTGATTGTGGCGCGTCCGGGCGCCAACCGGGTGGATGCGTATCAAAAAAACAACAACCTCGTCCTCGACAAGGGCGCCCGCGCCGACTCTCTGCCCGGGTTGCGCATTGACACGGACGATCTGAAATGCTCGCATGGCTCCACCGTTGGAAATCTTGATGAGGAGCAGGTCTTTTATCTGCGGGCCCGGGGGCTTTCGGATGCCCAGGCCCGCCAGCTCCTGTTGAAGGGGTTCTTTGAGGAAATCATCGCGCGCGCTCCGCAGGAAGCCATTCGGGAGCATGTGCGCGCCCAACTGGATGGCAAGATGTCCCAACAAGGCGGGGGGGTGTGATGGAATGGACGAAGGTGGCGGCAACATCGGAGCTGGCGGACGGGCAGAAGAAATGCGTGGACCTGGGCGATGACCGGCAACTCTGCGTGCTGAAGACGGAGGGAGAGTACTTCGCCATCGGCGCCTGGTGCAGTCATCAGAAGGCGTCCATGGCGCTGGGCGGGGTCGAGGGGGGCGAGATTCTCTGCCCCCTGCATGGCGCCCGGTTTGATTTGCGCACGGGGAAGAATCTCTCTCTTCCGGCCGTGCGGCCCATCCCGGTCTATGAGACCAAGGTGGAAGGCGGCGATCTTTGGGTGAAGGTTTGATGAATGAAGGAGCGCGGGCGGAAGCCCGTGAAAACAATGACTGAACTTTGTGCCTGCCAGCATTGCCCGGTTGCCTCGGGCGAGGGGACCTGCGCCACCGCGTGGGATGTCCAAAAGATTCGCAAGGATTTTCCGATCCTCAGCCGCCTGGTCCATGGGGACAAGACCCTGGCCTACCTCGACAATTCCGCCACCACGCAAAAACCCTCCGTCGTGGTTTGCGTGCTCTGCGACTACTACCAGATCTGCAATGCCAACGTGCATCGCTCCCTGCACTTTCTGGCCGATGAGGCCTCGCGCCAGTTCGATGAATCGCGCCGCAAGGTGGGGCGGTTCATCGGGGCAGAGAGCGACCGGGAAATTATCTTTACGCAGGGAACCACGGAGAGCATCAACCTTGTGGCGCATGGCTGGGGGCGAAAAAACATCCGGGCGGGCGATGAAATCATTCTCACGGAGATGGAGCATCACAGCAATCTCATCCCCTGGCAGCTCCTGGCCAAGGAGCGCGGCGCCGTGCTGAAGTTCATCCCGGTGCTGGAGGATGGAAGCCTGGACTTGGAGGCCTATCACCGCCTGCTGGGGCCCAAGGTCAAGCTCGTTTCCGTCATGCAGGTGTCCAACGTGCTGGGAACGATCAATCCCGTGAAGGAGATCGTGTCCTCCGCGCACCGGGCCGGGGCGCTGGCGCTGGTGGATGGCGCACAAAGCGTGCCCCACATGCCCATCAACGTGCAGGACATGGACTGCGATTTCCTGGCCTTTTCCGGGCACAAGATGCTCGCCCCCACCGGGGTGGGGGTGCTGTATGGAAAGGCCGCCATTCTTGAAGAGATGGACCCCTTCATGGGCGGCGGCGAGATGATCAGCAAGGTGTATTACGATCACGCCACCTGGGCGGACATCCCGCAGAAGTTTGAAGCCGGCACCCCGCATATCAGTGGCGCCATTGGGCTGGGGGCCGCCGTGGATTATCTGAGCGGACTCGGCATGGCCAACGTGGAGCGGCATGAGCAGGAGTTGACCGCCCTCACGATTCAGAAGCTCTCGGCCATTCCCGGCGTGCGCATCTTTGGACACGCGCCACATCGCGGAGGAGCCATCTCTTTTGAGGTGGAGGGGGTGCATCCGCATGACCTGGCGCAATACGTGGACCAGGAGGGCGTCGCCATTCGCGCCGGGCACATGTGCGCCCAGCCGCTTTTGCGGAAGCTGGGCGTCCCCGCCGTCAGCCGTGCCAGCCTGTATCTGTATAACGTGCCGGAGGAAATTGACCAGCTGGAGACGGCCATCCGGCACGCAAAGGAGTACTTCTCCCATGGAACTTGACGAACTCTACCAGGACATTATTCTGGATCACTACCGGCACCCCCGCAACTATGGGGCCATCCCCGATGAGGAAGTCCTCGTGGATGAGGAGAATCCCACCTGTGGGGACCATATCCGTCTCACCGCCTCCGTCGTGGATGGCCGCGTCACTCACATCCGTTTCGATGGCAAGGGCTGTGCCATCAGCATGGCCTCGGCGTCCCTGATGAGCGAAAGCCTGCTCAACAAGCCCATCGGGGAGGTCCGGAGCCAGATTCACGCATTCCTGGCTGTCTTGCGCGGGGAAAAGGCCATGGACCCGGAAACCATGGAGGATTTTCTGCCCCTCGAAGGGGTCAAAAAATATCCGCTTCGTGTCAAATGTGCGACACTCGGCTGGCATGCCTTGGAGTCCGCCCTCGATAAGGTGGCCCCGGCACGCTAGCGTTACCCATATCAGGGAGATTTCCTGCCGGCTGGACTTTGTTTTTGCCGCAGGTGGAGAATGGTGGTATGTTTCATGCTGTTTAGGGAAGAGGGAAAGTCCATTGCGAATGGGAGGACTTGTTGAATAATCAACGGCATCATTTAGACAAAATATTGCAGGGGCTGGCGCATCATGAGATTTCCACCATCCCGTCCATTCTGACGCGGTTGCTGGGCGTCAGCCGGGATCCAAAGGCCCATGCGGCGGACCTTGCGGCCGTCTGTGAACTGGACAAGGCGACCAGCGCCCGTCTTCTGCGCGCGGCCAATTCGGTCTATTTTGCCACCGAGAACCGCGACCGGGTGGACAGCATCAAGGACGCCATTGTGCGCATCGGGTTTGGCGTGGCGGAGGAGATTATTCTATCGGCCACGGTGTCGGCCCTGATGAAATCCTCGACCGCCATTGCCGACTACACCGCCAGCGCCTTGTGGAAGCACAGCATTGCCGTGGCCATCGCCGCGCGCCTGATTTATAACCAGCGGTTTCGCCGGGGCTCCATTGACCCGTTTATCACGGGGCTGTTGCATGACCTGGGCATTGCCATTGCTCACCAATTTCTCTACGAGGACGGATTCCAGTCCGCAGTGGTCCAGCGCTTTGAGAAGCAATCCCTGCTGGCCGATGAGGAAGAAGCCTGCATGGGGGTGACGCACGAGCAGATCGGCGAGGCCGTCGCCAAAAAATGGAATTTTCCCCAGCATCTGGTGGCCGTGATCGGGCATCACCACGACATGAATGTACAACAGGAGGATTGCGTGGCCATGATCCATGTCATCCGCCTGGCCGAATATCTTTGCTTCATCCAGCATCTCGGTTACAGCGATTTCTCTGAGGGCTATGCCACTGTCCTGCTCGAGAGCCGGACAGTGCTGAACCTGGATGATGACACCCTGCAATCCCTATCCGACCAGCTCGCCAAGGAGATGGGCAACCTGGAAAGCCTGGGCTGGTTCTCCGAACTCCGCCTCAAAGTGCGGTGAGAGGAAATGGAGAATGGAAAGTGACCAGTGACCAGTATTCAGTAAGCAGTGACC
>CAZFSE010000139.1:0-12059 GCA_964521805.1 uncultured Verrucomicrobiota bacterium
CGCCACTCCTGTGGCGGCGGCCAAACCGGCGGCACCCCCGTCCCCGCCGGCGGCCACAGTGGTCGTCTCCTCGGAAATGACACAGATCTACGTCCAGGATGCGGAGGAGATTTTGGAAACCGCCGAGCAAGCGCTGATGAAGATCGGCGAGGCTAGCGACCATCCCGCCGAAGCTATCGCGGACGCCCTGCGCGCCTTCCATACCTTCAAGGGAAACAGCGGGCTGGTGGGGTTGCCTGACTTGGAACGCCTGAGCCACAAAATGGAAACTCTCCTGCAGGCGGCGCGCGACAAAACCCTCCTCATCACCAGCGCGCACACCCGGCTCCTGCTCAAACTGCTCGATGTCCTGCGCAAGGCGGTGGCGGGCTTCGCCAAAGGCGGCTCAGCCTCCATCATGGGACTCAGCGGCATGCTGGACATGCTTTCTGAAATCGCCCCCGAAACGGAGACGCCGGCCCCGGTTGAGGCCGAGCCCACACCCGCCCCCGAGACGCCCGCGCCATCACTTGTTCCAACCCCAGCAGAAGCCTCTGCAAAACCGGAACCAGAGTCGGCGGAGAAAAACCCCAAAACGGCGGAGCCCGCCGCCACATCCAGTATCGTCACCCGCCGCGACATCCGGGTGAATGTGGAAAAGCTCGACCTGCTGACCAACCTGGTCGGAGAATTGGTCATTGCCGAGGCCATGGTCACCCACAACAGCGACCTGGAAGGCCTGCGAATGGACAACTTTGACCGGGCGGCGCACCAGCTCAACCGCATCACCACCGAGTTGCAGGATATTGCCATGTCCCTGCGCATGGTGCCCGTGGATGCCACCTTCAAAAAGATGATCCGGCTGGTCCATGATCTCTCCGCCAAGGCCGGGAAAAAGGTGGAGTTGAAACTGCTGGGCGAAGACACTGAAGTGGACCGCACCGTGGCGGAATTGATTTCCGACCCGCTGGTGCATATGGTCCGCAACTCGGTGGATCATGGGCTGGAAACTCCCGCGGAGCGCGTCAAGGCCGGCAAACCCGAGGCCGGGCAGGTGGTCATCGAGGCCCGCTACCAGGCGGGCGAGGTCTGGATCATCATCAGCGACAATGGGCGGGGGCTCAACCGCGACAAGATCCTGGCCAAGGCCATCGAGAGGGGTTTGGTGGAGAGTTCTGCCAACCCACGCGATGAGGAAATCTACGCCATGATCTTTCTGCCGGGCTTTTCGACCGCCGACAAGATCACCGATGTTTCCGGGCGCGGCGTCGGCATGGATGTGGTCAAAAAGAACATTGAGAAAATTCGCGGGCGCATTGAAATCCAATCAGACCCGGGCCAGGGCTCACGCTTCACCATCCGCATTCCTCTGACCCTGGCCATCATCCAGGGCATGCTGGTCAGCGTAGCCCAGGAGCGCTACATCATCCCCCTGCTGAGCATCCGCGAGTCCTTCCGCGCGGACAAGAGCATGCTCTCCACCGTGGTGGGCAAGGGCGAGATGATCCTGATTCGGGGCGAGTTGCTCCCCCTGTTCCGGCTGTCGCGCCTGTTCAACTCAGCGGGGGCCGTGCAGGATATCACCCAGGGCATCACTGTGCTGGTGGAAAACGGAACCCAGCGAGCCGGACTGCTGGTGGACGACCTGCTGGGCCAGCAACAGACCGTCATCAAGAGCCTGGGAGAGTCCTTTGGGCAAATTCGAGGGGTCTCCGGCGCCAGCATTCTATCCGACGGGCGCATTGGCTTGATTTTGGATATTGAAGGGATTGTCAAACTGGCCCACGAGGTGTAAGTGTGGCCAATGGAGGTGACCCCGTGAGCCAGGAAAATGTAGCCAGCATGATGATCGAGCAAGCCTGCGAGCAACTCATCATGCTGGAGCCTGAGGATAAAGAGGCTTTGCGCGCCCTGCAGAACCTCTTGGAAAAATTATCCGCCGAGCTTCGCCAGCAGGAGCCCTGCGGCAAGGCGGCCGCGGCGGCCGCAAAAATCCTTCAAGGCTTGGCGGCGGGCCAGGTGAAAGATCCCGGAGCGGCCATGGACGTGGTGGGGCGCACCCTCAACATTCTGCAACAGCGCGTGCGCGATGGACGCCCGCCGGAGGAATCAGCCTTCCCGCCCGAGCTTGAGATTTCAACCCCGCTTCAAGAAGCGGTTGCGCCGGCCCCTGCTCCCATCCCCGAACCGGCGCCCAAGCCTGTACCTGTCCCCGAACCGGCGCCAGCGCCTGAACCTGCACCCGAACCGCCTCCCCCGCCTGTTCAGCCCCCCACAGCACCGGTGTGGGAACGTCCGCAGGAGCCAACACCTCCCACACCTCCACAACCCCAGCCTGAAATCAAGAAACCTCTGAAAAAGGAGACCCCCATCGTGAGCACACTGCAAAAAGCCCCCACCCAAGCCACAGAGCAACAATCCCTGGCTGGAAAATATCTGACCTTCAAGCTGGCCGCCGAGGAGTTTGGCCTGGAAATCCTGAAGGTGCAGGAAATCATTAAAATGATGGACATCACGCGCGTTCCCCGCACCCCGGATTTCGTCCGAGGGGTCATCAACCTGCGTGGGAAGGTGATTCCCGTGGTGGACCTGCGCCTCAAATTCGGGATGGAAACACTGGCCACCACGGAAAAGACCTGCATCATTGTCGTTCAGGTGGCCCGCCGCGAGAACACCCTGACCATGGGCATCATTGTCGACGAGGTCTCCGAGGTGCTCGACATCACTGAAAAGGAAATTGAACCCGCTCCAAGCTTTGGCAGTAATGTGGATACGCATTTCATCCTCGGCATGGCCAAGACAAAGGGCTCCGTCAAAATCCTGCTGGATATCAATAAAGTGCTGGCCTCCGCCGAAATCGCATCGCTGTCGTCCATCTAAACGGACCGAAGGCCCGCAGAGGGACGGGATGCCATTATGACTTTCCAGGCGAGCCCCCCAGGCTCTCATCCCACATCTCCGGATATAACCGCTTGATGCAGTCGGGGCAGAATCCGTGGCTGAATTCGGCCTCCGTGTGCAGGGAGACATAGGCCTCGACCTGTTGCCAGTATCCGGTGTCGTCCCGCACCTTCTTGCACCCGGCGCAAATTGGCACGATGCCCCGCAGGGTCTTGATCTGTTCAATCGCATGGCGCAACTCGCCAATCTTTCCGGAAAGGGCCTCCTGCAAATCCACCATGCGGCGGCCCACATCCAGACGGGCCCTGAGCTCCCCCTGGTTGTAAGGCTTGGAAACATAGTCATTGGCGCCCGCCTCAAGGCCATGGATGATATCGCCCTCTTCCTTTCTGCCCGTCAGCAGGATAATGTACGCTGGCGTTTCAGAATTCAGGGCACGAACCCGGCGGGTGACCTCCAACCCATCCATCTCCGGCATCTCCCAATCCAGAAGGACCAATTTGGGAGCGTCGGGCGCTTGAAGAGCGGCCCATGTTTTGACGCCATTATCCGCAGGCACCGGCTCGTAGCCCCACTTGCGAAGCACGGCGGTCAGCATGGCCCGGGACGTGAAATCGTCTTCAGCAATCAATACTTTCATGGGGTCTCCCTTGTTGAGTCCATCCGTATTATACAGCCTTCTCCATCGCCTCCCTCAAAAGGGCAAATTGGTGTTGAAGGTCAGGCAAAAGCTTTTGCAGGGCCTCCGCATCTCCGGCCCGTCCGGCCTTCTCCATCTCAAAGGCCACGGCGCTCAAGGCTTCGCCGCCCACATTGGCCGAGGATCCCTTGACCTTGTGCGCCTGTTGTTCAGCCCGGTGGCTGTCGTTACCATCCACCGCCGCCGCCAGGGCTTCGATGTGCGCCGGCATATCCAGGATAAACAAGCTGGAAAGCTCTTTGGCCAGAGCCTCATCCCCCATGATCCGCTCCAAAAAACTTTGTTGATTGAAGATGGCGGGGCTCGGGGCCTGCGCAGGGGCGCCTCGCGTCCCGGCGGCGCCCGTTTGTCCGGCCCCCATGCCGCGCTCCGTTAACCATTGATGGAGGGCCGTTGCCAGTTCTTCGGGATTGATCGGCTTGCTCAAGTAGTCATCCATGCCCGCCTCAAGGCACTTTTCCCGATCGCCCTTCATGGCCAAAGCCGTCATGGCAATGATGGGGACATGGGAGGAGGCGTCCTCCATTTTTCGTATTCTTCGCGTAGCTTCGAACCCGTCCATCTCCTGCATCTGGCAGTCCATCAGGATGAGGTCATAGGGGCTTTTCTTCAGCGCAGAAAGAGCCTCCTTGCCATTGGCCACGACATCAGCCCGGTACCCCATCTTGCCCAGCATCTTCAGCGCGACCAGTTGGTTGATGGCGTTGTCCTCGGCCAGCAAAATGCGGACGCCGCTCTTGCTTTCAGCGGACAGGACTGAAGAAGGGACCAGACCCGCCATGGTGGTGGAGGCCACCGAAGGAGCCGCCTCCGCGCGTCCGGGGAGTGGCGCCGGTGCGGACAGGGTTCCTGCCGGCTGTTTTTCAAAGACGGCCGTAAACCAAAAGGTGGAGCCTTTTCCGACTTGGCTGTGAAGCCCAACGCCTCCGCCCATCAGTTCCACCAATTGCTTTGTAATGGCCAGCCCCAGTCCCGAGCCCCCGTATTTGCGGGTCGTGGAACCATCCACCTGGGTGAAGGGAAAAAACAGCATCTCCTGCTTGTCGGCGGGAATGCCAATGCCCGTATCAATGACATCAAAGCGGAGGGTGGCATGGCGCTCATCTTCCGCGTGCAGGCTTGCGCGGAGGGTCACTCCGCCCTGATGGGTGAACTTGACCGCATTCCCGGCCAGGTTGATCAGGATCTGGCGCAACCGCCCGGGGTCGCCGCGCAAAAGAACCGGCACATCGGGATCCACCAGGCACACCAGGTCCAGCTTTTTCTCCCGGGCCCTTAACGACAACAGGTCAGAGGCCTCCTTTAAGATCACGTTCAGGTCGAAATCAATGGATTCCAATTCGAGCTTTTGGGCTTCGATCTTGGAGAAATCCAAAATATCATTGAGCAGGGCCAGCAGGGCCTCACCGCTGGACCGCACAATTTCAGCATTCTGGCGCTGTTCAGGCGTGAGGTCCGAATCCAACAGCAGGCTGATCATGCCAATCACCCCGTTCATGGGCGTGCGAATCTCGTGGCTCATATTGGCCAGAAATTGACTCTTGGCCATGTTGGCCATCGAGGCTTGCGCCGCCATGTCGTTGGCCCGCATCGTGGCGTTTTCCAACTGGCGGTTGGTCTCGATCAGCTCCTCCTCCGCCTGCTTGCGCTTCGTGATGTCGGTGTGGGAACCCGCCATGCGAAATGGCGCGCCATCCTTGCCTCGCAAGGCATCCCCGCGGGCCAGGATCCAGCGATAGGATCCATCCTTGTGCCGGAAACGAAACTCTATTTCGTACTGCTTGATTTCCCCTTTAAGATATTTCTGGACGTACGCAAGCACCCTGGCCTTGTCATCGGGATGCAAGAGCGACTCAAAGGTGGAGAACTCATTGGGCAATTCATCGTCTTCAAATCCAATCATGTGCTTCCAGCGGGGCGAAAGATACAAGCTGTTATTCACCAGATTCCAGTCCCAGATGCCATCGTTACTGCCCCGCACGGCTAGCATGTAGCGTTCCTCGCTCTGGTGCACCGCATCCATTGCTTTCATTCGGGCCGTAATGTCCATCCCAATGGCCAGCAAGCCCATCACGCGTCCGTTGGCATCCTTCAAGGTCTTGTCATACCATTCGATCATGATCTCATGCCCGTCGCGGGCGAGAATCGGGTTGATGACGCCGCGGGATTGTATGTTGTTCAAGGACTGGCGGAAGAGGTCGCGAATGTGTTCGTAATCGCATGGGGGCAGGAAGGTGGTAAACCAGTCCTTGCCCTTCAACTCCTCCAGGCGGTAGCCCGTAAGGGCCTCCATGAAGGGGTTGAACTGAATGATCTTTCCCTCCAAATCCAGCACCAGAATGATGACCTGCGCCGTTTCAATCAGATTCTCCGAGAAGGCCTGCGCTTTCAGCAGGGCCTCTTCCGTCTGCTTGCGCTCCGTGATGTCGGTGTCAGCCCCCCGGTAACCGGCCAGGACGCCTCGCCGGTCCAGAATCGGAATTCCGTTGGTGCTTAACCAGAGGGGTTCACCCGCCTTGGTCAGCGCACGACTGGCCACATTCAGAAAGGGTTCCTTGCGGGCAAAGGCCTCCAAGGTCAGGAACTTGAACGTCTCATCGGGGTGGAGATCGTAGAGGTGCATCTTGCCGGTGATCTCTTCAGGCCCATAGCCCATAACTTGTTCTGCCACATGACTGACGTAGGTATAGAGGCCCCCGGCATCGGTCTCCCACAGGAGAGTGCGGCTCTGTTCCGCCAGTTGGTTGAAACGCTGTTTGCTCGTGAGCAACGCCTGTTGCTCACGACGCAGGAGCAGAAGGGCCCCCAGCAGAATCAAGAAAAGCGCGCCCAGGGCCACCAGCCAGGCCCAGTACTGATGCCACACTGCCCGCCAGCTTACAATCTCTTCCTCATCGTAGGGCGGCAAGTTCAGTTCGTGCAGGCAGTCATGGACACGGGTGTAGTTCAAACAAATGCCCCAGCCCCCGCTTTTGGCCGCCAGTGCGGCGGGGCTGTCGGGCGGCAGGGCCAGCAACGCCGTGGCCACGGAGGAAGCGATCCTCTCGGGCGTTGCGTGGAGCTTGGCAATCGGCCATTCGGGATACAGACGGGTGCTGTGTACATAGGGAAAACCCGAAGGGCCGGCGGTTATCTTGCGGGGGGGAAGAACCTGAATGTCCTCCATTCGCAATTGTCCTTGCTCCGCCAGGCGCTCAAGGGTGTCGGTGCGCACAACCCCGATATCCACCTCGCCGGACAGAACAGCGCGAACCACCTCTTCGTGGTTGCTGAGGAAGGACAGTTGCACGCATTCCCGATCCGGATGAATACCCGCCGCCCTGAACTCCCGCAGGGCCATGATCCAACCGCCAAAGGAGGTCCGCCCGGTCGCGGCCAGACGCCGGCCTCGAATGTCGCTCCATTGCCGAAGATCCACCCCGCCGGTGCGGCAAAACACCGCGCTTCCAAACTCCATGACCACCTGTGCACCCACCCGATTGCGAAGGGTGAGGATTCGGGTGGCGCCATGCTTGACCTCCATCTGTACATAGATGGCCGGATTGCAAATCAGGAAATCAATCTTCCTTTGGCTTACAGCGGGGTCAATCTGCTCAAAGCCCAAGGGAACCAGCTCAAAGGTTCGCCCAGGCATGGCCTGAGTCAAATACTCCATCGTGGGTTGCCACATCTCCCGGCAAACCTCCACCCCCTTGTGTGCCAGTACGCCGA
Source organism: uncultured Verrucomicrobiota bacterium (assembly GCA_964521805.1). GTDB lineage: Bacteria > Verrucomicrobiota > Kiritimatiellia > CAIQIC01 > GWF2-57-35 > CAZFSE01. The sequence goes on from CAZFSE010000139.1 coordinate 7,292, forward strand.
TGCGGATGGGAGCAGGGTTTTGGATGGATGGCAAAGACTCTTCGGCGGCAACAAACTGCGGCCCCGCAACCAGCACCATTAAAAAAAGCAGGGCAAATGTATGACCTCTCATGTTGCGCCATCCATGTTTGAAGTATCCCTCACACTACCATGTTTCACAACAAGATTCCACGCTTCCACTTTTTCAGCTTTTGCCTTGCGCCGGCGGGCCACAACGTAAATCATGCCCCCATGCCAAAGGTTTCAGTCATCGTGGTCACTCTCAATGAGGCGGCGCATTTGCCCCGTCTGAAATCGGCCCTGTCGGCCTTGCATCTTCCACCCGGCACCGAACTGGAAACCATCCTGGTGGATGGCGGCAGTACAGATGGAACCGCAGGCCTGGGCCGTTCACTGGGGTTCTCCCAGGTGCTGGAATTGCCGGGCGCGCGCATTCCCGTATGCCGCAATCGCGGCCTGTCCGCCGCCGGCGGGGATTGGATCGCTTTTCTGGACGGTGATTGTGAACCGGCCCTCGACTGGCTGGACGTGGCCGCCGCCTGCCTCGGCTCCTCCACCCCTCAGTTGATCGGCTGGCCGGTTTCTCCCCCCACCCCCGGCACCTGGGTTCAGCGGTACTGGAATGTGCACTGGCTAAACAAACATCAGGGAGGAACCGCCGATGCGTTCCGCCTCCTGACCACCCGCAATATGCTCATGCATCGCGCCGTGCCAAACGCCCTGCAGGGATTTGATGAAGAACTGCATACCGGTGAGGATACCGATTTCGCCTTGCGAGCGGCCCAGCACGGATTCCCCGTAACGGCCATCCCGGAGCTTCGCGTCATCCACCATGGCGAGCCCGCCACCCTCCGCCAGTTTTTCCTCCAGCAACTCTGGCACGCCAATCGAAAAAGCTACCAAAAAATTGCGCGCGCCACCGGCCTGCGTTCCGGCGGAAATGCGGTGGTATTCTCCGCCCTGTTTCTTGCAGGCTTAACCCTTTCCCTTCTCTCCATCCTGCTGGCCGCCTGGAGTCATGAACCTCGGTTCTTATGGCTGGCCCTGCCCCTGCCGGCCCTCATCGCCCTGCCCGCCGCTCTCATGGCGTTCCGCGCCAAATCTGGGCGGGCCTTCCTCCCACTTTGCGCCCTGTATGCCGCCTACGGCCTGGCCCGCAGTGTGGACCTTGCCGGCCTCCATCGTACAAAAATCAGCTGGAAAAAGGCACGCCCTATGTCCTGAAAAACAGGGCCCAAGGGTTGGAAAAACCGCACTTCACCCTGATCGGATCCCTCACAGTAGGTACCAACTCCGTTGGGACCTCTGGGACGGCAGGAGCCACTTCGCGATCCTGTCGGACACAGAAATGACGCTCATGGAGAAGGCCATCCAAGCTCGCAACGATTCGGTTGCAGGCACAGCCCACGTCAGGCACGAAAAGAGCCGTTCGACAGCCACCGGGTCTTCGTGCTAATCTGGGAGGCGAAATAACGCTTATGAACCCGGACGCCCACAAACGAATAAACACTGGCTTTGGTGGTTTTTTCACCCGGCAGGCCCTGTCACTCCCCGAACAGGTGGGGCAGGTTACGGTCCATCTCTGGCAGGATCTGCGCGCCCAAATACGCTTTGCGGGGGAATTAACCCTGGCGCTCGGCACGGTAGCCCGTCATCCCTCCCGCCTTCGCGCCAAGGATTTCTGGAAGGTGGTGGAAACCGCCGGCGTCAACGCCCTGCCCATTATCATGCTCATTGGCCTGCTCCTGGGACTCATCCTGGCCTTTCAGGCCGCGATCCCCATGCGCATGTTCGGCGCTGAAATCTATGTGGCCAACCTGGTGTCCCTCTCCCTTCTGCGCGAGCTCGGGCCCCTGATCACCGCCATCATCCTGACCGCCCGCTCCGGCTCTGCCTTTGCGGCCGAGCTCGGTACGATGAAGGTCAACGAGGAGATTGACGCCCTCACCACCATGGGCCTGGAGCCGGTCCGCTTCCTGGTCGTCACCCGGGTGCTGGGCGCGGTGCTGGTAACTCCGATGCTGACAATATTCGCCAACCTGTTTGGGCTCATTGGCGCAGGCATTGTCATGCTGTCGCTGGGCTTCCCCCTGATCACCTATGTCAACCAGGTGGTGGCCTCGGTCAGCATGGGCGATTTGCTGGGCGGCCTCTTTAAGGCTTTTGTGTTCGGCATCCTCGTTTCCGCCGTGGGGTGCCAGCGCGGCCTGCAAACCGGGTCGGGCGCCAGCGCGGTGGGCGATTCCACCACGCGCTCAGTCGTCAGCGGCATCTTGCTGATTGTCATCACCGACGGCATTTTCTCGGTTCTCTTTTTTATGCTGGGCATCTGACCATGGAACAACCCATCATCCAGGTTCAGTCGTTGAGCGCAGGGTATGGCGATGACCTGATTCTGAAGGATATCTCCTTCGATGTTTTTCCCGGCGAGATTTTTGTGATCCTGGGCGGCTCGGGGTGCGGGAAAAGCACCCTGCTCAAGCACTTGATCGGGTTGTATCAGCCGCTCTCCGGACGAATCCTGATCGAAGGCCACGATCTCGTGCAGGCCGGGGGCGAGGACCGGCGGCGCCTGCTGAACCGTATCGGGGTGATGTATCAGGGCGGCGCGCTTTTTGGGTCCATGACCCTCCTGGAAAACGTGCTTCTTCCACTGGAGGAATTCACCAGCCGCCCCCCCGCTGAACGGACAAGCATTGCCCTTGAGAAACTGCGGCAGGTCGGCCTTGAGGATTATGCCAGCCACCTGCCCTCTGAGATCAGCGGAGGCATGAAGAAACGCGCCGCGATTGCCCGCGCCATGGCGCTGGATCCTCGCATCCTGTTTTTGGACGAGCCCTCCGCGGGCCTCGACCCCATCACCTCCGCGGAGTTGGACCATCTGGTGCTCCGCTTATCCAGCGACATGCACATCACCTTTGTCATCGTCAGCCATGAATTGCCCAGCATCTTTGCCATTGCCAAACGGGTGGTGATGCTGGATAAAAAAACAAAAACCATTGTGGCGGAGGGCCGGCCCGCCGACCTCAAGGACCATTCGAAGGATCCCTGGGTGCGGCAATTCTTTAACCGTGAGACAGACGAAGAGATCCAGCCCACAACAGACACGGACGGGAAACACATAGCCGGCGGGTCCCCAAAAGGAGCAAAACAACCATGAGCAAAGACACCCATTTTTTTCGCATCGGCCTCTTTGTAATCTCAGCGGTTGCGCTGGCCGTGCTGGCGGTCGTGGTCCTGAGTTCACGGGAACTATACAAGCGCAGTATCCCGCTGGAAACCTATATCAACGAATCCGTCCAAGGGTTGGAAGTCGGCTCTCCTATCAAGCTCCGCGGCGTCAAAATCGGCCAGGTTTCACAAATCATGTTTGTGGACGAAGCGTATAAGACCTCTCACCGCTATGTGCTGGTCCGGGCCAACCTGCTGATCAGCCGGGCCAACCTGACCAGCCTGCAGGCCATGCATGAAAATCTTCAAAAAGAAATCAAGGATGGCCTGCGCGTGCGACTCGCGTCACAGGGCCTGACCGGCACCGCCTTTCTCGAAGCCGACTATGTGGACCCCGCCCGCTACCCCCTCCTACCGATAGACTGGCCCCCGGAGTCCCTCTACGTCCCCTCCGCGCCCAGCGTCATCACCCAGCTGAGCGATTCCCTGCAAAAGATCCTCGACAAGCTGGGCGAATCGCATGTGGAACAGCTGACTCACAGCGTGAATGAACTGGTCACCAACGTGAATCTCTTCGTCATCGGCCAGCTGACACCTACCCTGGCCGGTATCAATGAAGCCTCCAAGACCCTCGCCGCCTCTGTCAGCGGCCTGACGGACTCCACGCGCGACCTGATGACCAATGCCTTGCCCCCCATTCTGTCCAATGTCCGGCTGGCCAGCGATTCTCTTCCCGAAACCATGGCGCGCCTCCAGCTCCTCGTCCGAAGGGCGGAGTCATTGATGGCCGAGCAACAATCCACCGTGGAGGAAATGCTCGGCAACGTAAAGGCCGCCTCGCGCGATTTGAAGCACATCACCGGCAATGCCCGGGACTATCCGGCCGGGCTCCTGCTGGGCGAACCCCCACCAGAGAAAGGAACCAAGCCATGAAGAACACCCTCCTGACAACCGCACAAACGCATCATCCGCTTTCAGCAAGCCTTGCGGGCCTGTCTGCTCTTATTCTTCTGCTGTCAGCAGGAGGATGCATGAGCTTGAAACAGCCGTATGTGGACAAACAGCAGTACGCCCTGGAGGCGACTCATCCAAAGCCCGCAGTCGCCATCGCCTCAGCGCCCCTCCTCCGTGTCCGTCCGTTCGATTCCACCCCCATGACGGGTGCGCTTCCGTTTGTCTACCGGCATGACGAAAGCCGCTACGAAACGGATTTTTACAATGTATTCTTCATTCCCGCAAACGAGCAACTCTCCGAGATTGCCCGACGATGGCTGACCCAGGCCGGCTTCCCCACCCTCCCGCCTTCCAGCCGGGTGGAAGGCGACATCATCTTGGAGGGCTCACTGGCCAGGCTGTATGGCGATTACCGCAAGACAGACGATCCACAAGCAGTCATGGAGTTGGACCTCGCTCTTGTGGATAACCGGGGCATCAAGCCCGGCCTGCTCTTTCAAAAATCCTATAAGGGCACTGCCCTTATGCAAAAAAAAGACCCCGCCAATCTGGTTCAAGGATGGAATACGGCCCTGGCCCAAATCCTCTCAGAGCTGGAGTCCGACCTGTGGAAACAGGAGGTCTTTCCCGCTCTGCCTTAGCC
>CAZFSE010000140.1:0-11937 GCA_964521805.1 uncultured Verrucomicrobiota bacterium
CACTATCGCGAAAGCATAGACAAAATCAAGACGGTGCGATAGTGAGGAAACAGGATGAACCGTGATGATGCGCGGAAAAAGTTCCAAGGGTTGGAAAAATTAGAAAAAAAAGTTCCAATGCTTGGAAACTTTCAGGGGAAAAGTTCCAAGGGTTGGAAGATTTTTGCGCGACTTTTCCAACCATTGGAAGATTTTTTGGTGGGGGTTTCGCGGCTTTGAGCGCCGGGATTCTTCATCCGTGGGGTCTATGCTTTTCGGTTTTGGTTTTGGAGGGTTGCGCTCCGTCGCAACCGGAATAAAAAGCCGGTCCCTTCGGCCTTCCGGGAACCGATTGTCCAAGACGGAGAATGGGCAAGCGGAAAGCTATGCGATGGGGGTGGGGAACAAGTTGTCCTCCTGGGGCAATGGTTCGCATTATCTGTACGATGCCGCTGGCAATGTGACCCAGCGGTACTATAATGGCACCGTGAACATGGTGTGGAATGACCGGTATCAGATGAGCGAGGCGTATAAAAACGGACTGCTGGCAGAGGCGTACACCTTTGATGCCTATGGCCGCCGCGTCTCGGTATCGGATGGGCAGTCCACCACCTACTTCATCTATCATGGACATCATGTGGCGGCGGAGGTGGATGCCGCTGGCCAGCTTCAAAGGAGCTATACCTATGGGGCTGGCATGGACAACATTCTTTCCATGACCATTCACGCCGGTGGGTCCGCGCAAACCTACTACTACCTCAAAGACCATCTCAACACCGTCCTGGCTCTGACCGACGAGAGCGGCGTTGTGGTCGAATCCTATGAATATGATGCTTGGGGGAATGTGCGTGTCTTTGATGCCAGCCAGACGGAGTTGGCGCAGTCGGCTTTTGGCAATCGCTACACCTTCCAAGGCCGCGAAATTTCCTGGGCCACCGGCCTCTATTACTTCCGCGCCCGCTGGTACGACCCCGTCACCGGTCGCTGGCTCTCGAAAGACCCCATCGGGATTAGCGGAGGGCTGAATCTGTATGCGTTCTGTGAAAATGACCCGGTGAATAATATCGATCCCCTCGGATTAAAAAAGACATTAATGCAGCTGCAAGCTGAAAAGGATGCTAGAGCACGTGTAACTAATCCAGAGTGGATAAAAGCATATAATTCAGGGGCAAAGGTGTTTGGGCGTGAATGGGATAAGTCCATGGAAGATCCTGTGCAACACTGGAAGAATATGGAAAAACTACAAACAGGTTTTTCTGTTGCTTCCTTGGGATTTGGGTTGTGGCTTAGCTATCCATCGGGAGTTGCAATGTTTCAAAGTGGTCTACACTGGTCGGCTAAAAAAGCTGTTGGGAAAACAGGTGACGCGATTGATTTCTATGGTCCCCGCCTAGGCCTTCAATAGAAGTCGGTTGTGGTACTGGAATAAAGAGATCTAGAGAGGTTTTATGCTGACGAAATGTATCGGTTTATTAATACTATTCTTGCCATCCGTGCTGTGCGCAGAAGTGTTTAGGTCCTCGAACATCTTGATTAATAGCATTCGCGGTGGGGATATATCTTTCAACGAAAAGGTGTCTGCACTATCAGTGATTATCAATGGCGATCGACTGACACCGTCTGAACTGTCTGATGCCTACGCATTTCGAGCAGAAGTCTACAAAAATATGGGGCTTCTTTTGAAGGCACAAGACGATGTGAGCATGTCGCTAAAGCTAAATCAAACAAATCTAACAGCAATGGTCGTTCAAACAATGGTTGATGAGACAAACGGCAATCATTCCAATATTGTTTCTGTAGCTTCAAAAGCTCTTTCAATTGATTCCGGGCTCACGATGTTATATTTAGAGCGTGGTCGCGCATATTTAGCTCTTGGTAGGTATACAAATGCGATAGAAGACTTGTCATATATTCTTGATGATACAGGGCTTGGCAATCTATCGGAATGGAGCTCGTTTGCATATGAATTCAGAGGAATGGCAAATGCAGAACTTAACCGTACAAAGGAAGCGATACAGGATTTGACTGCGGCTATAAAGCTTGGGCGAAAAGCAGGCAATCTCTTTGTTTGGAGGGCGCAACTCTACGAAAAGAGCGGACAGTATGCCCTGGCAATATCCGATTACAAAGAGGCATTGAGTTTGAATATGGAAGACTTCTTTCCTCCATACGCCTTGGCGAAGCTGTATTGCTCCTGTCCTGAAAACAGTATAAGAGATGGAGAGCTTGCCGTCTATTATGCCAGAATGACTCGCGATATTGCCACGAATGTAACAAATTATCAAAGCGTCGAGCTGATGGAATTATTGGCATGCGCAAAAATAGCTTTAGGTGATTATCAGGGGGCTGTTTCGATCATTAGTCAGGCGATGAGCGCATCTGATGATAACGAGCAAAAATTGAATCTGAGCAAGACGTTGAAAGAGTACAAATCAAAACTTGAAAGCCATAATAGCGAAGGGCTCTAATAGAATTTCAAAGGCCATAGGGGTCGAATCTCAAAAAGCAACGAATGAAATGGGGTTTCATGAGGTTGGCGGGGATAGGCCTTGAAGAACTTGAGCGGAGAGGGTGATGGACGGGAAAGTAAAAAGGTTGGTGGTGGTGGCGCTTGTTGTTGGGAGTGCAAGCCTCTCGGCGGTTGTATGGCGGCTATCCTTCGGTGGCGCTGATGGTTCTGTATCCGAAAGCAAATCCCGTCCGGAAGCTGTTTTGTCGGAACCCGTAACTGCGGATACTCAGGCTCTGGCATGGCCTGCGGACGATCGAACGCCCATGGAATCCAGCCAGGCTCCCGTTGTGGCCGACACGCCGCTGCCGTCCGCTTCTTTGCCGCCCTCCGTCCGTTCACGAAGCCAGCCGATCAACCTGAGCGGAGGTTATCAGGTTCAAAATGAGCGCGTTGAGCGCATGGGAAGGCACCTGGAAGCCGCCAAGGTTCAAGAATGGATCTCGTTTCTGGAGACGCCCTATTCCGGCTCGATGGGTCTGGCCCCGCTGGAATTTGATTCCTTAAAGAACGATGTATTGGATCAATTGATTGCGCAGGAGGTTATTCCTGCCGATTTGGGCTTTCGGATGGTTCAAATGTCTTCGGATGCATCCCTTGGGGAGGTTTTTCGGGATTACTGCATCCAGCGCCTGGCGCTTTACTATGAGGCCCGGTGGCCGACTGGCCAAAGCAATCCTGACAGTGCGGAATCTTTGGCCATTCGGAATGCGTATTGGAAGGCGGTACAGGGGCCGGATGCGATCAGCGCCGGGTCGGCCTTAATCGGCCTGGAGCGTTTGTCGCGGGTGTATGGCGAGTTCGAGCGCCAGAGGCTGAAGCAGACGGTACTTTCGCTGGCTCAAAATGACGCGACCCCCGTGCAAACACGGATTACCGCCTTGCAGCTCTGCGGCGTCATGGGGGACTCATCCGCGTTGCCTGTGGCCCGCCGTCTGTCACAGGAGAGCAAAAGCATCCCGCTACAGCTTGCCGCCATAGCGACCATGGGCGATGTGGGGAGCTCGGTGGATGCCGTCGAATTGGAGCAACAATTGGCCCGGACCGCTGATCCATACGAAAAAAAGACGATTCAGAAGGCTCTACTGAAACTCCGGCAAGCGAAGAGGGAGACGGTTTCCAACGAATAAAGATAAGAACGAATGGGGAGCCAGATGAGCGGTGCCGTTCGCGTTGATCGGGAGGGACGGCGGCCCCGCCGTCCGGGATGGTGAAGGGCAAATGGGCTGATTGAGGACCGCGAGCCGATGTCTGCTTGGCTTGGCTGGATATTGAGCTTGCACTGGGGGCGTGGAACGGAATAATGCGGGCTGACAAAAGAGGATGGCATGTTTGAATTATCTCATGTGGCGTATGTGGTGGGTGCGTTGATCCTGGCGTTGAGCGTTCCGGCGGTCTTGGCTCCGGAGGCCTTTATCCGGGGGGTGAAGGCCTTTCCGCGAAGCAAGATTCCGGCCTGGATCATGACGGCGGCCGGCCTCTTTTGGGTGGCTTGGATTGTATTGCATGCGCATTTGGGGCGGTTTGAATTTTTAAAGCCGGCGATTTACGTGGCGGGGCCATTGGGTTTCGTGCTGATCGTGGTGTTCATGGATGAACTGCTGGCGCCGCGGGCGCTGGGTGGCTTGCTGATGCTGGGCGCCAATCCCCTGCTGGTGTCGGCGCGCTGGCATCCGTCGCCCTGGCGGCTGGTGATTACGGTCATTGCCTACATCTGGGTGGTGGCGGGCATGACGTTCATGCTCAGTCCGTATCGTTTTCGACAGCTGGCGGAGTGGGCGAACAAGACCCCGGCGCGTTGCCGCGCCCTTGGGTTTGTTCGTGTCCTTTTTGGGGTCAGCGTGCTGTTTCTCGGCTGGCGAGTCTACTGATTTTCTCCTCGCCTGCCCCTGATTTTCCGCACCGGAAATCTCTTCCTTCGGTTTTTTTCACACCGTTAAAAATCATAAGATGTTGATAGCAAGCGCAATAAAACATTCACTTTTATGTTGTAAATATAGTACAGATACACTATAAAACTAGTATGCAACTAGGTTTCTAATAAAAAGGGGAGCTTTTATGAAGACGTTGCGCTGGTTGGTGGTGTGGGTGCTGGCGTTGGTTGTTCTTGGTGGCGAGGCTTTCGCCGCGCTGGATGGCTACATTGGCCTCAAGAACGGTTACTTCTACGACAAGACAACGGGCAAGTCGTGGGTCCCCCACGGCATCGCCTACCAGACGTGGAATCGTCCGCTGGGCGTCTGGCAGACCTTCGATCAGATTGATTATGATCTGGATGAGATGGTCAAGATGGGCGCCAACTCGATCCGCGTGGATTTTGTGTGGCAACACATCGAGGAGACCGGCGACAATGTTTGGAAATGGACGAACTATGATTACCTGGTGCAGGCCGCGGAAAAACGCGGCCTTCGTATTTTTGCGCTGATTGGCTACCAGTGGCCGCCGAACTGGTTCCCCGATGCCTGGTACACCCAGCACCCTCCCGCGTACGATTCCGAAGGCATCTATCATCCCACCCGCTGGCAGTCCGACATCATCAACTATGAGCATCCTCAGGCCCGTGCGCAGTATGCTCAATGGTTCCAGGCGGTTTGCTCCCGTTACAAGAATTCGAAGGCGATTGTGGCGTGGATCATCGGCAACGAGTCCGGCTATCTCGGCCTCTGGAGCGGCCTGCTGGATGGGTATGATCCCGAATCCGAGCAGTCCTTCCGCAACTGGTGCCAGGCCAAATACGGCACGATTGCGGCGGCCAATGCGGTGTGGGGCACGAGCTATGCGTCCTTCGCGGCGATCAAGTTTGTCGAAGAGTATCGCGAGTATGGCAAGGAAGGCCGGCAGTGGGTGGACATGGTGCAGTGGCGCGAGGATTCGATTGCCACCTTTACCGCGATTGGCGCCAAAGCGGCCAAGGCGGCGGATACGAACCACCTGATCTCCTACTCGACGGTGGGCATGCAGTGGGGCGAAGAGAACTGGCGCTACCACGCTGAGGACCGCGAGAAGATCACCAAGGCCTGCCTGGCGACGAATGCGGCGATTGATTTCTTCTCCGTGAACAACTACCCGTGGTCGGTGCTGGGGCATGAGTCCCAGAATGGACATTGGGGCATCTCCTACACCAAGAAGACGGCGGGCGTTCCGGTGCTGTACTCCGAGACGGGGTTCACCAGTTCCGAGACGATGTGGCCGGGGATGAATGAATTCCGGCAGGGCCCGCTGATTCGCAACGCGCTGTGGGAGAGCCTGACGGCCGGGGCGATCGGCACGCACATCTTTGCCTGGCATGACCGTCCGTACATCACCGACCGCGAAAAAGGGTTTGGCATTTTGACGGCGGAGCGGGGCATCAAGCCGGCGTTCTGGACCTCGCGGAACGTGTTTTCCCTGATGGAGCAGGCGCAGATTCATGACGTGTTGATGGGCTCCAAGGATCCCAAGCCGGACGTCGCGTTCTTGTGGACGGCGGCGAATGATTCCCAGTACAACCGCTATGAATGCGAGATGCAGCAAATCGCCGGCGCGATGGAGCGCCTGGGTTTTGCGCCATATTTCATCAACCTCGCGGATCTCGCGGCGGGGGCATTCACCAACTACCGGGCGATCGTGCTTCCGCTCAACGCCCGCGTGGATTCCGTAGTACCGGGGACCGGCAAGGGCGTGCTGAAGTTCTTGCGCGAAAACGTCCTGGCCAAGGGCGTGCATGTGCTGGCCAGCGCGGATTTTCCGGGCCAGCAGGATGAGTACGGACGCGCACGCGCCGATTTCACCAACGAGCTGGCGCTCCTGTTCGGCGTGAACGGCCAGGATGCCTCCGGCTTCGAGGTGGCGCCCCGCACCGGCAATTACATCTCCAGCAACATGGTTCCCATCAAGGTGGTGTTCACCAACGCGCTGGGCGCGCTGACCAACGGCTACACCTGCACGCCCCGCGTGTGGAAATACAAAGACGAAGCCCGGCTGGCGGCTGGCGGCGTGCAGTGGGCCTGGATGGACGTCCAGCGCAACAAGGGTTTTGAAGACAGCAATACGGCGGTGCCCGGCTGGTATACCTGGGGCACGATGTCCGTGGCCAACAACTGGGGATGGCAGTACGAAGGCATGAACATGCTGAGGCTGTGGGGCGATGCCGGCCTCTGGCAGGATTTCCAGGTGGCGCCGGGCGGGGTCTATGCCGCGAACGCCTACCTGCGAAGCAACAGCGACGATGCCCTGCGCAATGGCAAGCAGGCGTACGTCAGCATCGAGTGGTTTGATGCCAGCATGAGCAACCGTCTGGGCGTGGTGGAAAGCGCCCGTCTGTCCGCCGCGACGCCCGGAAATACCTGGGTGCAGTACCGGGTGGAAGGCACCGCCCCGTCCAACGCCGTGTACGCACGGCGCATTGTGCGCATCGCCGGTACGGGCGATGGCTCGGTCTACGTGGACGGTAATAGCAAGACCCCGGCCGTGGTGGTGAAGAATCACACGACCGCCAAGGCGGCGATCTTCCTGTTCTCGGCGGGCGATATCTCGCCCGATGGCAACAGCGATGGCGAGATGGATGTCCTGCCCTGGAAATGGCGCTATGACTATTTTGGAGCGGTCCTGAAAAACTACTTTGGCGTGCAACCCGCCGTGCAGGTGACCGGCGCGAACGCCTATCTGTGCCTGGCGGATTACCGCACCTTAACCAACGGCGCGACGCTGTGGCAGGTTAAGAACTACCAGTACGACCGCTTCCATGCCAATGGGGTGGGCGGGCCCTCCCAGACCTTCACGCTTCAAAGCAGTCTGTTCAATGGAAAGACCATCCGCGCCTTCGAGCAGGGCCGGGTGCTGACGACCAACAGCAATGGCACGATCTCGCTGACCCTGCCCCCGGATGGACACGAAATCCTGCTGGTCAACAACCGTGGAACCAATCGCGCGGAAGTGATCCAGATCGCCGATGCCCCGTCTGTCGTGCATCCCACCGGCGACAAGGTGGCACAGCTCACGATTCAGTATGACGGGCGCGGCGCCACGGGGCTCCGGCTGAAGACGGCCTTCAAGGAGGCCTCGAACAATGGCGATGCCGTGGCGAATGAGATGTACGCAATGGCGACCAACATCGTCTCGGGCGCCGGGCAGACCAACGTCTATTTGTGGATTCCGGATTACAATCAGAAGGACACCGACTACAAGTCCACGCCGGATGGCGGGCAGTATGTGTTCACCGCCTGGCTGGAAACCTCCGCGGGCGTCAAGCTGGCCGAGGCCATGCCGTTCCCGACGCGGCTGGAGTGGGGTGTCCGCCCGGTCACCGCGATTCCGACCAATCTGGCCAAAGGCTCCACCACCACCCTGCCGGTGGAATGGGAAGGACTGTATGAGCCGCTGTTCTGGCAGAACACCCCGCTGGCGCGGAACGCCTCGTTCCCGACCCGCGTGGGCCTGATCCGGTCCAGCAAGACGGAGGCGCAGTTCCCCGGTCACTTCGCCAAGGCCAATGCCGCCGCCAACTGGTTGCAGAGCATGGGGTACCAGGCGGGCAATCCGCTGGATGTCCTGTTCGACAATGTAACGGTCAGCGGCCTGTTCACCGCCAACTTCGAGAACGGAAGCTTGAGCGGGTGGACCCGCGCGGCGGGATGCGCCAATTGGACGGTGGCGACGGCACCCACCAGCACCACCACCGGAATGGTGGGCTATTGGAAGTGCGATGAAACCACCTGGCCGACGACGGCGGGCGCGGTCAAGGACAGCTCCGGGCGTGGCCAGAACGGGCGGGCCGTGAATGGGCCGAAGATCACCAACGACGCGCGCCTGGTGCGCGCCGGATGGTTCGATGGCACGAACGACTATGTGGAGATCACCAATAACGCCATTCTGCAGGTCAATGGCAACCTGACCCTCAGCTTCTGGGTCAAGCCCAGTAATCTCGGCGCCCGCCGCATGAATCCGCTGGACAAGAGCTATGGAGGCGAGTTTTCCCTCACCATCGAAACCAACCGTAGTTTGACCTTCTATCAGGGGAGTCAGCGGGTCTCCGGGAAGTACATCAGCTGGGCGGCGTTGCCCGCCGGATCGCTGGTCAATGGTGCGTGGCATCATATCGTCATCACGCGCGAGACGGCGACGCGGACTTTGCGCAGTTACCTCAACGGCGAGTTGAAGGCCAGCACCGTGTACGTGAGCAATACCAATACGCTTCCCGTCAAGACCACCTATCCCATCCGGATGGCGTTGGGATACACCGGCCTGGCCATGGGCGGCGTGATGGACGAAGTCAAGATCTTCAACACGGCCATGACACCGGAGGGGGTCTTTGACGACTACCGCCTGGGCCTGGGCACACGCAGTCTGCGGGCCGACCGCATCGGAAACTCGGACAACATCATGGCGGCGGGCACGGCCACCTGGAGCAACTACACCGTCAGCGCCGACATCCGCTACAACAAGCAGGACAACTACTTCAACGATGCTGAGCTGTACTTCCGCTATCAGGACCGCGCCAACTACTACAAGGTGGGCCTCCGCAATTCCTACGGTTTCTGGCGGCTGAAATACACCGTCATGTACCGCACAAACATCGTCAGCCAGGGCTGGCTGACCGAGTTCCCGAAGACGAACAGTCCGCAGGCAAGCATGTGGTACAACCTGAAGGTGGAAAGCGTGGGCACTCTGCACAAGGTGTACTTCAACAACAAGCTGGCGGGGTCGTTCACAGCCAGCCAGTTCCCGCGCGGAAAGATCGCCGTCGGCACCCGCGCCCAGCAGTTGGGCAACTGGGAGCCGCAGAAAGGCTACTACTTCATTGACGATGACGAGTGGAGCTTCTGGGCGCCTGAGGGCCAGCCGCAGACCGTCGGACGTCCCATGAATCTGGACTGGAACTATCTGCAACTGTTCTATTCCACCCTGGTCCTGCCGGGCGTGCAGGTCATGAGCGATATTGAGGTGACCAACATCGTCATCTGGGCGAAAGGTGGCTTAAACAGCCTGATCGTGACGGATGGTGGCGTGGCCATGCGCAAGGAAACCGGCGCGTCGGGCCTGGGGCGCATGGAGAGCCTGCTGGGTGTGGCCCCCGCCATTCGCAGTATGAGCGGACTCCAGCGCGTGACGCTGGGCGCTGAGGATCACTACGTGCGGCTGGACTACGGTCCGAACGCGGTGATCACAGCCACGGGCACAGCCACGGCCTACAGCACGCTGACCACCGGAAAGGGCCTGGGGGTGCTCTATTCGCCCAGCAACAACGCCCCCGCGTTCATCTGCAACGTGCTGACGAACAACCCAGCGGTCCCTGTCAAGGTGTTCTGCTTTAACTATGCGGCGGAATCCCTCAATCAGCTGGCCGGGCCGGCCAAGACCATTGCCCAGCGCGCCTTTGAGTGGGCGCGCGGCAACGCCTACAAGTGCCGCATTGAACTCAAGTACAGCGTCAACCCGGCGAACCCCTCGCAGGACTTCACGGTATTCGTGACGAATGTCTGGATGCTGGGCGGCTCCGGCACCAATAACCTGAGCGTGGTGTTGCCGTCTGACGGCATCATGACCGGCACGAACCTCTACTGGAGCATCTTTGCCTATCCCTGGGATGCGGCGGATCCCTGGGCGAGCCATGGCGGTTTCTACAGCTCCATGAATGACGGCCTTCGCGTGCGCATCCCCGGCAAGGGGTTGCAGGTGCTGGGTGGGCCGTTGACGGCCAATGGCGGACGTCCCTGGGATTTGTGGCTGGCCTACAACACGGACGGCCAGGCGCTGACGCTGACGTACGGCCTCAAGGACAAGGGCCGCCTGCAGGATGAGTCCAACTTCAATGCCGGCAATTATACGGGCTGGAATGTTGCGGCGCATCCGAACATCCGCTGGGCGGCGACCAATGGCGCACTGCGCGCCAGCGTCCTCAGCACGGGCGGGTACTCCACCATCTACCGCAACGGGCTCGGGATTGGCGTCACCAACATTACGCTGGAATACAAGACCCGCTTCATGAATGGGGCGAAGCATGGCGGCGCGGTGTATCGCGGGCGCGTGCTGTATGTGAATCCCCTGATGTGCGGCTGGGCGGACAACACCCCGAACTACGTGAGCACCGGGACCGGCGTCACCACCGGGCGCTGGCACCATGTGGTGATCAACGTGCGCGATGGCTCGCCCTACCTGCGGAGCGACCTGTTCGTGGATGGCAAGGCCATCTTCCTGGATGAGCCGATTGAAAGCACCAGCTACACCACCAACACCGTCGGCCTGCTCAGCCCGTACAATCCGGGGTACGTCGAGTGGGATAATGTGCGCGTGGCCGACGAGCAGTACGGCTTCACCACGCAGACGGTCACCGGCGTGTATTATCCGACCAATAACGCCACGCCCTTCTATCCGTTCGTGCCGGACTACGACCCCCTGATGTGGGAACATGACGGCACCGCGCTGGGGGCGGGCTACGAGTGGTACGCCTACTTCCAGGGTGAAGGTGTGCATGCCGCGCAGAACACCGAGATTGCCTTTGTGCCGCGCCTGCGCGTCGAGGTGTCCACCTTCCCGACCGTGCTGGTCAGCGGGGCCAGTGTCTCCGTGCCAGTGGATTGGGAACAACTGCCCAAGGTGCCGGCGAAGCTGGGCCTCAAGCTGGTGGATCCGTATTCGGGAATCACCTATGTGGACCGCACCAGCCTCGTCACAACGGCCACGGGAAGCATGAACTTCAGCGTAACCCTGCCGACCCTTCCGCCGGGGAGCAATTACCTCTGGAGCGTCTATGCCTTCGCCACCAATGCGGCCCAGCCGTGGAATGAGCGCTACGGGGCGGATGACACGTTCCGCTTCGATCGGTATGGCCAGGCGGTGGAGCCCGAAACCACCATCAAGGTCAACCCCGTGGTGGATACCAATGTGTACCTGGTGTACTCCGATGCCGGCACGCCGGCGGGAAGCAGTGTCTTCGTTTGGAGCGCCAACAACGCCGGACAATTCAATGGCGCCTACACCGGCGAGACGCCGCCCGAGGGTGTCCAGAGTTTCCGGACCGTGCATACGGACTGGGCGGGATGGGGCATCTTCGCCACCACCGCCGTGGCCGACATGCGGGCGTATTCGACGGGCTACCTGAAGTTCTCGATCAAGGTGACCACCACCCGCACGATGAAGATTGAATTGCAGGGGCCCTCCGGAACGGCACGTTCGGTCAACATCACCCCGACGGCCAACACTTGGCAGGCCTACTCGATCCCGATCTCCAGCTTTGGCGGGATCAACCTCCAGCAGGTATACGGGCTCTTCTCCGT
Source organism: uncultured Verrucomicrobiota bacterium (assembly GCA_964521805.1). GTDB lineage: Bacteria > Verrucomicrobiota > Kiritimatiellia > CAIQIC01 > GWF2-57-35 > CAZFSE01. Next base: position 11,743 of record CAZFSE010000140.1, read on the forward strand.
GACCTCGCCGGGCGCCCTGGCCACCACCTTCCTGGTGGACAACATCCGCTGGTCCAAGACACCGTAAAGATCGTTTTGGTGAACAATAAGCCGGAACAGCCTAACGAGCTGTTCCGGCTGAACGGACTGCGCGCGGTATTGATTTCTAGAACACGTATCCGAGCGACAGGGAGAATTGGGTGGCCTTGTTGTCAA
>CAZFSE010000141.1:0-1177 GCA_964521805.1 uncultured Verrucomicrobiota bacterium
TTAGCAACCAGACCTCGCTGGTCCGTTTCAGCACAAACGATTATCCCGACACAACCAGCGACGGATCATCGCTTTACACCGGGACCAACCAGGTCTACATCCATACCGGCCTGACCCCTGGACAACCCTATTACTACACCGTGTTTCTTAGCCATGACGGGAGTTCCTTCACCAACCCGCCGTAAACGCCGAGGGACTTAAGAGGATGCGCAATCTGCCGATGTAGTTAAAAATCCATGGCGTTAACAATAATGTGTGAAAAGGTTATGATCATGTAGAGAACGCAGTAATCAAGAGGTGCACAATGAGAGTCAGCAAACATATGCAGAGTACCGGTTCCGTCAGTCTGGTGGTCGTCCTCATTCTAGGCGTTTTGGCCTTGTCCCCAGGCCTGCGTGCGGACACTTCGGACATCCAAATTTCCATCCGTGAAGGGCAGGTGCAAATCGGCACCGACGTCATGAAGCCCTTCTATGTGCAATGGTACACTCCAGGCCAGGATTGGATGAACTGGACGGACTCCTCTGTCCCCTCTGGCGATCTTCCCTGCGTCTGGATGCGCGCTATCTTTGAGACGGACGACCCCATGCAGTGGGATGTGCCCGCCGATGTGAAGAGCATTTATTACCCCACCGCCCTGCCCTCGTCCGAAGGGGACGGAAGCTGGGTCTCCGTTGGCCAGGTCAACGAGGACGGCTCATTGAGCGCCCTGCCTCCTCCCGTGGACGATTCCATGACGACGGAGGTGGCGGGTGGTGACCTTCCGGCGACGGCTCGCAACAATCAAGCCATGGCCACGCCGGATCCGGGCAACACCACGATTTACTGGCTAAACACAACCGACGCGCGTTTTGCCCTGTGGATTCTCGCCACCAACGGCACACGCAAGGCCTCCAACGTCTCCAATGCGACGGCCCCTGGCGGCTGGCAGGTCGTCGGCATCGGCGACATTGACCGCGATGGCGTTTCGGACATCATGTGGTTCCGGCCCTCCGATGGCGCCATGGCCTACTGGCTGATGGAAGCGGACGGCTATCGCAAGGCTTCCGGCAATATGGGTGCCACCGCCCCCGGCGGTTGGACCGTCGTCGGCACCGGCGACATTGATGCCGATGGCACCACCGACATGATGTGGTTCCGGCCCACCGACGGCGCCATGTCTTACTGGCTCCTCAAT
>CAZFSE010000141.1:1277-7661 GCA_964521805.1 uncultured Verrucomicrobiota bacterium
CGACATGATGTGGTTCCGGCCCACCGACGGCGCCATGTCTTACTGGCTCCTCAATGCCGATGGCACCCGCAAGGCCGCTGGCGGCATGGGCGCCACCGCCCCCGGCGGTTGGACCGTCGTCGGCACCGGCGACATTGATGCCGATGGCACCACCGACATGATGTGGTTCCGGCCCACCGACGGCGCCATGTCTTACTGGCTCCTCAATACCAATGGCACCCGCAAGGCCGCTGGCGGCATGGGCGCCACCGCCCCCGGTGGATGGACCGTCGTCGGCACGGGCGACATTGACCTCGATGGCACGGCGGACATGATGTGGTTCCGACCCTCCGACGGCGCCATGGCCTACTGGTTCCTTAATCCTGATGGCACCCGCAAGGCCGCTGGCAATATGGGCGCCACCGCCCCCGGCGGTTGGACCGTCGTCGGCACCGGCGATATTAACGGCGATGGCGTCACCGATATGATGTGGTTCCGCCCCTCCGACGGTGCCATGTCCTACTGGCTCCTCAATGCCAACGGCACCCGCAAAGCCGCCGGAAGCATGGGCGCCACTGCCCCAGGCGGATGGGAAGTGTCGGGCACCGGTAGCTTCTAATAATTTAACCGCGTTCAGTAAAGATGGGGCCTTTCAACTCGCGTTGAAAGGCCCTCTTCTACAAGGCGGGCACTCGCCCGCAACCCAACAGAAGGAATCTTTTCTTGTTCGAAGTTCTTGACCCCTAAATGAGCATTTTGCATGGACAGGGGATACCTCCACATTGCCCATAAAATGATTTCTGCGGCAACCCGCCTTCTGGACGGCCCTGCGGCACGGGAACCCGTCATGCCGCCTGCTTGGAAGACGATCTGCCAGCGGGTGAGGGAGCTTGAGGACCCGGCTACCCCTCTACACGGGATGTCGGACCCGTCTATTCCAGAGGCTCTCAAGCAGGCGAGCCTCCACAAGCTCTTTCAGAATCTTCAGCACCTGATGACCGCGGGGCACTACGCGCTGGCGGAGCAAACCGCGCAAGAAATGCGGAAGCATTCCGGCGCTGAGGAAATCGTGCCGGCGCTCATGGGATATTCCTATTATCTGCACGGCCAGCTCCCACAGGCCGCCCAATGGATTGGCCAGGTGCGAAGCTGGACAGGGATACCCGTGCCCTATGCCATGGGCTGTGCCTTGTATCTTCTTGAAACGCGCGCCATGGGTCCGGCCCAGCTTATCGTGCAAACCTTCTCCCCTCCGTGCGCACAAGACCCCCCCGCATCACAGTTGTTTCTCCTCCTGCTGGAAGCCCTCATGGCGCCATCCGCCCGCCTCGACACAACCCGGGTATCCGAACTTCTTCGCGCCAGCCAGCCAAAGCCGGGCACGGTTCCCGTCATTGTACAGAGGCTATCCTCTTTTGCCTTGCCCCTGCTTCGCCGGGTAGAAGCCCCCCACCCCGACCCTCTGGATGTCCACGCCGCAGGGATTGTTGCCGAGGCCCTGTGGACAGAACATGAGGCGACACCCTATCACGAAGGATATGCTCTTACACTGGCCCGCGCACTCATCGTATCCGGGCAAGCCCGCAAGGCCTGGACGCTTCTGGTGGACCACCCGCACGCCCCTTCGGGAGCCGCCTACTTCAGCCTGTTTGCCTGGATGAAGGGAGAGGAAATCCTTGCCCAAAAGGGGCTCCGGCAATTGGACCTTTCCATCCCCGCCCCACCCGCTCAACAATTTGCCCGCTGGGTGGCCTGCGCGGTGAATGGGGATGCCCAGCGGGCACTGACCTGCGCAGAGGCGCTTTTTCAGCAAGCCCCGGATTATTTTGTCGCCTCCGCTGGCGAAACCACCTGGGGGATGCTGGCCCTGGCACTCAAGGCCGCCGGGCAAATCGAGCTGGCGGAGAAGGCCCAGGCGCTGGCCAATCGGACCGACCGCTTTGCCGCCTGCCGGGCCCATTTGCTGGGCCGTGTTCCAGCCCCTCCCCAGACCCTGTCCATTCCCGGCTTTCAATGGCCCTCCTGTTTTGTATAGGATGCGCCTGTTCAATGAGCCTGAAAACGAGCGATGCCCATGACCACATTTGAACAGCTCCTTTTTGCTGAACGCACAATCCATGCGGACTGGGTACAGCAATTCGCACAGTGCGTTGAACGGGAAGCTCATTGGCTGGATGCCTGCCATCAGCTTATCCAGGAAATGTATACGCAACAACCTTCGGCCCGCGACGGCTATTCCCGCATGGGCGTTTTTCTGCTGGAACAAAAAAAGCCCGCGGAGGCCCTCCCATGGTTTGAAAAGGATGCGGCTACATCGCGCGCAACCTGGTGGTGCCAATTGCGCCACGCGGAATGCATCGCGGTCCTGGGAGATCTTGAGCAAGCCACCAGCCGGGTGGCGCGCGTCTATGAGAGCGCATCAACCGCTGTCAATGGCTACGCATCACTTGCCCAGCGTTTGCGCGCCGTCCTGCCCAAGGACAAACTGCTCTCCCTTCTGCAGGCCGACATAAAACAAGGCCGCTTGTCCGCGGGTTTCCGCCTGAATGTGGCCGTTTTGCTGGCCACGCATGGCGACGTTTCCGCGGCCATTAAGCAGGTCGAGCAGGCCTACAAAGACAACGCCAGCCTCCTCGACGGATTCTGGAGGATCGGAAAAGTTTTTGCTCAAAGAGGCGATCATGACCATGCTTTCTCGCTCTTCGAACGAGAGGCTAAAGCTGGACGATTGAGCAGTCGAAACCTTCTTGAATATGCCACGCTTCTGGCTCGCAGGGGACTCCTCCAGCAAGCGGCGGATGCCATCCGAAAAGCGGCTGACACAGGCGCCGGATCGAATGATGCGGGCGTCCACCTGCTGGATGTATCACCAGACCCTGTGGATCTGCCGCTGATCATGGAACTCGGACGGCTCGATCAGGCCGCAAACCTAATGACCGCCCAGGGGCACAAACATTGGCTTGAAAAGATACGGACCCAGGCAACCGCAGAACTGGAGCTGAAGGACAGCCAGGCCTCATTTTCCGGCATCCGTCTTGCAGACCAGTGGAACAACCTCCAGCGCTGGCATCTGTCGGGGAAATCGCCTGCAGACCCGATGCCGATCCTTAACGCAAAGCTGTTCATTGACAAGCCTCGCGACGCGATGACCCAATTCAGGGAAATCATATTTCACCAAAACTACTTTTTTGAACCCGCCGGAACGATCGCCCCCTTCATTGTGGATGGCGGAGCCAACATCGGCATGGCCATGGCCTACTTCAAATGGCTCTATCCGCAAGCCCGCATCCTGGCCTTTGAGCCCAATCCGTATTTTTATGAGATCTGCCGCCGCAACATCGAACTCAATGGATGGACCCAGGTCAAACTGCGCCCGGAGGCCTTGTTTGAGCGTTCCGGATTCGTCACATTCAATATACTGGAGAAAAATCCCATGGGGTCCGGCGTAACCACACGCCTGAAGGATGCAACGGAGACCCAAACCGCGGATGTACCCTGTTGCCTGTTGAGCAGTTGCCTGCAAAGTCCGACCGATTTTCTAAAACTGGACATCGAGGGCGCGGAAACCGGCGTGTTGCGGGAAGCGGCCCAGCGACTGCCTCTTGTCCAGCGGGGATATATTGAGTATCACTACGACATGAATCAGAAGTGCAACCCACTCGGCGCCTTATTGTCCATTCTGGAACAGCACGGCTTTTATTATCGAGTGGAGGCCCCCTCCGCCCAGCTCGCTCAATGGCCACAAGCCCTCTCCATCCGCATGAATCAGCATTGGTCATGCAGTATCTTTTTCAAGCGAACACCATGAAACGGATGCGAAGACCATGATGGCCTGGACCCCACAATTTCCTCCTGAAGAACGAGCCATTGGGTATCGCCGTCTCTTGCGAGCACGCCAGCGGTTCTGGGACCGGGCGGTGTTAAGAAAGAACGGAAGCCTGTCGGAATGGGTGCGCATTCCGGGATACCAGGCGCTGATCGAACAAATGCGCGACCAGCATAAAGGCCAGCGCGCCTTCGTCATTGCCAACGGCCCCAGCCTGAAGCAACTGGATATTTCCAGGTTACGCCATGAAATCACCATTGGATGCAACGGCATCTATCAAGCCTTTCCTCAATGGGGGTTTCATACCCGCTACCTGATGTTTGAAGACGTTGAGCAAACAGAACTGCGGCGGCGGGATATCGAGGGCATCCAGGGGCCGCTGAAAATGGCGGCGCTGTACAATGCCTATGCCTTTCCGGCGGACGAGCAGACCTTGTTTTTTAACGCGCCGCGCATTTATGGCCAGATCTATTATTGGACCGTCCTCTACCCCCAGTTTTCAACCGACTTCGCCAGCCTGGTGCACTTGGGTGGAAGCGTAACCTATATCATGCTCCAATGGGCCTTTCATTTGGGCTGTGATCCGGTCTATATCATCGGCCTGGATCACGATTATGGGGACTTGCCCAAGCTGTTTCCGCCGGGAAAAATCACGATCACGGAAGAAAACATCCACCTGGTGCGTGGTCTGCATTTCAACGACCGCTATTATCAAATAGGCGATCAAATCGGTGTGCCCTATGTGGAGAAACAGGAACAGGCCTACACGCTGGCCCGGCAGGTTTTCGAACAGTTTGGCCGAAAGGTCTATAACGCGAGTGCGCAAACCAAACTGGATGTATTTGAGCGCCGGGATTTTGAATCCGTTTTCACATGAGCGCCCCCATGAACAGCGCCCTGAATTCGGCATGGAACGCCTACAACGCCCTCCCCATGCACGACCGCAACAGGCTGTTGCTTCAGCTCTTGCAGGAACAGCTCGGAAACCAACAGTATCTCCTTTATGGGTGGCCCGTTTACACACTTTACGCACGATACATGGAGGAGTACCTGCCGGGACGAGGCAACCTGAACCTGCTTGAAATCGGCCCGGGAGACACTTGGATGACCAGCGCACTCTGGATGCTCCATCCGCGCGTCAAAAAGCTGACCCTTCTGGACCGCTTCCGGGGGGAGGCGCTGGACAACACCGCCATCCTCGAAACCATGGAACAACTCATCGCGACGATCTTGTTTCTTCCGCGCCCCGGATTCAACAACTACTACCCGGATGAAAACCGGAAACTATCTGACCTTCAGTCAGCCCTGCGAACAGCCCCGAATAACCAGATCGAGTTGAATCCAGACCGGCTTTCCTTTGTTCAATTGGATGATTTCTCGCACTTCCCTTTGACAGATGGATCGGCTGACTATCTCTACTCGCATGCGACGCTTGAGCATTTCACGGACCCCGCCGCCAGCATCCGGGAAATGTACCGCGTTCTCCAGCCAGGGGGGCTCATGGCACATCAGATTGACCTGCGCGATCACCGTGATTTTTCGGATCCGTATCGCTTTCTCGAAATACCCTCTGATCAATGGCAGTTTGGCGCCTTGAAGTACCCGGTCAATCAATGGCGCGCCGGGCAATACCGAGCCGCTTTTCTATCCGTGGGCTTCGTCATTCTTCAAGAATGCAAGGTTCGCCGCACCCCGGAATTGATGGCCGGCGTCCGGCTGGCGCCGCAATTTGCCTCCATGCCGGAAGAAGATGTGTCCATCACAGGCCTTACGTTCATTTTGCGCAAGCCTTGACAGGAGACCCTTGTGAACCAACGCATACCTGTCATCGTAGCCATGGGGGATTTCGCGGCCGGTCCAACATCGTGGGCCTTCCGCTTGCGCCAGGCTTTTGAGGGGCATCCCGCCTATGAAATCCTGCTGGCCAACTGTTATGTCTCAGGCATCAACCTTGGGCGCTACGATGCCACCTGCACAGACTGGGCAACGGCGGTTCGCCTCATCGAAGCCCATGACCGCGCCATGGTCGTGCCCAACTTTATATGGGACTTGTACGCGGTCTGCAATCTCCTGAGGAACAGAGGCCGGGATCTGCGAGTGCTGGGTTTTTGCAGGGCGGACTCGGACAAGGAGTATTATCGCCCGCTGTCTTTTTATGAGCCAGGCATAGACCAGTTCATTGCCGTCAGCCAGCGTTGCCATGAACGGCTGGCCGAGATCCTTCCGCACCGCTCCGCCGATATCACCACCCTGCCCACCGGCGTATGGACACCCCCCGCCCTGGATCGCGCCTGGGAAACACGACCCGTGCGGCTGATGTATGCGGGGCGGATTGTGCAACCACAAAAAAGAGTGATGGATCTCGCGCTGTTGGTCCGGGAGCTGGCCGCACATAACGTTGATTTCAAGCTGACCATCACAGGGTTGGGCGAGGCTTTGCCGGCCCTGGAAAAAGAAATCAAAAGCCTGGGCCTTCAGGACAGAGCTTGCTTCGCCGGGCGATTCCCTCCGGATCAAATGCCAGCCCTTTGGGCCTCGCACGACATCATGGTTCAAACCTCCGAATTTGAAGGCACCAG
>CAZFSE010000141.1:7761-11745 GCA_964521805.1 uncultured Verrucomicrobiota bacterium
GGATGCACCCGCATAACCAGCTGTTCTGTTCTTTTCATTTTCCCGTTTTTTTGTTCATCTAACCCCATGTCACGTTGCATTTGCACAATTTGCACGGATTCGCACCTGCCCGGAGCGCTTGCCTTATGGGAATCCGTTCAGCGCCATGGCCCTGGCTGGGATTTCCTTGCCCTGCGTATCAGTGAATCCGGCCTGCCCAAAAACGTGCCCGCCAAGTTTGCGGCGGCGTGTGTGTCCATCACGGCCGCCAGCTTGCCGCATCCGGGCATGGCTTTTTGGTATGATGCGTTTGAGCTGTGCAACGCCGCGAAGGGCCTCCTGCACAAATACATGCTGGAGCAGACCCCTCATGACGAATGGTGGTACATTGACTCAGACTGCGCCTTCTACTCGACTCTGGATCCCTTGAGCGGGCTGTTTGACGGCAGGACGGTCGCGCTCAGCCCCCATCGGAAAGTCCCTCCGCTCAATGCTCAGAACATCGAATTAAGATTATTGGCCTATGGGGTCTTCAACGGTGGGATGCTGGGTTTGCGCCGCACTTCACACACATCCTCGCTGGTCGAATGGCTTCTGAATCGGATGACCTGGTTCTCCTTTTCAAGGCCCGACAAGGGCCTTTTTGTTGATCAGAAATGGCTCGAACTCATCCCCCTCTATTTCCCGGCCAGCGCCATTACGCATCCCGGGGTGAATATCGGCCACTGGAACATGGACGAGTATTGGCCGGCAAACAATGTTCAAGTTCCCCCACCCCTTCTGGCTCACTTCAGCCAGATTGACTGGCTGGCGGCGCCACTCCGCATTAACACCCCGCCCCATGCGGCGTTGCCCATCCCGGACGCTTTCGCGTCCCTGATGCGGGAATACGCCGCCTGTGTGCATTCATGGAAGACCCTGCTGGGACCCTCCGCGCCCTATCCCTACAAAACCTTCCGGGATGGCATCCATATCCAGCCGGTCATGCGCGCCGCCTGCTACTGCGAAATCATTCGAATCGCGCGCACCTTTGATCCCTTTGCCGACAGCGGTCGTTTTGCCGGCCTGAACGAGCAGGCGGTCTGGGCCGCCCTGGACAAGCTCCTGGCACCCGAGCCCCTTGTGCCGGCATCGCCCCTTTTGCGGCCGCTTAAAGAACCCCAGCTGGCGGAACACCTTCGCAACCGCCTGAAGGAACTCCAAGCCAAACACGCCCTGCGAAAAATAGCCTTATTTGGAGCAGGCGCTCATACGCGCTGGCTCGAATCTGTCATGAAAGGCGTGGCAGGCCTTCTGGAAGTAACGAATGTGCTGGATGATGATCCGCACGGCAAACCATCCGCGTTTGGCCGGACTCCGTCATCCGCACAAGCCTTCAACCCGGCGGGTCTGGATGCCATTGTGCTTTCAACGGACTGTCATCAGGCCGCCATGCGCAAACGATGCATGGACCTGTATGGCTCATCCATTCTGTTGATCGATCTCTACGAAAAACTCCCTCCCGGCCCCTATGTGAAGACCTCTGCTCCCGGACCTGATGAGTATGAGGTGTCGGCGGAGTACTTCGCGGCCGTATTGGAGTGGAATCGCAGTCATTCCGCCGTGCAGGACCAAGCGTTCCTGGAGAAGCTGGATGGATATCATTTGAGCTGTAACAGGCACGGGCGGCTCTTGATTGAATCCGTTGCCGAACGCCTCAAGCCTTTTCATCGCTCGTTTGCGGGCGCGCGGGTGCTGGACATCGGATGCGGCACGGGTGGGACCTTATACGGCGCCGCATGCCTGGACGCCGCATGGTGTGAAGGCTGGGAAATCAATGATGCAAAACTGCGCCTCGGCACCCTCAATGTGACCACGTTGCCGCGCACGTCCTGTCGTTCGCGCATACACCTGCGCCAGCGCGATATTTTGGAGGCCGGCATCGAAAAGGAATCCTTTGATATTGTGCTATGCCAGGAAGTATTGGAACACGTCAAGGATGTGCGGCTCGCGATAAAAAACCTGTCTGCATGCCTTCGCGCCAAAGCCGGCATTGCCTATGTCAGTGTGCCCAATGGTTTTTCCATCCAACATATTCTGCGCGATCCCCACTTGTTGCTGTTTGGCCTGGGATTGCTGGACCTGCCGGATGCCGCCGCCCTGGCTTTGGCTATTAACAACCATGCGCACTATGGCACGATGATGGGACAATACCTTTCCTTCAACCAGTACACGCAGGAATTTGAGGCGGCCGGACTGGCTTCGCGGGCCCTGCATCCTACAAAAGCCTGCACGCGCGAGGACCTTGTACAAGGCGCGCAGGAGATTGAAGCCGCATGGAGGCAAAAACGCGAAGAATGGGCGACAAAAATTCCCGGCACCCTCCTCGACCGGCTCGCACAACGCGTCGGGGAATATTTGACCAAGCTGAGAGGCCTGGCCAACACCCCGGAATCTCCCCTGGCCCAGGAGTCCTTCATTGACTCCTTTGAATTTTTTCTTTCTCATCACCTCGACGAAGAGACGTCCAAGCAAAGCCCGCATGCGCACAATGACCGCGTCTGTAAAACAAGGGCTGGCGCTCAGGATGCAATAGGAAATCATGGACCTTAAAAAATATAACCCCTCGGCGGCAGATGTGGCCGCCTTAAAGAATCTTATCGGCTATCAGCCCTACATTCTCTCCGATGACCTCTATGTCGGCGTGGCGGACATCTGGCTCCATGGCGGCGAGAGAAAATGGGCGGACCGCAAAACGGATGACCCTGCCTTTTTTGAGCGGTTTTCTTCCGCCACCTTGCGCATGAAGCGCATGTATGACGACTGGGTACTTTTCGTCAAGCACCACCTCAAAGGACTGGACGGCCTGTCTGTCGCCGACACCGCCTGCAACGCGGGCTATTTCCTGTACCGATTTCGAGAAGAAGGAGCGGCCAGGGCAACTGGGTATGACCTTAACAACAAAATGGTCGAGTGCTTCAAGACGCTCAATCAAATCACAGGGCTTGCTGTGGGTTTTCACAACAGGGGATATGACATGATGACGCACACCCTTCCCGGATTTGAGCCGGCAGATATTGTCATTTCAACCTCCATCATGTGCCATCTCAGCGATCCCGTGTACTACATGAACTTCCTGGGCTCCATCACAAAAAAAGCATTGCTTCTATTTTCCACCATAGACGACCATGAGCAGATGACGATCACGTATCAGGAGCCGCGCAAATTCTACAACAACCCCTTCCCCATCTGTTTTGACAATATGACCACCGTGTCCAAACCGCTGGTGCTTTTTTCGTTGAAGGAAGCCGGCTTTCAGGAGGTCATCGAAATCCCCCACCGTGAAGAATGGCTGCCCGCCTCCTGGTACAAGCCGTTCAAATGCTATTTAGCCATCAAGTAGGCGCGACTATGCGGCGAATGCGAATTAAACAATCAGAGGATCGCAACGAGACCCTGGGCCAGAAATCAACGCCGGTCACAAGGCCTGCGTTCGACGGGAGATCCGTGCGGTCCATCGCCTCATCCAAGCGCCGTGCGCTGATATTTTTCCAGCACAATCCATTTCCCCCCACCACGGGTGCGCATCAGCGCTGTCTGGCGGTGATTCGGGCCTTGAAGACGCTGGGCCATGACGTGGTTCTGTTCAGCTCGCCCCTGCATACCAACACCGAATGGACCGAGGCGATTCGGCGGACCCTTGAGAAAGAGCAGGGCATCCGCGTTAAGCTGTACAGGCCCACCCGCGCGGACCGCAAATACGAAAAAGCCATCTATGGGAATAATGACCGAAAGGCTTATTGGGGCCGCTATGCGCCGCCGGGGCTTGCCCGTGCGTTTGCCGCCTATGCGCGCGCTTACGAGCCCTCCGTGGTGATCGTCAACTACACCTTCTTTGGCGGCCTGGTGGATGATCCCATTTTTTCCAGGACGATGACCATCATGGAAACGCTGGATTTATACAGCCTTAGCGAGCAGATGCAGGCCCTCTTGCGCGATCACCTCCCCCCTTCCCCCCTGAACCCC
>CAZFSE010000142.1:0-11708 GCA_964521805.1 uncultured Verrucomicrobiota bacterium
GTGGTGGCCCAGGGGGGGATGGGTGTGGTGCGCGAGGCGGTGGACTTGTCCTGCCACCGCCCCGTGGCGATCAAGGTGATGGCCAAAGATCATTTGATCCATCCTGACGAGCAGGAGCGGTTCGTGGAGGAAGCTCAGATCACCTCCCAGCTTGAGCATCCCAACATTGTGCCGGTGCATGAGCTGGGTTATGACCAGCAGAACAATGTTTTTTACAGCATGAAATATGTGCAGGGCAATACCCTGACCAGCCTGCTCATGGGCATCCGAAAGGGGAACCAGGACATCATTGAGCAGTTTCCTCTTTCCCGCCTGTTGAACATCTTCCAGAAGGTCTGCGATGCCATCGCCTTCGCCCATTCCAAGGGGGTGGCCCACTGTGATCTGAAGCCGGACAACATCATGATCTGCGACTTTGGCGAGGTGCTGGTCATGGACTGGGGGCTTGCGCGGCGGGTTGGCGCACACTTTGCCACCGCGGCGCCGGCGGCAGAGCCGGAGGCGGCGCCAGAGCCGGCGCCTGCGGATGCCGCAACCCCGGCCGACCTGTCCGTGGATACGGAGGAGATTTTTTCCCGCAACACCGTCACGGTTTCCACAGAGACCATGAAATCGGTCACCCGCACCACCACCGGGCGCATCATGGGGACGCCGGGGTTCATGGCTCCGGAGCGCATTTGGGGAAGTTCGGTGGTGGATGTGCGGTCGGACCTATACTCTCTCGGGGCCACGCTCTACAGCATCCTAACCTTGCGCGCACCCATTTTTGGCAAGGACATCAAGCTGGTGCTTCAACGGATTCTGGCTGGCGATATTCGCCCCCCCGTCTCCTTCAACGAGGTGGAAGAGGAGGGGGCGGAAGCCTCCGCACCGGGGCCGGGAGCGGCGTTTCCCCATTGTCCGGAGGGCAAGATCCCCGGCGTCCTCTCGGATGTGGCCATGAAGGCGATGGCCAATGATCCCTCGGATCGCTATTCGAGCGTGAAGGAATTCCAACAGGACATCGAAGCCTATCAGAATGGGCTGATCTGGCACCTGGTGGCCGATGAAGATTTCAGCTCGGATGATTTCCTGAACCGCTGGGAGGTAGTGGGCGGCCAGTGCTCCATTCAGGATGGCGAGTTGCGCCTGATGGGGGGCGAGCCGCAGATTCTGCTCTTCAAGAAGCCGTTGAGCGGAGATATCCGCATTGAGTTTGAGTGCCATCAGGAGAGCGTGTACTTGAACGACATCAGCTGTTTCATGGCGTCCATCCAGAGCGCCAACCGCCGGGAAATTCCGTCCAGCGGATATGAATTCAAGTTTGGCGCCTATGATAATTCCCTCAACCTGCTGATGCGCTCGGACCGGCGCATCTGGAGTGAATCGGGCACTCCGCTGATTCGAGGGAAGCGATACCGGGTGCGCGCCGAGCGCATCGGATCGCGGTTGCGGCTGACGGTGAACAACGAGGACGTTTTTCGCGTGCATGACCGGGATCCGCTTTCGGGCCCGGACCGCACGGCGGTGGGCCTGGTGGGATGGGTGGCCGACACCCGCTACCGGCACATCCGGATCTACTGCCTGGGCACTCCTTGGAAGAGCGACATCCTGGATTTGGCGGATCGCCAGGTTCAAAAAGGGCAGTATGCCGTGGCGATGGCCTTGTACAAGGAATCCATGGAGTCCTTTCCAGATGCCGGGCGCCTGGCCCGGGCGCGGCGCGGCCATGAAATGGCCCGCCGGCGTGAGGAACTGTCAAAGACGCTTCCGGTCTGGAAGGATGCGCTGGAGAGGGCCTGGCCCGGCAGTGCCATTCAGTTGCGCATGGATAACGACGGATTGACGCTTGAAATTTCCAGCTCGAACATCGAGGACTTGAGCCCCCTGCGCGGGCTTCCGCTGACCTCGCTGTATTGTGGCTATAACCGGATCACCAGCTTGGAACCCCTGCGGGGCATGTCCCTGACCACGTTGAATTGCTCCGGCAACCCCATTGCCAGCCTGGACCCGTTGCGCGGCATGCCGCTGTCCTCACTGATTTGCGAGTGTTGCCAGGTCGAAAGCCTGGAGCCTCTCAGCGGCCTGCGCCTGACGCTCCTGGTGGCGGGGAGCAACCGGATTCAAAGCCTCGCGCCGTTGAGGGGGATGCCCCTGACCCTGCTGTCCATCTGGAGCAATCAGATTCAGGACCTCAGCCCTCTGCGCGGCATGCCGCTGACCGCCCTTTATTGCAATGGAAACCGCATTGAAACCCTGGAGGCCCTGAAGGGGATGCCCCTGGTGACGATCAACTGCAGTGGCAATCTGCTGTCGTCGCTGGAGCCCATCCAGGATATTTCCCTGAGTATTCTCCACTGCGCCAGCAACCAATTGACCAGCCTGGAGCCGCTCCGTGGCATGATGCTCAACATGCTCAGTTGCCAGAACAACCGGATTGCCAGCCTTCATCCGCTCAAAGGCATGCCGCTGGGCGTGCTCACCTGCGGGCACAACCTGTTGACCGATGTGGTCCCGTTTGCCGAAAAGCCGCCCGAGGATTTCCTGTTCGATTGCGATTCCATCCCCACCGCCCGGCTCGAGGCCCTGCGGGACCATTGGACGCGGGATTTTCGGTTTGCCCAGCACGCCCGCTTCGTCAGCACCCTGCTCGCGCTCCGCCGCAACGATGCCGCGCGCCTCCGCGAGCTTTCGCGTGTATTCCGGAATCATCGCTATCTTTTCATTCCAAAGTTTCTCCGCTGGGAGGAGGCCCGGGAGTATTGCGCCAAGCTGGGCGGGCGCCTGCTGACCGTGGCCAGCGAAGAGGAGAATGCCTTTGTTTCCTCGATGTTCAAGGGGGGATGCTGGCTTTGGATGGGGCTGGTCACCACGCCCCAGGGGCATCGCTGGGAGTCCGGCGAACCGGTCACGTATCTCAATTTTATGGACAAGCTTCAGGAAGCCAAGATGGGTCCCAAGATTTTTAGCGGACGCTGGGCCTGCGATGACACGGAAAGCGCCTGCAACAGCTTCATGGTCAAGTGGGACGTGGACTGAACAAGGCTTCCGCAAATTTCCGCCCGCCGTGTGTCCTGCGTGACATTCCCGGCCGCCCTTTGCTATAGTGGCGCAATCTTTCAATGAGGGGCATGCCATGAAAAAAATGCGATGGATTATTTCTCTGCTGGGCTTGGTGTTTATGCTGGCCAGCCGGCTGGACGCGGAGGAGGTCCGCAGTGAAGCGCCGCAAGCCGTCAGCCTTTCGCTGTACGATGCCGGCCTGGGCTTGGTGACGGATCAGCGGCGGCTGGTGCTGGCCCGTGGTGAAAATCTTATCCGGTTTGAGGGGGTGCCCGCCACCCTGGACCCGGCCTCCGCGTATTGTGTGGTGGTGGGCGCCATGGACTCGCTGATCGTGCTGGATCATCAATTTGAAGATGACCTTGCGTTTCCCGAGCGTCTCTTCCAGCGATACGTTGGCCAGGACATCAGCGTCCGGCAGGCGGGCGAGACCCGCACCGGGCGCCTGCTTTCCGCGCCGGTCCTGCCCGCTCAGCGGGCCATCAGCCTCTTGGAATCTGGTGGAGCGGCCTGGCTGTTCCCTGAACTGAGCGAATTGCAGGAGGTGCAATTCCCCCGGGCCCGCGAGCAGGCGTTCATCCGCCCGGCCTTGCGCGTGCGCGCCCAGGCGTCCCAGGATGGGCCTTGCACCGTCCGCTTGAATTACATGACCGAGGGTCTTGCCTGGGCCGTATCGTACGAGGCCATTCAGGCGGGCGATGGGGGGGCGGTTCAGCTCTCGATTCGTGCCGGACTGGAGAATCGCTCAGGCGTGGCGTTCAAGGAGGCGCGGGTGCGCCTGATTGCCACGGAGAAAGGGAGCGAGGTTCCGTCTGCTCCTGCCGGCGCCCGCGCTGGCGAGCCGGCTCTGCGGCATGCCTATGGGCGGGAGGAGCCTTCCTCCGAGCGCGCCGTGGCCAGCGCCACCGCCTTGCAGACCTACGACCTTCCCGGCACGTTTACGCTGGAGGATGGCGCCACCCTTTATGTTCAGCTGGCCCAGGTGGCCAAACTGCCCGTCCAGCAATTTTTTGTCTATGACGGGGTGCGCTTCGACCGTTTCCAGCGAAACCGGCGCACGGATTGGAACTATGGCACCGAGCATCACAAAACGGTTCAGACCTATCTGCAGTTCAGCAATACGGTGGCGGAGGGTCTTGGATTTGCGTTGCCGCCGGGGCTTCTGCGGCTCTACCGGCAGACGGAATCCGGTGCGCTGGATTTGGCGGGGCAGGAACGGTTGCCCGCGGTTTCCGTGGGCGGAGGTGTTTCGGTGCAATTGGGGCCGGCCAAGGATCTTTCGGGCGAACGGGAGCGCACCGGCTACAGCGAGGTGGTCCCGCTGAAGGAATATGAGGAGAGCTTTGAGATTCGCCTGGAGAACAGTTCACCCGGCTCTGTGGAAATTCGCGTGGTGGAGCATCTCTACCGCTGGAGCGACTACGAGATTGTCAAGGCGGATGCGGAATATGTGCGGACCGCCCCGCAAACCATCGAGTTTCGGCCCGTGCTCAAGCCCGGCGGCAAGCGCACCCTGCGCTATACCGTGCGTTACCGGTGGTGAGCGGCATGACGTGGCGTTCGCCCCATCTTCGTTCGGCGCGCAGAGGGATTGCCCTTCTGCTTCCCGTGCTCCTGCTGGGGCCGGTGTGTCATGCCTTGTCCGAATGGACGGTCCGGTCCGTGTCGTTGACGATTGCTCAAGGCGGCGCCTGGGTCCGCGAAGAGCTTGCTGGGGAACTGGACCTGGAGGCGGAGGAGTTTCTTCTTGAGAATGTGCCGCCGGAGGCGGATCTGTCCACCCTGGTTGTTCGCGCCCGTCATCTGCCCCTGCGCATGAAGTCGTGGGAGCGTCTGTCGCCCTCTGCCGTCACACGCCGTGTCCCTTCGGATGTTTTCACCTGGCGTCCGGGGGGGAGGGGGGAAGCTTCTGAATCGGAGCCCTCTGAAATTCGCCCGATCCGGTGCGTGTTGGAGGCCCCCCTGAGGGTGCCCCGCGTCATCCTTGAAGTCACCTACCAGTTGTCCGGGTTTGGCTGGTCGGCCCACTACCAGGTGGCTGTCCGGGGCGAGCGGGAAGATGAGCGGGAGCCGGTATCCGTGGATTTGACCGGCATGGTCCGAATTCAGAATACAAGCGCTCGGACCTTCAGCAATGCCAGCATCCAATTGGTGGGGGCGCCGGTCCTGCCGGGGCGTCAGCCCCTCAAGGCGCCGGGTTTTTTGCTGTTTAACGAGGAGTCCGCCCTTTCCGACCTGTGGTTGAACCCGGTTGTGCTGGAGGAGGTCGAGCATCTTTATCCCCTTCCTGGGCGGCATACGCTGGAGGCTCATTCCGATCTGCATGCCTTCTTTGCGCGCGTGGTGAGGCGTCCGGCGGATCGCCTGTATGTGTTGAACTCGGAGGAGTATCCCCTGGATTCGGGAAAAATGGGACAGCCCTTGAAAAAGAAAATCGTTTTCAAAAATGAGGAAGCGCAGGGGCTGGGCTTTCCTCTGCCCGCGGGCGAGGCCGAGATTTTCCTGGGCGGACAACGCACCCACCGCCTTCAGTCCGCGTGGTTCGCCCATGCCTCCGCGGGCGATGAAATTCGAATAGACCTGGGCGAGGCTGGGGAGGTGACCGGCTTGCGGCGGACCCTCCATCAGCAGGAGTTTGGGGCCGGAAGCGCGGAAATGGGATTTGAAATTGTCCTGGCCAATCTTGGTGGCCGCGACATCCGGGTGGAAGTCAGTGAAAAGCCTCCTCTGGTCCTGGAATGGAATGTCCTGCGCTCCAACAAACCCTGCCAAATCGAGGCCCAACGCATTCTGTTTCGGCCCGAGGTTAAGTCGTTGAGCGAAGAAAAAATCGAATACCGCCTTCGCGTTCGCAAGCCGAAGTTGTGATGCCACAGCAGGGTTTGTGATTCCAACGCCCGACCCGTAGCCCCCCCGTCTGGTCCATCGAACCCAAGAACAGGCAAAAAGAAGAGACAAAATGGCGCTATAAATGATCTGTAAGAGAGACAAATCGATACACATCAACAAATATATAATAATGCAAACAGTTCATAGTAAGCGTAATACAAAAATATAATAAATTGGCACGGTCTTTGCTATTTAGTTTTTCTGGAAAAACAAGGCTGGATGCTGAATCCAGCAGGAACAAAGAAGAAAGGAGCGCAACATGTATTGGCCAGAATTCGCAGTGACAACGCAAGTGGATCCGTTCGGTGGCCTGCGCCGATTGCAGAGGGACATCAACCGTCTGTTTGAGGCTGGCAACCCCGGAGAGGCGGAGTCCTATCCCGCCGTCAACCTGTGGAGCAATGCCGAGCAAGTAACCCTCACGGCCGAGCTCCCCGGGGTGGACCCGAAGGACATTGACATCAGCGTGCAGGGGGATGCCGTGACCCTGCAGGGCGAGCGCAAAGTGGATGAACCCACGGATGACGTGGTTTGCCACCGCCAGGAGCGGGGCGCCGGGAAGTTCGTGCGGAGTTTCCGTCTCCCGTATGAGGTGGATGGGACCAGGGTGTCCGCGCGGTATGCGCGCGGCGTGCTGACGGTTTCCCTGCCGCGCACCGAATCCAGCAAGCCCAAGAAGATCGCCATCTCGGCGGAATAAGAAGGAGGAGGAGAATGAACACAACCCATCAAGAAATGCAGACACAACGGAAGGACCCCGGACGCGAGGTGGAGATGGCCCAGGACCGCCCGGTCTTTTCACCCGCCACGGACATCTACGAGAAGGGCGACTCGATTCTCGTCATATGCGATATGCCCGGCGTGGATGAAAAGCACGTGGACGTGACCTTGGAGGACGGCGTGCTGACCCTCACGGGACACACCCAGGAAGAGCCGGCACCGGCCGGGCAGGCCCTGGTTCATCGGGAGTATCTTGCCGGTGTCTATCGCCGGTCCTTCCAGCTCTCATCCGACATGGATGAAGCCAAGATCAAGGCAACCATGAAGAACGGAGTGCTGAACCTTCTCCTGCCCAAGGCGGAAAAGGCCCAGCCCCGGAAGATTCAAGTGGAGGCCGCCGGCTAATCCGGCGTGAAAGGAGGGCGTCATGATGAGCAAACTGGTTCCTTGGAGAAAGAAAAACGAGCCGGTCAGCATGGAACAACGCCCGGCTCACCCCTTCGAGGTGCTTCATCGCCAGATGAACGATCTCTTTGAGGATTTCTTCAAAGATTTCTCGCACCCGAGGCTTCCCAGCCTGTGGCAGGGGGGCTCCGATTGGGGCGTGGTGGCCCCGCGCTTTGAGGTCGCCGAGACCGAGAAGGCGGTCCAGGTCACCGCGGAACTGCCCGGCATGGATGAAAAGGATATTGAAGTCACTCTCGATGACAATGTTCTGACCGTGAAGGGCGAGAAAAAGCAGGAGCGGGAGGAGAAGAACAAGCAGTTTTTCCTTTCCGAGCGCAGTTACGGGCAGTTCCAGCGCGTGCTGACCCTGCCGGCGGGCATCGAGGCGGACAAGATCAAGGCCCAATTCAAGAAGGGTGTCCTGTCCCTGAGCATCCCCAAAACCGCGCAGGCGCGCACGGAAGCCAAGCGAATTGAAGTGAAGTCCGAATAACCTGAATGCAACAGCCCAGAACACCCGGCAGGGGCCTCCGGCCCCCGCCGGGTGTTTGTTCCAAAGAAGACCCGCGTTAGTTTTTTAAGGCCGCCTGAATGGCCTCCAGCAGGGTTTGAATGACAAAGGGCTTTTGGATGAATCCGGCCGGCCCCATGTCCTGGAAGTGGCTTCGCGCATGTTCGGCCGTATAGCCGCTGGCGAGAATGACGCGCACACCGGGGCGGATGCCTCGCAATTCCAGAAAGACTTCTCCTCCGTTCATGTGCGGCATGGACAGGTCGAGAATGACCGCGCGGATTTCATCCGCATGTTTTTCAAACAGGCTGATGGCCTCCAGCCCGTCCGCGGCGGTCAGCACGGTGAATCCGGAGCGTTCCAGCATCATCTGGACCACGTTGCGCACGCCCTCTTCGTCATCCACCACCAGGAGGGTCCCTGAGCCGGTCCAGGCTTCGCTGGCGTCGCCACCCGCCTCGGCGTCCGGCTCGACCTCTACCGTCATGTCGGAGCAGGGGAACAGCACCCGGAAGGTGGTGCCCTTGCCCGGTTCGCTCCAGAGCTTGATGGCGCCGTTATGGCCGCGCACGATGCCCAGCACGGCGGCCAGCCCCAGGCCGCGCCCGATGAACTTGGTGGTGAAGAAGGGGTCAAAAAGGCGGGCCTTGGTCTGGGTGTCCATGCCGCATCCATTATCGGTTATTTCCACGTAGACATAGAGTCCCGGGACCAGGTTGTCGTGTAAAAAGGTGTCGGCGAGATACTGGCTGTCCGCCCGGATGGTGCCGGTGCTGATGCGGATGAGGCCGTCGCGCTCCGCAAGGGCCTCGGAGGCGTTGGTGATCAGGTTCATGATCACCTGGCGGATTTGGGCGCTGTCGGCCTCGATGCAGGGGAGGTCCTTGGCAAAGTGGTATTCGACGGTGGCCTTCTTGGAGACGGAAACCTTCAGCAGGTTGACCATGTCCTCCACCAGCTTGTTGAGGTTGTGCCGCTGAATCAGGAAGCGCCCCTTGCCGGAATAGGCCAGCATCTGGTTGCTCAGCTCGGAGGCCCGCAAGCCGGCCTTTTTGATGTCCTCGATGCGAGGCTTCAGCGGTGAATCGGGCGGCAGTTCCAGCAGGAGCAGGTCGGCGTTGCCGAGAATGTTCACGAGAATATTATTGAAGTCGTGGGCGATGCCACCGGCCAGGACGCCGAGGCTTTCGAGTTTCTGCGTGCGCTGGATCTGAATCTCCATGCGCTTGTGCTCCTCCGCCGAGCGGCGGCGCTCGGTCACGTCAATGCCCACGATGAAGAAATAGTCCACCTCGCCGTTATCCTTGAGCACCGGGCGTCCATGCCACTCCACGACCAGCTCGCGTCCGTCACGGGTCAGCAGGGCGCTTTCGCTCAGGAGAGGTTCCTTGGTGTTTCGGAGGCTGTGGAAATGCCGGGCCACTTCCTTGCGCTCCGTCGCCGGCACAAACAGGTTCAGGAAATCAGCGCCCACCACCTCCTCCAGGCGGTAGCCCAGCGCGCCCAGCATTGCGGCATTCATGAGGATGATCCGGTTGTCGTTGCTGATGGCGGAGAAATAGGCGGGGATGGCCTGCACCAGGTTGTACGCGAAATCAATTTCCCTCTGCTGGATGGCCTCGGCATTCTTGCGCGCGGTGATGTCGGTGAAGATGGTCTGGATGCAGGTTCTTCCGTTGTACCGGATGAGGGTGCCGCGGCCTTCAACATGAAGCAAGCTCCCATCCATCCGCAGGCATCGGACCTCCATGATCACGGTCGCGGAGCGTTTTTTCTTGAGCGTGGATATTTCGCGCTTGATCCGCTCCCGGTCGCCCGGATGCACGCGGTCGAGCGGGCTTTTGCCGATGATGTCGCCGGGCTGTGAGGCCCCCCAGAGGCTGAGCGCGGTGGGATTGGCGAAGACCACCTTGTTGGAGCAGGAGACAATGATGCCCACCGGGGAGAGATTGACCAGCAGATCATAGCGCTGTTTGCTGGCCTTTAATTCGTCTGCCATGCGCAGATTTTTTTTTCCGGCGCCAGCGGAGGAAGGGCGCGCCCGTGAAGGAGCCCTCTTCTTGGCCGCGCTGTTTGCTGGCTGTTTTTTCTTCATGCTGTGGCCGGAAGATTGAACGCAGAGAAGGGCTTTGTCAACTCCGGCGGGAAGGAAAAACGGTTGGGGACGTCTTCTTCTGGCGTGGCATGGCGGCACACGTTGAACGGCAAATAAAAGGGCGCGAGGCCCCAGGGCTTGCGCTTGACTTGCCGGGGGGTTCCGCCGCATAGTCGCGCCGTTTTTTCACGAAAGGAACATGAACATGATCAGAGCGAAGGTAATTGGTTGTGGCGGGTATGGCGGGGTGGGCATTGCGGAATTGTTGCTCCGGCATCCAGAGGCGGAAATTGCCTGCCTGGTGGATGTGACGGATGTGGGGACGCCCTTGAGCGCCCAGTACCCGCACCTGGCGGGGTTTTGCGATGACCTGATCATCGCGCCGGATGATCCCAAGGCCCAACAGCCGGTGGACGTGGTCTTTTTCTCGACGCCGGATGGCGTGGGCATGCAGTTTGCGCGCGCGGAACTCGAGAAGGGCGCGAAGGTCATTGATTACAGTGGTGACTTCCGCTTCAACGATGCGCAGACCTACGCGGAATATGCGCGGCGCATTGGCCGCGATCCCCAGCACAAGTCGGCGGACCTGCTTCCTCAATCGGTGTATGGGCTCCCGGAACTTCGCCGGGCCGAGTACACCGCCGGCACCAGGCTGGTGGGCAATCCCGGTTGTTTCGCCGTCAGTTGCCTGATGGGCCTTTCTCCCGCCCTGCAACACAAGCTGGTGGATGTGCGCAGTGTGATCTGCGACTGCAAGACGGGCGTCTCCGGCGCGGGCAAGAAACCGGCGGCGGTGTTCCACTATCCGGCGCGCTATGACAACATGAATGCGTACCGGCTGACGGGGCATCAGCACGTCATGGAAGTGGAGCGGGAGCTTTCCCGGCTGGCGGGTGAGGAGGTCCGGGTGACGTTCACCGCGCAGGTGGTGCCGGTCTGCCGCGGGATCATGTCCTGCCTGTATGGCACGCTGGCCGATGGCGTCCAGCCCGCCCAGGTGATGGAGGCGTACAAGGCGTTCCACAAGAACAATCCCTTCATCCGCCTGTATGACCACAAGACGCAGATTGGCACGGTTCACGTGCGGGGCACGAACTATTGCAACCTGACGGTGGATGTGGATGAGCGCACCCGTCGTTTGCGTGTGGTCTCGCACATTGATAATCTGATGAAGGGCCAGGCGGGCAACGCCCTGCAGAACATGAACATCCTGTTCGGCTTGCCGGAAACCCTGGGCCTCGACCGCCCGGCGCAGTACCCGTAAAGAAAGTGGCCAGTGACCAGTTAAAAGTGACCAGTGAGCAGTGGCGTGATGGGGCGAATCAAGGATGGTTCGCCCCATTCATTTGGGGGGATTGAGCGCGCATTCCAGGCAGGCTGGAAGGGCGGCGTGCGGGAGGGAGCGGAGTGTGCGCAGGGTGGGGCCGTGCGGGCAAGGAGCGCCATCATTTGTCAGCAGGGCTTCCACGTTGCCCTCTAAAAGGAACGGCCGGCCATCCGGCCTGCTCCAGCCGGCGGCGGAGGCTGTGGCCAGCAGGAGCAGGTCATCCTGTTCTTCGAAGAAGGCCCAGATTCCCGAACGGGCGCGATGCTTCGGTCCCACGATGTGCTGGCGGCGTCCGTCCCGCCGGATGGTTTGAAACGGTATTTTCTTGCGGCGCAATTGGTCCAGCGCGAAGGCGAGAAGGGTGGAAGCGCCTGCTGGCAGGCGGATCAGGTAGAGGACATCTTTTTCTGGAATGTCCGTGGGTGCGGCGCAGACCATGGGGGCGGGTGCTCCGGCCATAAATTCCGCCTGCAGGAGGGCGAGGCCGGACGTTGCGCCGGGGCGTTGGAGGGCCGGCTGGCCCCGGTAGGCCCGGACGCCCTCGGGCCAGCTTTGGAACAGGCGGCGCAATTGCCCGCGCGCAACGGCCTGGTCTGGACGGGTGCTGTCCGGCGCCTCCAATTGAACGTAAAATCCGAGGCGCTCGATGGCGGGTGAAACGTGCAGGGGATGTGCGC
>CAZFSE010000143.1:0-11537 GCA_964521805.1 uncultured Verrucomicrobiota bacterium
GCGCCACGCAGAATGTTGGCATCTATCGGGTCTTTGTCACGGTGCCCGTTGAATAGACTGAATGGTTCTGGTGGATTAGGCTTAGTCCGGCCTTCGTAGAAGGCCGGGCTAAAGCCAAGTTTCTTTCCGTGCTTTTCTGAATGCGCCAAGGTTTGTTGGCTCTCGGCCCTTCATCCCTATGTGGGGACGGCATGCCACGCCGTCATGCATGTGCCCATGCAAAGCGGTTTTATGAGCCAAGGTAATCCTGCAGGGCGCGCACGTCCCAATCCTTGTCCTTTACATGCCGGATGGCGGCGACGGTGGCGCGGGCGCCCGCCTCCGTGGTGATGATGGGGACGCTCCGGCGGATGGCCTCCGCGCGGATGGAGATTTCATCCAGACGGGCCTTCGAATTGCTGGGGGTGTTGATGAGCAGGTTGATCTTGCCATCGCGCATCAGGTCCAGCACGTTGGGGCTCTGCTTCTCCGCCAGTTTCTTGAGGATGCTGGCGTTGACGCCGGCGGCTTGAAGCGCGGCGGCGGTGCCTTCGGTGGCATACAGCTCGAAGCCCATGTCCTGTAAATCCCAGCCAATCTCCACCATCCAGGATTTGTCCTTGGTGGCGGCGCTGAGGAAGACGATGCCGTTCTTGGGGAGGATTTGTCCGGCGGCCATCTGGCTTTTCCAGTAGGCCATTTCAAAGCAGGTGTCTATGCCCATGACTTCACCCGTGGACTTCATTTCCGGTCCCAGGATGGGGTCCACACCGGCAAAGCGGTTGAAGGGCAGGACGGCTTCCTTGACGGCAAACCAGGGCTTGCGCGGCGCGCGCTGGTTCAAGCCCATGTCCTTGAGCTTCTCGCCCACCGCGATGCGTGCGGCCACCTTGGCCAGCGGCACGCCGGTGGCCTTGCTGATGAAGGGCACGGTGCGTGAGGCCCGGGGGTTGATTTCCAGGATGTACAGCTCGCCATTCTTGACCGCCAGTTGCACATTCATCAGACCTCTGACCCCCAGGGCGAGGGCGATGCGGGAGCACGCGGATTCAATGACGCGGTGCAAGGCGGGGTGGAGCGTGTGTGGAGGCGTCGCGCAGGCGCTGTCGCCGGAATGGATGCCGGCCTCTTCAATGTGTTGCATGATGCCGCCGATATAGACGGTTTCGCCATCGCAGACCACATCGGCATCAATTTCCGTGGCGTGTTCGAGATAGCGGTCAATCAGCACCGGGAAACCGGGGCTGGCCTTGAAGGCGGCGCGGATAAAGGGGCGGGCTTCGGTCTTGTTATTGGCCACCATCATGGCGCGTCCGCCCAGGACGTAGGAGGGCCGGATCATGACCGGGAAGCCAATGCGGGCGGCCACTTCGACGGCTTCATCTTCCGTCATGGCGGTTCCGCTTTCCGGTTGCTTCAGGCCCAGCTGGTCGAGCAGGACGCGGCATTGCTCGCGGTCCTCGGCCTTGTCAATGCTCTCCGGCGAGGTGCCCAGGATGGGCACGCCGGCTTTCATCAGGGGCACGGCCAGATTCAGCGGGGTTTGGCCGCCCATCTGGACAATCACGCCCAGCGGACGCTCGTTCTCGTAGATGTTCATCACATCTTCAAAGGTCAGCGGCTCGAAATAGAGCTTGTCCGCGGTGTCATAATCCGTGCTGACGGTTTCCGGGTTGCTGTTGACCATGATGGTCTCATAGCCCAGCTCGCGTAGCGCCTGCACGGTATGCACACAGCAGTAATCAAATTCAATGCCCTGGCCGATGCGGTTGGGGCCGCCACCGAGCACCATGACCTTCTTCTTGTCGGTGACGCGGGACTGGTCGTGATCGGCATAGCTGGAATAGAAGTAGGGGGTGTAGGCTTCGAACTCCGCCGCACAGGTGTCCACCAATCGATAGACCGGCTTGATGCCCTGTGCCAGGCGCAGGGCCCGGATGCTGACTTCGGTTTCGCCGGGCCGGAGGGCCGCCATCTGCCGGTCAGAGAAGCCCGAGCGTTTCGCCTTCCGGATGAGTTCAGCGGGCAGGGGCCGGTCCTGGGGGAAGTCCACCAGCTCCTTCTCGATCTCCACAATCTGCGCGATGTTGTCTATGTACCACCGGTCAATGCCGGTGATTTCAGAGATTTTTTCGATGGACATGCCCTGCTTGAGGGCAAATTTGCTGGTGACGTGCCGGTCCGTTTCAGAAAGACTGAGCTGATGCTCCAGGTTCTCCTGGATGATGCGCTCTTCGGCCTTGAGGTCGAGCCCATCCACGCCAATTTCCAAGCCTCGGAAGGCCTTTTGCAGGGCTTCGCGCAGGTTGCATCCGATGGCCATGGTCTCGCCGACGGATTTCATGCTGACGCCCAGCTTGGGGTCGGCGCCCGGGAATTTCTCGAAGGCGAACCGGGGCACCTTGACCACGCAATAGTCCAGCGTGGGTTCGAAGCAGGCGGGTGTTTCACGGGTAATGTCGTTGGGCAATTCATCCAGCGTATAGCCCACCGCGAGCTTGGCGGCGATCTTGGCGATGGGGAAGCCGGTCGCCTTGCTGGCCAGCGCAGAACTGCGCGAGACGCGGGGATTCATTTCAATGACGACCATCCGTCCCGTCTTGGGATTGACGGCGAACTGGACGTTGGACCCGCCGGTTTCCACCCCGATGGAGCGAAGGACCTTGAGGGAGGCATTGCGCATCTCCTGGTACTCGGCATCGGTCAGGGTTTGCGCGGGGGCCACCGTAATGCTGTCGCCGGTATGAATGCCCATGGGATCGAGATTCTCGATGGAGCAGATGATGACGGCGTTGTCCTTGCGGTCGCGCATGACCTCAAATTCAAATTCCTTCCATCCATACACCGATTCCTCAATCAGCACGGTATGCTTGAGGCTGGCCTTGAGGCCATTGGTGGCGATTTTGCGCAGTTCCTCCATGGTGTGCGCGGTGCCGCCCCCGGTGCCGCCCAGCGTAAAGCTGGGGCGCACAATGACGGGGAATCCTATTTCCTCCGCGGCGGCCTGGGCTTCCGCCAGGGTCTGCACCATCCGGCTCTTGAGGCATTCCAGGCCGGCTTCTTCCATGGCCTCCTTGAACAGCTGGCGGTCTTCCGCGCGCTTGATGACCTCCGCGTTGGCGCCGATCATCTCCACGCCATACTTGGTGAGGATGCCCTGCTCGAACGCTTCGAGGGCCACGTTTAGCGCCGTCTGCCCGCCCAAGGTGGGCAGGAGGGCTTGGGGCCGCTCCTTGGCGATGATCTTCTCGACCGCCTCGACACTGATCGGTTCCACATACGTGCGGTCGGCGACCTGGGGATCGGTCATGATGGTGGCCGGATTGCTGTTGATCAGCACAATCCGGTAGCCCTCCTCGCGAAGGGCTTTGCACGCCTGCGTGCCGGAATAGTCGAACTCACAGGCCTGGCCGATGACAATCGGCCCCGACCCAATGAGCATGATGGTTTGGATGTCAGTTCGTTTTGGCATTAGAAACCCCTAAGAGAAACCTGAAACCTGAAACTTGAAATGAAGAGAAGAGAAGAAGAGAGACCTGAAACTTGAGACCTGAAATCTGAAACCTGAAATGGGAAAACTATTCATGATCTAGCTATTATTCTCTTTTGTGTTTTTCGACATGGTGACGAAGATGGAGATCAACTCATCGGCTTCCTGCCAAAGTGTATCTACCTGGGCCATGCTTACCTTGCATCCTTCTTTGAGCAATTCCAGCCATAACTGAGTCTCATCCGCCTCTTGAGTGCAGATCTCGATTTTCGATACAAAATCCGCCCGGCTCCTTGCCCGGGATGCTTCACGATAATTGGCCGCCACCGAGGTTCCAGACCTCAGCATTTGTCGCCCAACAATATCCACCACCGCTTTCGCGACAGGGAGTTTTTCGTACAGTTGAATGATCCCCAGTGCAAACTGTTTTGTTCGGATCCGCAGATCCTGTTTTGTCAATTCTCTCATTCTTCACTTCACAATTTTCAGGTTTCAAGTTTCAGGTCTCAGACTTCTCTGCTTATTCCCATTCAATGGTGCTGGGGGGTTTTGAGCTGATGTCGTACACGACACGATTGACGCCGCGCACTTCGTTGATGATGCGGGCGGCGATGCGGTCGAGTGTTTCATAGGGCAGGCGGAACCAGTCCGCCGTCATGCCGTCCAGGCTCTGGACGGCGCGGACCGCCACCACGTTTTCGTAGGTGCGCTCGTCGCCCATGACGCCGACGGATTGGACGGGCAGGAGGACCGCAAAGGCCTGCCAGATGTCCCGGTAATTGCCGAGTTTCAGGATTTCATCCTGCACGCGCAGGTCCGCCTGCTGGAGCAAGTTCACCCGCTCGTGGCTGACGGCGCCGATGATGCGGACGGCGAGGCCCGGGCCTGGAAATGGCTGGCGGCTGACAATGTGCTCCGGCAGATCCAGTTCGCGCCCGAGTTCGCGCACCTCGTCCTTGAAAAGTTCCCGCAGGGGTTCGATCAGATCAAACTGGAGATCGGCGGGCAGGCCGCCCACGTTGTGGTGGCTCTTGATGGTGACCGACGGCCCGCCCAGCGGCGAGACGCTCTCAATCACATCCGGATACAGTGTGCCCTGGGCGAGGAACTTCACCTTGCCGACCTTGCGCGCCTCCTGGGCAAAGACGTCAATGAATGTGGCCCCGATGATCTTGCGCTTCTTTTCGGGATCGGTGACATCCTTCAGCCGCTCCAGGAACAGATCCTGCGCGCGGGCGACATGCAGATCCACGCCGAAGGCGCGCCCAAAGGTCTCCTCGACCTGCTCGGCCTCCTTGAAGCGGAGAAGCCCGTTATCCACAAACACGCAATGCAGTTGCTGGCCAATGGCCTTGTGGAGCAGGGCGGCGACCACCGAGGAATCCACGCCGCCGCTCAGCCCGCAGAGCACATGCTCGCTTCCGACTTTCTCGCGGATGGCGCGGACGCTCTCCTCGACAAAGGCGGACATTTTCCATTGGCCGTCGCATTGGCATGCGCCAAAGACGAACTGGCGCAGGATTTCGACGCCCCGGGGGGTATGCACCACTTCCGGGTGGAATTGCAGGCCGTACAGTTGTCGCCGGGCATCGGCCATGGCGGCGATGGGGCAGGTGGCCGTCTTGGCCAGCAGGGAAAAGCCAGGCGGCAATTCCTCCACCTGATCGCCGTGGCTCATCCAGACTTCAAGAATGTCGGGCATGTCCTTGAAGAGATGGGTGGGCGACACCACTTCGATCATGGCGCTCCCGTATTCGCGGGCCTTGCCGGGCCGCACGTGCCCCTGCAGGTCGCGGCCCATCAGTTGCATGCCGTAGCAGATGCCCAGCACGGGGACGCCCAGCTCGTAAATCCCCCGATCCACCGAGGGAGACTTTTCGCCCAGCACACTGGCCGGGCCGCCGGAAAGAATGATGCCTTTGGGCGCCCGTGCGGCCAGTTCGGCGGCGGTCGTGTTGTAGCGGACAATCTCGCAATAGACCTGCTGTTCGCGAATCCGGCGCGCGATCAGCTGGGTGTACTGCGACCCAAAATCCAGAATGGCAATCCAGTCATTAGGCTTCATTTCACGCTCCCGTGCTGTGCGTCCATCAGCTGGATGAAGCGTTGAAACAGATAGGTGGAATCGTGCGGTCCCGGGCAGGCCTCCGGGTGGTACTGCACCGAGAACACCGGCCATTTTCGATGCCGCAGGCCCTCGGAGGTCTGGTCATTGAGGTTGATGTGCGTGGTCTCCACCAACTCCGGATCCAGCGAGTCCTTGTCCACGCAGAAGCCATGGTTCTGCGAGGTGATCTCCACGCGCTGGGTGGTCAGATCCATGACCGGCTGATTGCCGCCGCGGTGGCCGAATTTCAACTTGTAGGTCTTCCCGCCCAGCGCCAGGCCCAGCAACTGATGGCCAAAGCAGATGCCAAAGGTCGGCAGGCCCGTTTCGAGGATGCTCCGAATTTCGCGGACGATGGGACGCACGCCTTCGGGATCGCCGGGGCCATTGGAGATGAAAAAGCCATCCGGCTTCGCGGCCAGAATATCGCCCGCGGGAGTGGCGATGGGAAAGACATCGAGCCGGCACCCCAGTTTTTCCAGCAGGCGCAATTGATTGAGTTTGATGCCGCAATCAAGAACCGCCACGCGGTATTTCAGGATGGAGGCTTCGGGTCCGAGCAGTTTGTCGTAGGCGCGGACACCTTCCGCGATGCCGGACAAGGCTTGCACGGCTTGATACGGCCCCGGCCAGGCGTACGCAGAGGGCGTGCTGACCTCCGTGGCGATATCGCGCCCCACAAGCCCTGGCGAGTTCTGCGCCTTCTTGATCAGGCTGGTGCGATCCAAATCCGTCGAGGACATGACGCATTTCATCGCGCCTTTGGAGCGGATATGCAGGGTGATGGCGCGCGTGTCCACTTGATCCACGCCGAGGATGTGGTTTTCCTCCAAGTACTGGGGCAGGGTTTTTGTGCTCCGCCAGTTGCTGGGGATGCGACTGCATTCGCCCACCACCAGGCCCGCGGCCTGTGCCCGGGCGGATTCCATATCCTCGGGATTGATGCCATAATTCCCGATCAGCGGGTAAGTGAGCGTGACAATCTGTCCGTGATAGGACGGATCCGTGAGGATCTCCTGATAGCCCGTCATGGACGTGTTGAAGACCAGCTCGCCGTACACTTCTCCGTTTCCGGCAAAGGCCCGTCCTTCGAAACAGGTTCCATCTTCCAATGCAATGATTGCCTTCAAAACCGTCTCTCCCAAGGTGGCCTCTCAGCCGCCTGTGTGTATTTTTCGCAGTGAGCTTCTTCTTTCACCGCTCTTAACCGTGTTTGCGGTCGGACGTTCATACCCATCTGCCGCCCAAAACGCACGAAAAAAATGCAGGTTTCTGCTTAACGCTTCTTCTTTTTTTGTTGCGGCTTGGATTTCTTGTTCATTTTACTGGCGGCTCGTTCCAAGGCCGCGCCCACAAACGCCTTGAATAAGGGGTGGGGGGCCAGCGGCTGAGATTTGAGTTCCGGATGGAACTGGCATCCAACAAACCACGGATGATTCTCCAATTCAACGATTTCCACCAGATTGCGGTCGGGGGACAGCCCCGAAAGCACCAGCCCGCTTTTCTCAAATTGCTCGCGATAGGCGTTGTTGACCTCATAGCGATGCCGATGCCGCTCGCCGATCTGGCTGGCACCGTAGGCCTGAGCGGCGCGCGAGCCTTTTTTCAAGGCGCAGGGCCAGTTGCCCAGGCGCATGGTCGCGCCAAGGTCTATCACCTTTTCCTGCTCCTCCATCAGGCACACGACGGGGTGGGGGGTGGCTTTGTCCACTTCTGTGGTATGGGCGCCGGACAGCTCGCAGACGTTCCGCGCAAACTCCACCACCGCCATTTGCATGCCCAGGCAAATACCGAAGAAGGGGATGCCCTTTTCACGCGCATACTGGATGACGCCGATCTTGCCCTCGATGCCCCGTTCGCCAAAGCCGCCGGGAACGAGGATGCCGGAAACCTGATCCAGTTCTTCCAGGCCCCGTCCGGCCTCAAATTCCTCCGCCGCCAGCTTCACGATCTCCACGCGAGCCTTGAAGGGCAGGCCGCCGTGCTGAATGGCCTCGAAGATGGATTTGTAGGCGTCCTGCAATTCCGAATACTTGCCCACCACCGCGATGCGCACGGTCTTGTCCGGATGGATGAGCGCCTCGAGCATTTTCTTCCAGGGCGCGAGCTTGGCCGGCGGGCGCGCCATGCGGAAATGCACCAGGATCAACTCATCGAGCCCCTGCTCCGAAAGCACCAGCGGCAGTTCATAAATCGTATGCTGGACGTCCTGCTCCTCGATCACGGCATGAAGCGGCACATTGCAGAAGAGCGACAGCTTTTTCCGCACGTCCTCGTCCAGCTCGACCTCGGACCTGCAGATCAGGGCGTCCGGCAAAATGCCGATTTCACGCAGTTTGGCCACGCTCTGCTGGGAGGGCTTGGTCTTCACTTCCTTTGCGGCCTTGATGAACGGCACGTACGTCAGGTGGATATACATGACGTTGTCGCGCCCTTCCTCCAGGCCAATCTGGCGGATGGCTTCCAGGAAGGTCAGGCCCTCGATGTCGCCCACCGTGCCGCCAATCTCGCAGAGGATGATGTCCACGCCCTTTTCATCCAGCGCGCGGATGCGGGATTTGATCTCGTCGGTGATATGGGGGATCATCTGAACCGTGCCGCCGAGGTAGTCTCCGTGCCGCTCCTTTTTCAGGACCTCCCAATAAATTCGCCCGGCGGTGAAATTGCTTTTGCGCGAGGTGGGCTGGCCCGTGAAGCGCTCGTAGTGGCCCAGGTCGAGGTCCGTCTCCGCGCCGTCGTCGGTGACATAGACCTCGCCATGTTGATAGGGGCTCATGGTCCCCGGGTCCACATTGAGATACGGGTCCACCTTTAGCATGCGGATGGTCAGGCCTCTGCTGATTAACAGCCGGCCCAGCGAGGCCGAGGTCAGCCCCTTGCCCAGCGAGGAAATCACCCCGCCTGTGATGAATATGTACTTTGCCATGCTCGTTATTCCTGGAAAAGACGTCCATTTCCCCCGGCCCTGGGGGCAAAAAATCCACTCGAAGATAAAGGCCTGAAATGGCCAGGCAATGCGAGAAAAAAACGCCCACAAAAATGTGGGGCGGCACGTTACATAAATGTCGCAAAAAAGGGGCGCGGATTCCTTCCGGGTGGTGTACACTTTTTTTCATGAGCAGACTTCTGGCCTCCAAACTGGTGTTGACGGCGCTGGGGTTTCTTCTGGGCATCCCGCCGGCTCAGGCCCAATCCAGCGTGCAGATCACCCAGTACGTGCGCGCGGCAAACGGGTTGATTCAGCTCGACGCCCAGGCGCCCAGCGGCGAGGTGTGCGTGGTTCAGCAGGCGGCCAGTGTGGTGGACTCGTTTTTCGATATGGCGGACGGCACCCGGACCGCGAGGGTGGATGGATCGGTTTCCTGGCTCATGGAGGCGGGGGTGGCGCCCTGGATGCTGTACCGGGTGCGGACCGATGCCCCGCGGGCCCTGCTGGCCTGGGCGGACGTGGTCGAGGCCATGGCCGGCACCTTTGCCGTTCCGATGGCGGAGGATGGGGATTACCGGTTTGGCTATTCCTCTGGCGTTCATGCCCAGTTGACCAATGGCAACCTGCTGGTGGCAGGACATCCCTATTATGACCGCCAGGCACAGGTGCAGGTTCCCTCGATCCTGGATGGACGCGAGGGCACACGGGTGGGCGGCTGGGTGGACATCACCGGCGGGCTTCTTCCCGAGGGCTGGAGCGCCGGGGAGGAAAGCTATGTGCTGGGCGGCCTGCTGGAGACCGGCGGACGCCTCTATTTCACCAAGCACCAATGGTACAATGGCGCTGGCACCGACTGGCAGACACAGGGATTCTATGAAGGCGAGCTTGATGGCGGCGGGGTGGCCTCCGGGCTGTGGACCGTCAGCAACGAGTACGCGCATCACTCACGCGTGGGCGGGTATATGTGCCTGCCGCCGGATGCAATCCAAGCCGCCGGCTATGTCTATCTGGCCGGATTGGAAGGCACCTCCGGCGCCGCTCTGGGCCGGTGGGGCCCCAACTTGTTCGCCATGGCGCTCACGGGCGGCTCGGTGACAGGGCTCCCGTTGCTGTGCCATCCCAGCCAGGGGCTTCAAGCGCCGGACGTGCGGGCTGTCAACGCCACGAGTGCATGGTGGGTCGCGAACCGTCCCTCGAATGAAGTGTGGTGGATTGCCAACAAGGTGACCTCCATTCAGTGGATTGAGACGGAGGCCGTTCATGGCGTGCTGTGCTTCGTGTATCGGGGGCTTGGCCAGACGTGGTATGGCGACGCGAGCGGCGGCCCCGGACTGCCCGATCCCTACGGAGGAGGCTCCGGATACCATGCCGAGGGCTGGGCCCTGCAGGCCTGGATCTATGATCCCGCCGAGGTCCTGGACGTGTTTCGCGGCGCGCGCGATCCCTGGAGCCTCGCCCCGGTCGAGGCGGTCCTGCTGACCGAGCGTCTCCCCGGATCCTCAAGCGAAACGCATCACAGCTTCTTTACCGGCACCGCGCGCGCGGAGTTGAAAACAAGCCTGAGAGGCAACCGCCTGGTCGTTTTGCAGGAGAACGAATATCCCGCAAGCGAATGGGAGTCCACCCCCAAGGGCTACGTGTTTGATTTGCCCTAGGCGCCAGGGCTGTGCCGGGGATGAAGAGAAGAGTCTGAAAAAAGAGCGAGAGCCGCAACCCTGCATAGTGAGAGAGCAGGAATGAAAAAAGGAGTTGTTTCACGTGCCTCTGCTGGCTAGCATGACCCAAGGTTGGTTGCCTTTCTGTACAATTGGCGGTTCAGTCCTTTTTGTTGGGGGGTTGGGGAGAGGATCGTAAGGAGGATGCATGGACGAACGACTCTTTGTGTCTCGGGGCGGCGTCTGCGCCATCGTTGTGAGCGAAGGGCCTCCCCGGATCAGAGGGTCCGGATTGAAGCTTGTTTCCACTCCCTGCGCCAAGCAATCCTGCTTGGCGGGCAAGCCCCTTGCCTTCTTCTTGCACGCATTTCTCTTCCTGTTGCTAATGGCCCCGCCGTCGAAGGCGCACAGCTCCATTCCTGAAAAAGATGATCAGCGCTTCGAGCAACTCTTTCGCAACAACCCGGCCTTGATGGCCCTTAGCTCCATGCCCGACCGCCACTTGATGGATGTGAATGAGTCTTTTCTGACGACCCTGGGCTACCGGCGCGAGGAGGTGGTTGGAAAAACCTCCGCGGAACTTGGGCTGTTCGTGGATCCGGAACGGCAGGCTCTTGTGGCTGAGACGCTTGCAAAAGAGGGAAGCGTGAAGGGTTTTGAACTGCGCATTCGGCGCAAGGATGGGAAAATCCTCACCGGCCTTTTCTCTGGCGATGTCATTGAGGATCACAATGGCCAGTATTTCCTGACGGTGATGCTTGATATTACCGAACGCAAACAGGCCGAGGCGGACCTGGCGGAATGGACTCGCATTTTCATGATTGTTCTGGCTGTGCTGATCGTCCTCCTGCTGGTCTTGGTCCTGTGGCTTGCGGCAAGCCGGCGCCAGTATAAGAAGATGGGTGAAGCCTTGAGGGAAAGTGAGACCCTCTTGTCGGGAGTGGCCCGCCAGGTTCCCGGTGTCCTTTACCAGTTCTATGTCCGGCCAAATGGAGAAATGGGGTTGTATTATGTCAGCGAGAAAGCCCAGCAGATTGTGGGCATAAAGGCTGGAGAGCCCAACTATTTCGAGCGATTTTCCGAATTAATCCTGCCGGAGTACCGGGAAGGGTTTTTCCAATCCATCGAGACGTCCGTCCGGGAAAGAAGCGAGTGGCACTATGAGGGAATGTTACAGAAGCCCACCGGCGAAAAGATCTGGTTTTCCGGATCCGCCACGCCCTTGGATAAAGAAGGTGAAATTGTTTTTAATGGAATCATTCAAGACATCACGGACCGCAAGCGGGCGGAAGAGGCGTTGAGGGAGAGCGAAGAACGGTATTGCGCCATCACCGAGACGGCGGTTGACTCGATCTTCTGCAAGGATCTTCAATCCCG